>NZ_RBLW01000003.1:0-485680 GCF_003989295.1 Dermabacter sp. HSID17554 | reverse complement strand
TCAATGACGGTGACGAGGTCTCGGGTGAGAAGAACAAGGACTTCGACGGTGACGGTAAGGGTGACCCGACTGATCCGAAGAAGGCTGACACCGATGGTGACGGTGTGAACGATGGTGACGAGATCACCAACGGCACCGACCCGAACAAGGCTGATACCGATGGTGATGGCCTGACCGATGCCAAGGAGAAGGAGCTTGGCACGGATCCGAACAAGGCTGATACCGATGGTGACGGCCTCAACGACGGTGACGAGGTCTCGGGTGAGAAGAACAAGGACTTCGGCAACAAACCGACCGATCCGACGAAGGCTGACACCGACGGTGACGGCATCAACGACGGTGACGAGGTTTCGGGGGCCAAGAACGACAAGTTCGGCAACCGCCCCACGGATCCGAACAGCGCCGACACCGATGGTGACGACGTGCACGATGGCAAGGAAATCGCTCAGGGCACCGATCCGACGACCCACAATGGCCCGGAGGCGCCCGCGGGCGGCAAGCAGGAGCCGGTGAAGGTGGTTCCCGCTAAGCCGTCGCACAGCAACAACGGGCACCTTCCGCGTACCGGTGCGGAGACCGGTGGCCTCATGGCTGCTGCTGCTTCGCTCATCGCCGGTGGTGTGGCGCTCGTGACGCGTCGCCGCAAGAACGAGAAGTGAGGATCTGCCCGTAGCGGCACCCTCATATAGCTGAGAGTGGCCCTTGCTCCTTCGGGAGCGGGGGCCACTCTTTATACCCGGACGCCGTCGGTCAAACCCCCACAACCCCTATGCAATCTGGGGGAGGAGGAGAAGCCGGGGAGCAACCGGAATTAAAGGGAAAGCCCCGGAGATCCGTGTGGATCTCCGGGGCGCTGGTTGTGGGGGAACCGTCGGAACCCGAGCGATTACGGGGCGGGCGCGAGCCCGAAACCCCCACAACCCCTATGGAATTCGGGAGTCTATTTTTTTCCCTGGTTGGCGACGGCCTCGGCGGCCTTGCGCGCGGCTTCCTCATCGAGGTAGCGGCCGCCCTTCGTCACGGGCTTGAAGTTCTCGTCGAGCTCGTACACGAGAGGCTGGCCGGTCGGGATGTTCAGGCCAACGATGTCCTCGTCCGAGATGTCGTCGAGATACTTCACGAGCGCGCGCAGCGAGTTGCCGTGCGCGGCCACGAGAACGGTCTTACCGGCGGCGAGGTCAGGCTTGATGCCCTCTTCCCAGTAGGGGAGGAAGCGCGCGATGACGTCCTTGAGGCACTCGGCCTTCGGCACTTCGGTGCCCTCGTAGCGGGGATCGTCGTCCTGGCTGAACTCGCTACCCGACTCAATAGCAGGCGGCGGAACGTCGAACGAGCGGCGCCACAGCATGAACTGCTCGTCGCCGTACTTGTCGCGGGTCTCCGCCTTGTCGAGGCCCTGGAGCGCGCCGTAGTGGCGCTCGTTGAGGCGCCAGTCGCGCTTCACCGGAATCCAGTGGCGATCAGCGGCATCAAGCGCAAGGTTCGCGGTCATGATCGCGCGGCGCAGAAGCGACGTGTGCACGACATCCGGGAGGATGCCCGATTCCTTGATGAGTTCACCGCCGTGGGTGGCTTCGCCGCGGCCCTTGTCAGAAAGGGGCACGTCAACCCAACCGGTGAAGAGATTTTTTTGATTCCATTCGCTCTCGCCGTGGCGGAGCAGTACCAGTGTGTACGTCATGTCTCCACCCTACTCGGTCTCGATGAGTATCGTCATGGGACCATCGTTCGTGAAACTCAGCTGCATGTGCGCGCCGAATTCGCCTTCGTACACGGTGAGGCCGCGCTCGCGCACCTTGTCAATGACGTGCTGGACAAGCGGTTCGGCGACGGGGCCGGGAGCAGCTTTGTTCCAACTCGGGCGGCGGCCCTTGCGCACGTCCGCATAAAGCGTGAACTGGGAAATGATCATCACGGGCGCGTTCTTCTCGAGCGCGGATTTTTCGTCGTCGAGAATGCGCAACTCGCAGATCTTGCGAGCCATGGTTTCCACGGCCGAGTCGCCATCCTCGTGCGTGATGCCGAGCAGCACCACGAGCCCTTCACCTTCAAACTCGCCGCCCGTGCGGCGTGGTGTCGCGGAAGAATCATCGAGGATCTCCACCCTCGCTCCGGTCACCTTTTGCACAATTGCGCGCATCAGCGCACTCCTTCCTCGGGGTCCTGAGATGGGGAGGTGGCCCTCTCGGGTGCGGGCTCCGCCGTATCGGCGCGGTGAGTATTGCGCGGGCGCGGATCCGACGGTTGCGCCGCCGCCATCGATTCCATCATCGTGTGGCGCGCCGGGCGCACGTGGGGGCTTCTTCGCATGCCCGGCGCATACACGGGAGTGGGCGGCGACATCGAGATTCCGGCACGGCCGAAGTGCTCGTGAGAGTGTTCGTTCGCGCCATCGAGGGCGATCTCCATCTGGTGATCGGAAAGCTCGGGAATGGGCGGTAGTGGAATCGTGGGATCTTGCTCAAAGTGAGCGGCGCCGTGCGCGAACGACGTGTCGGCGCTCGGGATCGACGGCACCACGATGGGGGAGCGCTCGGTAGCCTGTGGAGGCTCGAACTCGCTCACGGTTTCTCGCGTGTCGGCCATCTCGGGCCCCTGCTGCTCTTCGTGAACCTGAGCAGCGTCGCGGGGCGAGGTGGCGTCGGAACCGGAAATGAGCCCACCCGGCATGGGCCCCACGTAATGCGGACCATATTCGGCGACCTGCACCCATGTTTCGGCTACGCGCACCATCGCCTCCGTGGCGCGTTCCCAGTCGTTTTCCTGCTGGCGATGCGGGCCGGTGGCGAGGGAGAGCACCACGCCGGCGGCGCGCAACGCGAGCTCTTGCGGGTCCACACGGCCCGCGAAAATGGGGTACCACGTGCGGATTGCTTCGGCGACGCGCTCGTGAATATCGAGGGGTAGCCGGCCTTGGTTGGCGTAGTCGCCGAGCACCGAGAGGTGGGCGCACAAGCACGCGAGGTCGTCGGCGCGGCGGCCCGGACCCACACCATCGATGTCGAGCACGCCAACGACGCGGGAATTGTCCACGAACACTTGCGCCTCGTAAAAATCGCCGTGGACAACCTCGGTGGGTTCGAGTCCAATGCGTCGTTCAACGTCGGCGAGGCCGAGTTCGATGCGGTACACGAGCACGTCGAGGCGGTCTTTGAGCGAGGGGAGGCTCGAGGCGACCACGCCCGCGTAGAACTCGGCGGAATCGGTCCAGGGCGGTCGTACGGGCTGGTTCATGAGGGAAGCGGGCAGGCGATCGAGCATCGCGACCAGATCCGCGGCGTGGCACGCCTGCGCACCGTCGTCGATCACGGCCTTCGCGAGCACCGTGCCGGGAAGCTCGGCGAGGACAACGAGACCATCGGTCGTGCCAAGGACAGCGGGAACGGGCACACCCGCGTCGAGCAGTGTGTGGTGGAGATTCACGACCCCCGCGGTCGTGTGCGGCTGGAATACCTTGAGGAACACATTGCGGTCGGCAAGGGTGGCCTTGAGCACGGCGCGGCGACCGGGACGATAGCTCACGACTTCCACGGGTACGGGCGTGCCTTCCGCATACCCCGTTGCCACTCCAAGCTGCGCGAGAGTTTCATGGAGAACGTCCGGGTAGCACACCTGCGGGAGCATCGGCAGCCACGGGTCGTGCGGGTAACGCCACACGCGCACGTTCATGTCGCCGTCGGTCATCACGAGCGACTGCTCGGGGGCGAGCACGTTCTTTTCTTGCTCGCCGATATGAGCGCTCACGCCGAACAGCTCGTCGCGCGGCTCTGCCTCGGGGCCGTCGATCTCTACCCAGCGCACCTTTGTGCGGAACATGGCTTTCGTGGAGCGCGAGGGCCGGTGATCGACGTGGTCGAGTGTCCATTCAACGAGTTCGCCACCAGCGTTCGTGACGGCTGCCTCGAGCACACCTCCGGCCTGGGGCCCCGTGAGAAGCTCGGAACCGTCAAGGGTCTCAGTCATGCCCCCATTGTTGCAGGTGACGGCGGAGCCCTTCTGAAGGGCGAGGCGTGCAGGGTGTGTGACACGCGCTCTTTGTAGGGTGGAGGTATGAGCGACAACACGACTTCACGCCCCCGCCCCGAGCTTGGCGGCAACCTCCTTGGCCCCGAGCCCACACATCTTCCCGACGAAATCGATCGTCCCGTACGCGAGCGCGACGGCGACGACCCGAAGAAGATCGCTGCCGATCACCCCACCTCACCGCTCGCGTGGGCACTCCTTGCAGAAGAAGCGAGTGCTGACGGCGATGTGATCGAAGCCTACGCGTTTGCACGAGTCGGCTACCATCGCGGTCTCGACGCACTGCGTCGCGCCGGCTGGCGAGGCCAGGGCGCGGTTCCCGCCTCGCACGAACCCAACCGCGGCTTCCTCCTGTGCCTCCTCCACCTCGTGCGCGCCGCCGAGGCCATCGGCGAGACGGGCGAGGTAGAGCGACTCAAAGACTTCATCGCCGAATCAGACCCGAGCCTGAGCGACGCCACAACCCTCGCCCCTTAACCTCCGCGCTCGTCCCGCGTAAAATAGGCCTTTGCTGTTTCGCTACCGCGCGCCAGGATGACGCGCCGAAGGAGATGTCATGCCCGCGATCGTGATCGTTGGAGCCCAGTGGGGCGATGAAGGAAAGGGAAAGGCAACCGACCTTCTCGGCGACCGCGTCGATTACGTCGTCAAGCCCAACGGCGGCAACAACGCGGGCCACACGGTCGTCGTCCACGGCGAAAAGTTCGAGCTCAAGCTCCTTCCTGCCGGGATTCTCTCCCCGAACGCCACACCCGTGATCGGCAACGGCGTGGTCGTGAACCTCGATGCGCTCTTTGAGGAAATCGACGCCCTCGAATCACGCGGCGTTGACACCTCGCACCTGCGCATCTCCGCGAATGCGCACATCGTCGCCCCCTTCCACCAGACGATGGACCGCGTCACCGAGCGATTCCTCGGCAAGCGCGCGATCGGCACGACCGGCCGCGGCATCGGCCCCGCCTACATGGACAAAGTGGGCCGCCTCGGTATCCGCGTGCAGGACCTCTTCGATGAGTCGATCCTTCGCCAAAAGGTTGAGGGCTCGCTTCGCCAGAAGAACGGTGTGCTCGTGAAGCTCTACAACCGTCGGGCCGTAGAGGTAGAGGAGATCGTGGCAGGCCTTCTCCAGTACGCCGAGCGGATCCGCCCCATGGTCGTGGACACGACCGAGATGCTCAATACCGCGCTCGACCGCGGTGAACTCGTGCTGATGGAAGGCGGCCAGGCCACCTACCTCGATGTGGACCACGGCACCTACCCGTTCGTGACGAGCTCGAACCCCACCGCGGGTGGCGCGTGCACGGGCTCGGGCATTGGCCCCACGCGCATCGACCGCGCGATCGGCATCGTCAAGGCCTACACGACCCGCGTAGGTGCGGGGCCGTTCCCCACCGAGCTGTTTGACAAGTGGGGCGAGTACCTCCAGCAAAAGGGCCACGAGGTGGGCGTGAACACGGGACGTCCGCGCCGCTGCGGTTGGTACGACGCCCTCATGATTCGCCACGCCGTGCGCATCAACGGCTTCACCGACCTCGTGCTCACGAAGCTTGACATCCTCACGGGCCTCGACGAGGTGCCGATCTGCACCGCGTACGAGATCGACGGTGAACTCCACCGCGACATGCCCATGACGCAAACCGAGTTCCACCACGCCAAACCGGTGTACGAAACGATGCCCGGCTGGAGTGAGGACATCTCGAAGGCCCGCACGTTTGAGGAGCTACCGATCGAGGCGCAAAACTACGTGCGCCGGCTCGAGGAACTCGCAGGGTGCCGCATTTCCGCGATCGGCGTGGGCCCAGACCGCGAGGACACGATCGCGGTGCACTCGCTCATTCCCGGCGAGGCACGCCTCGCGGGGGAGGAGTCCGACGGTGCCGGCGCGTAAAGCGATCTCGATTTCCGACGGCGTGGCCGCGATCCGTGCCTGGTGCGAGAGCCGCGAAAACACGCCGCGGGCAACCCTCGCGCTCGCGGTGCGCTTCACCCTCCAGGTGCTCGCCGAGGACTACCCCGGCGGTGCCGTTGAAGTGCGAGTACCACCGTTTGGCGCCGTGCAAATCATCGAAGGCACAAGCCACACGCGCGGCACGCCGCCCGCGGTCGTCGAGATGAATGCCGCGACCTGGATGCGCCTCGCGACCGGCGAGCTGACCTGGGCGGAGGGCCGCGCGAAAGGTGGCGGCGTGAGTGCCTCGGGCGAGCGTAGCGACCTGTCCGAAATCCTGCCCGTGCCGATCGCTAGGAGAATCGCCGCTGGAGAAAGCTCCGGACGCTCTACTACGACCGAGGAGAACTAACACGTGATGAGCGAGAACACGCCCGAAGAGCACGAGAAAAGCGAAGTCGTCGACGCTCCCCAGGGCTCTGATTCGCCCGAGTGCCCCGAATTGCCTCAGCCCACCGCTCTTTTCGTGCGCCGCGAGCGCCGCATGAACCTTGGCGGATGGGTTGTTCTTGCCCTCGTGATCGGCGCGGTCTCGGGGCTCGTGTGGGGGATGCTCAGGGGCGTATTCGAATTTGCGCCGCTCGTGATTGCGGCGCTTTACGGCGTACTTTTTGTGGGAGTGGGCCTCGCCCTCGTTGCTGTGATCATCGATTGGGTGCTCGAGCGCGCTCGCGCGAAATGAAATAGCGAACCTACCTGGATTCCATAGGGGTTGTGGGGGTTTCGGGAGCGGATCAAACCCCCGCAACTTCTATGCAATTGGTCGGGCCTGGTGGCAGCCTCCTGGCAGCTTCGTGGCAACCTCGTGGCAACTTTGTGGCAAAACCCCCACAACCCCTCTGCAATTCACGTGAGGCGTGAGCCGTATTAGACTGGGTTGGTGCTACCCGCGAACGGACGACTCACTCACGACCTCCTTCCCGACGATCGCCGCCCGCAGGACGAGTGCGGCGTTTTTGGCGTGTTCGCGCCAGGGGAAGACGTTGCCACACTCACCTACTTTGGGCTGTACGCGCTTCAACACCGCGGGCAAGAATCCGCAGGCATCGCGACCTCGAACGGCGAGCAAATCCTCGTATATAAGGACATGGGCCTCGTGTCCCAAGTGTTCGACGAAGGCAACCTCAAAACCCTCCAGGGACACATGGCCGTGGGCCACACGCGCTACTCGACGACGGGCGCGAGCCACTGGGTGAACGCTCAGCCAACGCTTGGCCCGCGCCCCGACGGTACGATCGCCCTGGCCCATAACGGCAACCTCGTGAACACACTCGAGCTGCTCGAACTTCTCCATGAACGCCACGGCGACTCGAAGATTGGCGAACTTAAACAGGGCAACACGACCGACACGGCGATCGTGACGGCGCTGCTCAACCACGAAGGCAGCCTCGAGGACAACATCAAAGACCTCATGGGCCGCATCCGAGGCGCCTACTGCTTCGTGCTCATGAACGAAAAAACCCTGTACGCGGCACGGGATCCGCAGGGTATCCGCCCGCTCGTACTCGGCAGGCTGTCAAACGGGTGGGTGGTGGCCTCCGAAACCGCCGCGCTCGACATCTGCGGCGCGAGTTTCGTGCGCGAGGTCGCCCCGGGTGAGCTCATTGCGATCGACGAGGACGGGCTGCGTTGCGAGCAAGTATGTGAACCCGCGCGCAAGAGCTGCGTATTCGAATACGTGTACCTCGCCCGCCCCGACACGAACCTCAACGGGCGAAGCGTCAACGAATCCCGCATCGAGATGGGCCGTGAACTCGCGCGCGAACATCCCGTTGAAGCCGACCTCGTGATTCCCACGCCCGAATCGGGAACGCCCGCCGCGATCGGCTACGCGCAAGAATCCGGTATTCCTTACGGCCAGGGCATGGTGAAAAACGCGTACGTGGGCCGCACCTTCATTCAGCCCACGCAAACGCTGCGTCAGCTCGGTATTCGCCTCAAGCTCAACCCGCTGCGCGAGGTCATCGAGGGCAAACGGCTCGTGGTGATCGACGATTCGATCGTGCGCGGCAACACGCAACGGGCCGTTGTGCGGATGCTGCGCGAGGCCGGTGCGAGCGAGGTGCACGTGCGCATCAGCTCGCCGCCTGTCAAATGGCCCTGCTATTACGGCATCGACTTCGCCGATCGAGCCCAGCTCATTGCCAACGGTCTCGATACGGAAGAAATCTGCCGCTCGATCGGCGCTGACTCCCTCGGATACATCAGCTTCGACGGCATGGTGCGCGCCACGCGCCAGGTGCCACGCGAACTGTGCTCCGCATGCTTCACGGGTGAATACCCGATCCCTCTGCCCGCCCCCGATTCCGAAGGCCGCGAACTGCTGGGCATGGCCGACAAGGAGGTTCAGAAATGACTGACGCACGCGAAGACCAAGGCCTCACCTACGCCGCCGCCGGAGTCGATACCGACGCAGGCGACCGCGCCGTCGAACTCATGAAAGCTGCCGTGAAAAAGACCCACGGCACGAGCGTCGTTGATGGCGTGGGCGGCTTCGCGGGCCTCATCGACGTGAGCGAGCTCAAGAACTATGAGCGTCCCCTGCTCGCCTCGAGCACCGACGGCGTAGGCACGAAGATCGCGATCGCGCAGGCCCTCGACATCCACGACACAATCGGGCAGGACCTCGTGGCAATGGTCGTGGACGACATCGTCGTGAGCGGCGCGAAGCCCCTCGCCATGACCGACTACATCGCGTGCGGCAAGGTGCACCCGGAGCGGATTGCCGACATCGTGCGCGGCATCGCCGAAGGCTGCGTCCTCGCAGAAACGGCGCTCGTGGGTGGCGAAACCGCTGAACACCCCGGTCTGATGGGTGAGCACGACTACGACGTGGCAGGTGCCGCCGTCGGCGTCGTCGAGGCCTCCCGCATGCTCGGCGCCGAGCGCGTAGGCGCTGGCGACGTGCTCATCGGCATGGACTCGAGCGGGCTCCACTCCAATGGCTATTCCCTCGTACGCGCTGTTGTCGACCACGCCGGGCTGAGCCTCGAACAGCACATCGAGGAGTTCGGGAAGACCCTCGGCGAGGAGCTCCTCACCCCGACCCACATCTACAGCGCGCAGATTTTGCGCGTGCTCGCGCAGGCAGGCGTCGGAAAACTCCACGCGCTCTCGCACGTGACGGGCGGCGGGCTTGCTGCCAACCTTGCCCGCGTGATCCCCACCGAGTGCGGCGCGCGCGTGAGTCGTGCCTCGTGGGAGCCGGGCGCGGTGTTCCACATGATTGGCGAGTGGGGGAGTGTGCCGCTCGCGGATCTCGAAGCGACTCTCAACATGGGGCTCGGCATGGTCGCGGTGGCGAGTGCCGAGAGTGCGGATGAGATCGTGCGACTCTTCGAAGCCGAGGGCGTGCGCTCGCGGGTGATCGGCGAGGTTGCCCGGCGCGAAACGTTGCCGAAGCCGCGTAGTGAGAATGACGTGCTCGTGCAGGGGGCGAAGGGGGCTCACGGCGGCCCCGTGCTCGTGACAGCCTGAAACAACCGAAAGAACCCCGATCCCCGAATTGCATAGACGTTGTGGGGGTTTGGCGCGTTCGTGAAACCCCCACAAACCCTATGCAATCCAGTTGGGGCGGGTGGGGTGGCGCGGATCGCCCGCTCGTCGTTCCCTCTCGCCTCCCCTCGGCATCAAAAAATTGACGCCACTGCACGGCGGTCATTCACGCGAATGATGTTCGTGTAGCGGCGTCAATCTACAAAAGAGAAGGGCGGGTTAGGACTCCTCGTCCTCGTCGTCCCAATCGTCGTATTCGCTCGCCCACTTGTCTTCGTAGCGGTCGTCTTCGTCCCACGACGCGGACTCGTTCTTTTTCCCGCTCAATTCGCGCTGGAGCGCATTGAGATCAGTAGGCGGGCTGTAGTACTTGAGGTCCCGAGCAATCTTGGCCTGCTTGGCTTTCTGACGGCCACGACCCATAGGTACGACCCCCTGTGCGTCGAACATGCGGGCGATTTTCGCCCCTGGAGAGTAAGTTTCGGACTCTAGGTTACACTGCGGCGCCTGGGACTTAAAGTAGAGGCACGCCCGTGCGGGATCACGTCACACCTCAGAAGGCCCAGTGCGACGGGCGGAAAGACGAGCGCAGAGATGCGCCTCGAGTGCGAGAACCAACGAAAGAAGCCCTCAGCGATGCCTGCCCGCCATGACCGTACGTACCCGCCCATTGATGACTCGGCGCTTCTCAGCGACGGCTTCGAGATCGCCCACCACGACCTTGGCGAGGACTCTTTCGGGCCGTGCGGCTTCACGACGATCGCACGTCGCGCCCCGGAAGACCTCGCGACGGGGGCGATCGCGCTCTATCTCCACGGCTGGTCCGATTACTTCTTCCACCCGCACGTCGCCCGCTTCTTCAATGATCGCGGGTACGATTTCTGGGCGATCGACCTGCGTCGCAATGGCCGTTCGCTCCGCGATGGTGATGTGGCCACCGCAATCGGTGATCTTGCCGACTACGAGGAGGAAATCGGCGGCACGAGCGAGATGGCGAGTGCCGATGTGCGAGGGCGCGGTCTCGACCCGAAAAAACCGGTGATCTATGCACATTCGACGGGCGGCCTTACCGCGGTGACGTGGGCGGCAAGGCACCCCGGGCAAGCGTCGGCCCTGCTGCTGAATTCCCCGTGGCTTGAGTTGCACGGCGGGCCCTTGGTGAGGCGCGTACTGCTGCCCGAGCTTGAGATGCTCGCACGCGTGCGCCCGCTGCACACGGTTGTGCCGGGGATGCCTGATTTTTATGCCCGTACACTTCACGCGGATTTTGGCGGGCAGTGGGATTGGCATGTGCCGTATAAACCGTTCGAGTCGTTCCCGATGCCGGCCTGCACGCTTGCGGCTGTGGCGCGCGCCCAATCTCAGCTTGCGCGCGGGCTCGATATTCACGAGCCGATCTTCATGACCGCCTCAACGCGATCGGCGCTCGGGCCGGTGTTCACGCGCCGCGCCTACACGAGCGATGCGATCTTGAACGTTGAGCACCAGGTGACGAACGCCCACAACGCGGGGAAGGACCTCACGATCGCGCGAATTCCGGGCGCGACGCACGATATGGCCCTCGCGCTTGAGGCACCGAGGAGGATGTTCTTCTCCGAGCTTGCAGCGTTCATGGACAGCCGCGGGCTCTAGCCCTTTCCGGCTTCGGCGTCGCGAACGCCAATGGGGATGGCGAGCGCTCCGGCGAGTGCGGGCGTGAGGACCTGACTCAAGGTGAAGGCGAGTGCGCACGACACGGCCGCGGCGCTCGGTGCGCCGCATTGCACGAGCGCCCACGCCACGCCCACGTCGATCACGCCGATGCCGCCCGGCGTGAGCGGAATGAGCGAAAGCAGGCGGCTCAGAGCGTAAATCCCGAAGAGCACGAGAGGGCTGATCTCAAAGCCGTAGCCGAGCATGCACCACGCGATGAAGGCAAGGCCCTGCGCGAGACGCGCGAGGGTGGGGGCGCCGAGGATCATGATGCGAGAACCGTGGGCATCCGCGACCGCCATCGCGCGCGTGTCGAGGGCAGGGGCCACGAGGTCACGGTTCTTGCCGCCATAGCCTTCGTTAAAGGCATCCACGACTTTTTGCACGCGCTCGAGAACTTTCCGCAGGAGCTTCTCGCTCGAGACGAATCCGAGAGCGATACTCGTGAGGCCGAGGGCCAGCGCGGCGGCAATGAGCAGGGCAACGCGCCCCCACAGCGGAATGTCGAGCGGGGAAAGTGCCACGAGGGCGACGGCAAGGATCGGCAAGAGTATCTGTGCGAGAACGTCGGCGATCGACGCGAGCATCGTGCCCGAGGCGATTCTTTTAGTGCCGAGTCCCGCGCGTTTGAGACGCGCGTAGATGAGTCCGAGAGAAATGGTCGAGCCCATGGGCACGACGACGGTGACCGCTTGCGCGACAGCGTTGGTTTCCGCGGCGGCTCTGAGGCTCACTCCGCGGAAGCACGCGGCAAACCCCACGGAATCGATTGCGAGAACGACGAGCGCGACGGCGATGAGAAAGAGAATCCACCACCAGCTGATCCCGTCGAATGACGCGAAAATGTGCTCCCACGACGTGTCGACGGCGCGGGGAATGAGCCACACGATCACGATCGCAGCGATCACGATGGAGAGCACGGCGAGAAGCACATGGCGCATTTTTTGCCGCGTGGTGAGGGGCGCGGGTGTCGAGGAGTCGTTCATCGCGGACCATTCTCGCAGAAAGCCGTGTGCCGGTGACGTGATGCGGCTGACCATCGCGGGCGGCCTTGAGTTTAAATGTCTCACCCCTTTCGTAGAGTGGAGGCATGTACACACTCATGATGATTTTCGTGTTCTTGCACATCCTTTGCTGGGCCGGCGCGTTCGGCATGTGGATCGCCGCTGTGAAGAATCGCCAACCGCTTCCCGGCATGGCGCATATGTCCGCCGCAGCGCCGGTGTTTGGCTTGATCGCTGCGGTGATCGGCATTATCGATGGGATGGCCATCAACCACATGGCCATCGGTATCAAGCTCGTGCTTTCGGTTGTCGTGGCGGTGTGCGCGTTCATCGCGATCAAGAAGCGCGAGGCAACGCCCGCGCCCGTGTGGTTCGCGATCCCCGTGGGTATCGTCGTGAATATCGCCATAGGCGTGTTCATGTAACTGGCAAACCGCCCGCATCGTCCCGGCCGGAGCGGCGTAGGGTTCAACTCGTCTTACTCGCCGCCCGACCCACACAGCTAATGAAGGTTCATGAATGTCCTCGCTTTTCGATGATTTCCCGCTTCCGGAATCCTTTCATGCGCTCGGTGAGAGCGGGAAGGGCAAGAACGGCAAGGGCGGCGGAAGCGATGGCGGTCCGGGTGTTGGGAGCCCGGTGAGTGACGCCGAGGCGGAACGCTCGGCTGCCAGTGGGAGTGCGCGAGGGGAGTCCGACGCTTGCCCGCCTCCCGATGAGTGGGATTTCTCCGAGGATGCCCCGCCTGAAGATTGGGCAACGGCGTTTGGCAAGGAGGCGTCGGAACCGCACGGCGACGAGCCGAGCCCACGCTTTGAGCCGGTTCCCGAAGAGCCCGAGCCCGTGCGACACGAGAACTTCGCGGCGTGGGGCGGGCGTGACAAGGGGGCACTCGAGGAGATCGTTGAGGGCCTCAATCCGCCTCAGCGCGACGCCGTTGAGCACCGCGGCTCCCCGCTCTTGATCGTGGCCGGTGCGGGTTCCGGTAAGACCCGCGTCCTGACCCGCCGCATCGCGCACCTTCTGCGCAGCGGCGAGGCGCTTCCGGGCGAGATTCTCGCGATTACCTTCACGAATAAGGCCGCCTCGGAAATGAAGGAAAGGGTCGAGGCGCTCATCGGGCCCGCAGCCCGCTACATGTGGGTCTCGACCTTCCACTCGGCGTGCGTGCGGATCCTGAGGCGGGATGCCGCGGCCGCGGGGCTCAAGTCGACGTTCTCGATCTACGATTCCGCCGATTCGAAGCGGCTCATCACGAACATCGCAAAGGACCTCGGGCTGGATTCGAAGCAGCATCCGCCGCGTGCGTTCCAGTCGAAGATTTCCTCGCTCAAGAACGAGCTTGTGACCCCCGAGGAGTACGCGGCCCAGGCAGAGAACGCGAAGAATCCCGCCGAACGCACGATCGCACAGATCTACACGCAGTACCAGGAGCGGCTTCGCACGGCGAACGCGGTGGACTTTGACGACCTGATCGCGCTGACCGTGCGGCTGCTCGCCGAAAATCCGGCGATTCGCGAAGGGTATCGCCGTCGGTTCCGGCACGTTCTCGTGGATGAGTATCAGGACACGAATACCGCGCAATACAGGCTCGTGCGCGAGCTCGTGGGCGATGACCCTCGCGCTGACCTCACTGTCGTGGGCGATTCGGACCAGTCGATTTACGCGTTCCGCGGCGCGACGATCCGCAACATTATCGAGTTCGAAGAGGACTTCCCGAGCGCCCGCACAATCGTGCTCGAGCAAAATTATCGCTCCACGCAAACGATCCTGAGCGCCGCGAACGCGGTTATCAAGGAAAACCAGGGCAGGCGGCCTAAGAAGCTGTGGACTGACCAGGGCGATGGCCAGCAGATCACGCTGTATGTTGCCGACGACGAGCAGGGCGAGGCCCGCTACATCACTCGCCAGATCGACGCGTTGATCGACGGGGGTGCGAAGGCCGGGGACATCGCCGTGTTTTACCGCGCGAATGCGCAATCGCGCGCGCTCGAGGATCAGCTCATCCGCGTGGGCCTCCCGTACAAGGTTGTGGGTGGCACGCGCTTCTACGAGCGACGGGAAATCAAAGACGCGATCGCGTATCTGCGGGTGCTCACGAACCCCGCGGATGAGATCAACCTTCGCCGCATTCTCAACACGCCGAAGCGCGGTATCGGGGAGCGGGCCGAGGCAGCCGTCTCCGTTCTTGCTGACCAGGAGCGCATCAGCTTTGGCGAGGCCCTTGAGCGCGCGAGCGAGGCTCCGGGAATTGCGACGCGTTCCCTCGGTGCGATCGAGAAGTTCGTGGCACTCATGGCGCGCGGGCGCGAGCAGGTGGAAAAGGGAGAGGGGCCAAGCGAGGTACTCGAATCGATCTTGACCGAGAGTGGCTACTATGCCTCCCTTCAAAGTAGCGACGATCCTCAAGACGAATCCCGCCTCGAGAACCTTGCGGAACTCGTGAGCGTCGCCGCCGATTTCGAAGCGGATCTCGCCGCTGCCGAGGCCGCGGCGTCCGAGTTCGAAGACGAAGCGGGGATAGAAAACGATGCCTCCACCGGCTCGCTCGTTGATCAGTTCCTCGAAAAAGTTTCCCTCGTTGCCGATTCCGATCAGATCCCCGAGGGCGAGGATCAATTCGTCACCCTCATGACCCTCCACACCGCGAAGGGCCTCGAATTCCCGATCGTGTTCCTCACCGGCATGGAGGATGGCACTTTCCCGCATCAGCGCACCCTCGCCGACCCAAAGGAGCTCGAGGAGGAGCGGCGCCTCGCGTACGTGGGCATTACCCGCGCGAGGGAGCGCCTGTTCCTCACGCGTGCAAGCGTGCGTGCAGCGTGGGGCTCGCCGCAATTCTTCCCCGCCTCCCGCTTCCTTGAAGAGATCCCCGAGGCTCTCGTGCACGTGGCGCGCGCGGGCAATGCGCGCGCGTACGCGGATTTTGGTGGCGGTTTTGGTTCCGACGGTTGGGGCGCCTCCGGTCGCTCCCGAGGTTTTGGCGGCTCGAGCAAGCGCGGCCCATCCGTCACGGGTCTCGGCGTGGGCGGTGGCCGACGCGACGTATCGAGGCCGAGCTTCGGCTCGGGCAAGAAGGCGAAAACGGCGAGCGAGATTCCGAATCTCGAGGTCGGTGACCGCGTGACTCACGACAGCTTCGGTATGGGCACCGTGATCTCCGCAAGCGGTGTAGGGGAGAAACTCCAGGTCGAGGTTCAATTCCGCGATCCTCATGGCAAAAAGCGCCTTCTTGTGCGCTACGCGCCGATCACGAAGCTCTAAACGGGTAGGGCCCGGCGACCGCCCGGGTACCCTTCTCTCAGGCTCGAGACGCAGTTTTTCTCGGCCCTCGTGAGTTTCGGGCCGTACGCCTTGCGCACACGGGGTAGATTCGTAGCAGGCCACATGCGCCCCATGGGCCACCTTTCACTAAGGAGTGACATTGCGAATCGGAATCCCGAGAGAGACCCTCGAGGATCAGCCGCTCGTTGCCGCCACGCCCGACACCGTTCGCAAGCTTCTCAAGCTTGGCTACGAGGTCGTGGTGGAGCGCGGCGCTGGAGAGCGCGCCTCTTACCTCGATGCCGCCTACGCCGAAGCTGGCGCCGAGATCGTGGGGGAGGAGGTGTGGCAATCCGATATCGTCACGACTCTTGACACGCCGCCGCGGGAGACGCGCGAAAAGATGCTTCCCGGTGCCGTGCTCATTTCCCGCATGGCCCCAGGGCGCAACCCGGAGCTCATTGACGAACTGAAAGAGCATCGACTCACGGCGCTCGCGATGGATGCGGTGCCGCGTATTTCGCGTGCGCAATCGATGGACGTGCTCAGTTCGATGGCGAACATCGCCGGCTATCGCGCGGTCATCGAGGCCGCAAGCAATTTTGGGCGTCTCTTCACGGGCCAGGTGACGGCGGCCGGCAAGGTGCCGCCCGCGAACGTGTACGTGATTGGTGCTGGCGTTGCGGGTCTCGCCGCGATTGGCACGGCCAATTCGATGGGCGCGATCGTGAAGGCTACCGATCTTCGCCCCGAGGCTGCCGAGCAGGTCGAGTCGATGGGCGCGGAGTTCGTGGCGATCCCGGCGAAGACGGAGAAGTCGGAGGATGGCTACGCGAAGGAGATGACGGCGGACCAAGCGAAGGCGGCCGCGGAGCTCTATTCGCAGCAGTCAGCCGAGGCGGACATCGTCATTACGACCGCGAACATCCCGGGCCGCAAGGCGCCGGTGCTCCTCACGGCCGCGGATGTGCAGAACATGAAGCCCGGCTCGGTGATCGTGGATATGGCTGCCGCGAATGGCGGCAACTGTGAGCTCACGAAGCCCAGCGAGGTCTACCAGACCGACAATGGCGTGACGATCGTGGGCCACACCGACCTCGCGGGCCGGCTCCCCGGCCAGGCAAGCCAGCTGTACGGCCAGAACATCGTGAACCTCATGAAGCTCGTGACGCCCCAGAAGGACGGCGTGATGATGCTCGATTTCGAGGACACGATCGTTCGTGGCATCACGGTGACGTTCGCGCACGATGGCCAGGCGGATGTGCTGTGGCCACCGCCTCCCGTGAAGGTGTCGGCGGCGCCTGCACCCGCACCCGAAGCGGCACCGGCTCCCGCCGAAGCGCCCGAAGCGAAGAAGTCCCACGCGGGAACTATCGCGGCGATCATCGGCGGGATCCTCGGTGTGGCGCTTGTGCTCGCGAGCCCCTTCCAGGTGGCGGAGCAGTACATGGTGCTCATGCTCGCGATCGTGGTGGGCTACTACGTGATCACGTCGGTCACGCATTCGCTGCACACGCCGCTCATGAGCGAGACGAATGCAATTTCCGGGATTATTCTCGTGGGCGCGATATTGCAGGTGGGAAGCGCGAACATTGCCGTGGCGATCCTGTCGTTCATTGCGATCGTGATCGCGAGCATCAATATCTTTGGCGGGTTCACGGTCACGCACCGCATGCTCTCCATGTTTTCGAGGGAGGGCTGATCAATGGACATGCAGCTGATTGATTGGACGCTGAGGCTCACGACCCTCGCGTACATTGCCGCGGCCATTCTCTTCATCCTCGCGCTCGTGGGGCTCAGCGCGCAAAAGAGCGCGAAGCGCGGCAACATTTTTGGTGCGGCCGGTATGGCCATTGCGCTTGTGGCCACGATTGCGCGTGCGCTCGCGAACTCGCAGGTGGATCCCGAGCACTTCAATGGCCCAATCGTCACGCTCATCTTGATCATTCTCGCGATGGGTATCGGTGCTGGCGTCGGCATTCCGCTCGCGAAAAAGGTGGAGATGACGGGCATGCCCGAGCTCATCGCCATGCTCCACTCGTTTGTGGGCCTTTCGGCGGTGCTGATCGGCTTCAATAGTTTCCTGCATCCGTACGGTATTCCGCCCGCGATGGAGACCTTCCATCTGGGCGAGGTGGCGCTCGGTATTTTCATTGGCGCCGTGACGTTCACGGGCTCGATCGTGGCGTACCTCAAACTGTCGGCGAAGATCAAGGGCGCGCCGCTCATGCTTCCGGGCCGCAACTGGATCAACCTCGGCGTTCTCGTTCTTTCGCTCGTTCTCGCGATCGTGTTCATGGCGAGCGGCGGCGAGGGCTTTGCCGGCTGGGCCTCGATTCTCCTGCTCACGATTCTTGCGCTCTTCCTTGGCTTCCACCTCGTGGCGGCGATCGGCGGTGGCGACATGCCGGTCGTCGTCTCGATGCTCAACAGCTACTCGGGTTGGGCCGCGGCGGCTGCGGGCTTCATGCTCGGCAACAACCTGCTCATCATCACGGGTGCGCTCGTCGGCTCGTCCGGTGCGTACCTGAGCTACATCATGTGCAAGGCGATGAACCGCTCGTTCATTTCGGTGATTCTCGGCGGGTTTGGTTCCGACGGTGGCTCCTCCAGCGTCGAGCGTGATTACGGGCAGCACACCGAGATCACGCCTGAAGAGACGGCCGAGCTTCTCAAGGGCGCCTCGACGGTCATGATCACTCCCGGCTACGGCATGGCGGTGGCGCAGGCGCAATACCCGGTCGCGGAACTCACGAAGAAGCTGCGCGAGCACGGCGTGGATGTCACGTTTGGTATCCACCCGGTTGCGGGTCGCCTCCCGGGACACATGAATGTGCTTCTCGCCGAGGCGAAGGTTCCCTACGACATCGTGCTGGAGATGGACGAGGTGAATGACGACTTCGGCGATGTCGATGTCGTGCTCGTCATCGGCGCGAACGACACGGTGAACCCGATTGCCGAAGAGCCTGGAAGCCCCATCGCGGGTATGCCCGTGCTCAAGGTGTGGGAGGCGAAGCACGTGGTCGTGTTTAAGCGTTCGATGGGCGCCGGCTACGCGGGCGTGCAGAACCCGCTGTTCTTCAACGAGAACACGGACATGCTGCTCGGTGATGCGAAGACGTCGGTTGAGGCGATTTCGAAGGCGCTGTAACCTTCCGCGTGTGATCGCGAGGCTCCGCGCGCACCCGTATCGGGTGGGCGCGGGGCCTTCTTTGTGTGTGTCGGTGCGGCGGCGCTAGCCTCGCGCCCGGAGAGTCAGCCGA
Organism: Dermabacter sp. HSID17554; assembly: GCF_003989295.1. NCBI lineage: Bacteria > Bacillati > Actinomycetota > Actinomycetes > Micrococcales > Dermabacteraceae > Dermabacter > Dermabacter sp. HSID17554. Next base: position 466,991 of record NZ_RBLW01000003.1, on the reverse strand, counting down.
GGAGCGCTTTGAGCAACGGCTCGATGTTCTCGCGCTTCACGAAGTCGGTGTCCGTGCCCCACGTGTCGAGCATTTCCTGGTCGTTCGCGTGGCGTTTGCTCGCGGGCGTCGCCTTCATGAAGGCGTGCACGCCCGTGAGGGCAGCCTTGTGGGCGAAAGATACCTTGGAGTGGGCGAGGCCGCCGCGCGCGTGAAAGCGTTCGGTGCGCTCATACACGTCGCTCGGGAGGTTCGCGCGATGCACCTTATCGACGTCCTCGGTGCGGCTCGGGTCAGCCCAGGCAACGGAGAGCAGCACGAGGCGTGCGTTCGTGAAGGCGTGGGCGGCGTTCACAAAGGCTTTGACGTCGTGGAGCTTGCCCGCATAATTGCCGCCCGCGTACACGACGAGGTCGGGTTCACCTCCGAGTGTCGTTGTTGCCGCCTCGACGGTGAATCCTTTGGTGGTGAGGGTGTGCACGTCCCAACCTGCATCCGTGAGGGCGCTCGCGATCATCTCGGCATATCGGCCGGAGTGCCCGTAGATCGAGGCGTTGAGGATGAGGGCTTTCATGGGTGCTCCTTCGCGGTGGTGGTCGGTACTTCCAGCCTGCCACGCACCGCCGCGCACGGGCAGGGACCACCGGTGCCCGGCGCTTAGGCTGTCACGTGAATGAGGGCGAGCGCGCCGCGTTCGAGGTCCACGAACTGGTGATTGACGGCCTTGTACGTGCCTTCCTCGTGGAACACCATCTCGACGAAGCCTCCCTGGCAGCTGCCGAGGTCGAGAGCTTGCGCGCCGCCACCGGTGGTGTTGTCGGGCCGCAGCAGGTATTCGCCTTCCTTGAAGACGGTGTCGAAAACGGTACCGACGACGTGGAAGGCAATTCCTCGGCTCGGTCCCGCGGCGAGTACCCAGATGCGCACGCGCTCGCCGACTTTCGCTTCGAGCGGCTCGTGCACGTACTGGTTCGCGTGCCCGTTGAACACGGTGAAATCGGGACGTTCGGCGAAGATTTTTTCCGAGGAAATGGCGTGAAGTGCGCAACCGTCGGGCCCCTGAGCCGGGTTTCCATCCTCGCCGGTGCTGGCCTCCGGGGCGAGGTAGTGCTCGGATTGGACGAGCACGTATTCGCGATCGGCCGGCGCGAGTCCCTGCGGTGGAACGATGAGGATTCCATACATGCCGCCGGAAAGGTGCATGGTCATGGGCGCGGTCGAGCAGTGGTAAAGCCACGCGCCCGCGTAATCAGTGGTGAAGGGGTATACGAGGCTCTCCCCGGGCGCGATCGTGCGCATGTAGCGATTAGGCGCAACGGTGCCCGCGTGGAAGTCGATCGAATGGCCCATCTCGCCGCTGTTGCTGAGGGTTAATTCGATTTTTCCGCCAAGGGGGGAGGTGATCACGGGCCCCATCACCTCGCCGTTGTACACCATCGACTCCATCGCGATGCCGGGCGCGATCTCGAGGTTTTCCTCGGTGACGGTGAAGGCGAGTTTTTGCGGCGTGGCCGGGGAGGGGACGGCGGGCATCACCGGATCGCGCCGCGTGCGGGAGGAGCCGGGTGCGGAGGTGAGATCAGCGGTGACTCGGGCAAGGGGATCCGTTCCGACGCCTGCCGCGCCACCGTCACTGCTGTGACTTCCGCTCGTGCGTGCCCCGGTTGGGGTGATGGTGAGGGTCATGCCCATCGCGCGGTGGCCAACGATCGAGCACCACCCCTCGATGGGCGCGGTGACCACTCCGGCCTCGAGCACGACCGTGTCACCTGGATGCAGGCGCTCCGTGTGGGCACCGGTATCGAGAACGAGATCGTGGGTGTTCGCGGGATCGACGTTGTGCACCTCGATCTCAAGCCGATCGCCCGCGGGCACCTCGAGCGTGTTCGGAACGAAGCGCATGTCGGCATTCGCCTCGACCTTTACGCGGGTCGTGCGGCCGGTGGGAGCGATGGCCGGGCCTGCACCGTGCTCGGAGCCGGCGCCTTGGGAGGGGATTCCGACGGCGGCCGCGCCCGCGAGCGTGCCGTCGAAGGCACGCCCGACCGCGGCGAGCGAGAACACCGTTCCCATGCCCGCGAGGGCGCTCGTCAGGTGGCGGCGGCCGAGTGTTGCCGGCTCACGGCGAGCCTCACCTTCATGCGCCAGAGCGGGAGTGGAGCTCACGCCGGAGGCAGTGGCAGCCGGGGTTGAGCCGCTCGTCGCCGACTGCTGCGGGTGTGCGGGAGCACCTATGCCGGGCATTCCGAGCTGCGCCGAACGTTCGGTGAATTCGAGGCGCTCGCGCAGATTCACCTTGACCATGCGGAGCATGAGGACGATGAAAGAGGCGAGCACGAGAAACGCCACCGCGGAAACCAGAACCCGCGTGACCGAGCCGAATTGGCTCGGTGCGAACGTGCCGAACGTGAGAGCACCAAAGAGTGCCTCGCCAACCGTGCCCGTGATGCTCGCGAACGCAAACATGCCAAGCGCGAGATTGAGCGCAACGACGCGGAAAACTGCCCAGCGGCTCATGACGGCGAGGCCCGCCTTGAGAGCACGCGGGCCTCCACCCATCGAGGCCGGCAAAAGGTAACTCATCGCGCCGAGGAGCACTTGGAGAAGGAAACCCGCGACGAAGGGGACGCTCAGGTCATGAAGGCGTGCCGCGGTGAGCGAAAAGTTGAGGGGCGAGGTGACCGGGGAACCGTCGGAACTGCCGATCGAGCTGAACCACAGCCCCCACAGCGCCACGCACGTGCCGAGGAACCAGAGTGCGCCCGCACCGATCGAGAGAACGGGGAACAGGGCACGTGGCTCGCGGTGCATCTGACGGGATGATTGCCGCGCGAGCGCCACGAGGAGCAGGCCGATGACGACCTGACCGAGAATGTAGAGGGTGAGACCCGCGAGCCCCACGAGAACATTGTCCACGAGAGCACCGAGCATCGCGATGAGCGTGCCAATCACCATGACGATAAGGAAGCGCGAGGCTCGCGTGGCCTTCGTGGTATCGAGCTTCGTGCGCAGCACCGTGGGCCACAGCGTGAGCAGCGTTGCCGAGACCGTGACGCCCACGAAGCCAAGAATATTCACGACCTGATGCGCGAGAAGCAGGCGCCCTTGCCACGGCTCGCCGGGGGAGAAGGCGAGGATCGCGCCGAGCGCTGCGCCGAAGGGGAGGAGGCACGCGGCAATGAGATACGCCCGCACCACGAACGCGAAGCGTGGGGCGAGGGCCGCCTTGAGCTGCGCACCAAGAGCGAAGGCGTACCACAGGATCATGGCGCTCACGCCGATGGCGCCCAACACCGTGAGGAGCGGGAGATTCGCGAGCATGCCCGCCATCGTGAGGATGATCGAGGCGGTGAGAGCCCAAATGCGCGCCACTTGCTTCGGCCGAGTTTCCTCACCAAGGCGGGTCTTGAGAAGAGCCTCCGTGAAATGCTGACCCCACACCATGATCGACGTGGTGACGAGGCCGAGGGTCACCATGTGCACAAGAAGCCACCGGAACTGCGGGATGAGCGGGTGCGCTGCGACGGCGATGACGAGCGCGATCATCCAGTAGGAGACGGGTTTCGAGGCCTTCCTATGCCAGCTTCGACGGGTGAAACCTTCGGGGCGAGCATCTCTCGAGTGCACGTGCGGCCTTTCGCGCTGGGGGACGACGAACGGGGCGCGAAAACGCCCCGTTCATGCTATCGGCGCACAGCGAGGTTGGTCAGGACTTAAACTTCTTGACCTTCGCACCCTCCGGGAGATCCTCGCCAGCAATCCCCTCGGGATCGTCCAGGTCGGTTTCTTCGTACGCGTCCTGCGTGAGCGCGGCAATGATGCGCAAGAGCACGAGAACCGCAAGGAGAACGAGCATCCACGTGACGGGGATCGGGATGATCCTCGAGAACACGAACCAGATCGCACCGAGCGAAAGCGCGATGATCGACGTGTCGCGCAGGGCGGCGAGAAGGCGCTTCGTCATATTCGCGCGGCGATACCGGCGACCCGCGACCTTTGCGGCTGCGCGCATCGTTTTCGCGGATTCGCTCGCGGAGTTCTTCGCGCTTTCAGCGCCGCGGCGCACGTTATCGGCAGCTTTCGCCTCCCACACTTTCTGCGCGCCGCTCGCGTAGGCGCGGGCCTCCCGCTGCACGGCACGCTTCGCGCCGGGAGCCTGCTTGCGCGCCGTATTGCGCGCGGCTTTCGCGTAGGTCTTCCAATCGGCCATTACTTCTCATCCCTCATGCGAATATCGCCATCGCGGCTCTCGCGCGGATTCGCGCGGCCTTCGCGGATGGCGGCGCGCTCGCGGTCGCGGCGCCACTCGTAGTAGTAGGAGAGCCCCACATTGAGCGCAAGCGTCAAGAGGATCGAGAGCACGAGGCTCGCAAACTTCGCCTTGATCCCCATGAGTGAAAGAACCACGAAAAAGAGCGTCATGACCACGACGGAGAAAAAGAGGTGGTCCATGATGCGCTGGCGGAGAGTTTTGCGCTTGGGGCGGGGGCTCGTCATTGCTCCATCGTAACGGCCACCCGCACTGTGAAGATCTGGCTCACTGTGATCGGCACGCGCTTTTGCCCTTCCGCGAGCGACGCCGAGGTGCCGATACCCTTGGAAGAACGCTACTTCTCATGGAGGGACACCCGCGTGGATCTTCTCGAACATCAAGCGCGCGATGTGTTTGCGCGCCATGGCGTCCCCGTTCTTCCCGGAATTCTCGCGAGGACCCCGGCTGAGGCGCGCGCCGCCGCCGACAAACTCGGTACACCGGTGCTTGTCGTCAAGGCCCAGGTCAAGGTCGGCGGTCGCGGTAAGGCCGGCGGCGTTAAGATCGTGCGCACACCAGCCGAAGCCGAAGAGGCCGCACGCGCGATCCTCGGTATGGACATCAAGGGCCACACGGTTCATTCCGTGCTCGTTGCCGAGGGCGCCGAGATCGCCGAGGAGTACTACTTCTCTATCCTTCTGGACCGTTCCTCGCACGGCCTCACGGCTCTGTGCTCGAAGGAGGGCGGCGTAGAGATCGAACAGCTGGCGAAAGAGCGCCCCGAGGCGCTCGCGCGCCGCGAGATCGACCCTCTCGAGGGCCTCACAGCGGAAGCTGCGCGCGATCTTCTCGAAGCTGCGGGCTTCGATGTCGAGCAGATCGGCGCCATCGCCCGGGTTCTCGAGCGGCTGTGGGAGGTGTATCGCGACGAAGACGCGACCCTCGCCGAAGTCAACCCTCTCGTGAGAACCGCGGGAGGAGAGATCCTCGCGCTCGACGGCAAGGTTTCCATCGACGATAACGCTCTCTTCCGCCACGAAAGCTTCGCCGCTTTCGCCGCGGAAGAAAATGCCGACCCTCTCGAGGAGGAAGCGCGGCGCCTCGGCCTCAATTACGTGAAGCTCGATGGCGAAGTCGGCGTTGTGGGCAACGGTGCGGGTCTCGTGATGTCCTCCCTCGATGTTGTCGCCTACGCGGGCCGTGACTTCGGTGGGATTCACCCCGCGAACTTCCTCGATATCGGCGGCGGTGCCTCGGCGAGCGTCATGGCTGACGGCCTCGGCCTCGTGCTCGCCGACCCTCAGGTGAAAAGCGTATTTATCAACGTGTTTGGCGGGATTACCGCGTGCGATCAAGTCGCCCTCGGCATCGTGGGCGCCCTCGAGAAGCTCGGCGACCGCGCGACGAAACCGATCGTCGTGAGGCTCGACGGCAACGCCGTGAAGGAGGGGCGCGAGGTTCTTCGCCGCGCGAAGCACCCACTCGTGCACATCGCGGATTCAATGGACGACGCCGCGAGGCAAGCCGCCGCGCTCGCCGCTGGAAAGTAGGGCAATCATGGCGATTTTTCTTGAGGACAACTCCCGCATCATCGTGCAGGGCATCACCGGAAGTGAGGGGCTCAAGCACGCGCGCCGCATGAGCGCCGCCGGCGCCCAGATCGTGGGCGGGGTCAACCCGAAGAAAGCCGGGAGTGACGTGGACCTTGGCAGCCGTCGGACCCCCGTTTTTGGCACGGTGGCCGAGGCGATGCGCGAAACCGGCGCAAACGTGTCCGTGGTGTTCGTGCCACCCAGGTTTGTGAAGGGGGCCGTGATCGAGGCGATCGAGGCGGGCATGCCACTCGTCGTCGTCATCACGGAGGGCATCCCGGTTCTGGACACGGTCGAGTTTCATGCGCGCGCGAAGGCGAGCGGCCGCACGCGTATCATCGGGCCGAACTGCCCGGGGATCGTTTCGCCGGGGCTGTCCAATGCAGGGATCATCCCCGACCACATCACGGGCCGGGGCCCAGTCGGGCTCGTCTCGAAATCGGGCACCCTCACGTATCAGATGATGCACGAACTTTCCGACATCGGCTTCACGACCGCGATCGGTATCGGCGGCGACCCGGTCGTGGGTACGACCCATATCGACGCCCTCGAGGCTTTTGAGGCCGATCCCGCGACCGAGCTCATCGTGATGATCGGTGAAATCGGGGGAGACGCCGAGGAGCGCGCCGCCGAATTCATCCGCGCGAAGGTCACGAAACCCGTCGTTGGCTACATCGCCGGCTTTACCGCCCCCGAAGGCAAAACAATGGGGCACGCGGGCGCAATTGTGAGCGGCTCAAGCGGAACGGCGCGCGCGAAGAAGACGGCGCTCGAGGGCGCAGGCGTGCGCGTGGGAACGAGCCCGAGTGAGACCGCGAGGCTCGTACGAGAGGCCCTCTGACCCGCGCCACCCTCCCGGCACGAATAGACATAGCTCAACGTCGCTTGCTCGCGAGGCCTACGTCGCGGTCGCTGTCTCGAAATTGCGACAATCTGCGCGCCCTACGGTGCCGACCCACTCAGTAACCTTGCCGCATGAGTACATCAGGACCCACCAGGAAAACGCCGAGCGAGGCCCCACGCTTCAATCCCTCGATGCTTGAGGGCGCTTCGAATTGGGACCTCACGCCCGCGCGCACCTCTCGTAGCGGTTCGTTCCTCAAGTACCTCTTTGGCACGGGTCTCGGCCTCGCCGCGCTCTCGCTCGTGCTGAGCTTTCTTGGTCTCGTCTGCGCCGTGTGCTCGTTCGTCGAACCGCTCGCGCGCATGGGCCTTGGAACACTACCCCTCGCGGTTCTCGCGCTCGTGCTCGCATTCTTGAGCGTCCGCCTTTCGCAGCGACTGGGCGGAAGTGCCCTCCTCTCGTTTGCCGCGATCGCCGCGTCGTTCCCGCTCGTGTTCTTCGGACTGATCGCGTATTCGTTTATGTTCACCATGCCGGTGGGGCAGGCCTGAGGTCCGACGGCTTCTCGCCCCCACGTGTTGCCAAAGGTTTCTAAGGAAACCGCTTTTAGGATGGGGGCATGAGTACTCCTTACGGCAACGATCCCGTCAACAGCCCCGAGGGCTACCCGAAGCCCGAGAATCCCGAGAACAACTCGCCGAGCGTCGAGAACGCCCAGCAGGAGCAGCCATCGGCGCCGAATTGGCAGGCGCAGGAAGCGCTCGCCCCTTCGCACGACGAGTCCGCCGCTGCGACGCCCGAGGGCGGCGTTGTGCACGAGGTTGGCCCGTTCGCCTCGCAGAATGCTGAGGCTGAGGGAGAACGAAAGTCCCCCGAAGCTTCGCAGAATCCCGAAGCGACTTCGCACGATAGCGGCGTGCAGTCGTACGGTTCGACGTTCCAGCCGGCGCAGTACGGTAGAGCAGAGGAATCGGCTCCCGCGGCGTCGACCTACGGCGCGCCCGAGCAGAGCACTTCCCAGAGTGACGCGGAAGGAAGCGACGCCTCGCAAAGCGACCTTGTTCAAAGCGAACCTGCGCACGTTGAGCAGCCTGAGCAGCCGCGCGAAGAGGCCACGCAATACGGCGCATACGGTGCGCCTTCATTTGGCGGCGAACAGAATGTTGCTCAGCAGTCGAATGAGCAGGCGCCGCAGAATGCCTCGTACGGCGCTCCCGGCCACGAAGGTGCAGCTCCCGAGGCTCAGGGCTACGGCGCCCCGAGCTACGGTTCCTCGAATGAGGCCGCGGGTTACGGCACCGCGAGCGGCGCCCCGAGCTATGGTTCCTCGAATGAGGCCGCGGGTTACGGCACCGCGAGCGGCGCCCCGAGCTATGGTTCCTCGAACGAGGCCCCGGGTTACGGCTCCGCGAGCGGCGCCCCCAGCTACGGCTCCTCGAACGAGGCGCAGGGCTACGGTCAGAATTATGGCCAGCAGAGCTACGGAGAACAGACCCAGCAGCAGAGCTACGGAGAACAGACCCAGCAGCAGAGCTACGGAGAACAGACCCAGCAGCAGAGCTACGGTCAAGAGTACGGTCAGGGCTACGGCGGGTCGAGCTACGGCCAACAGCCTCAGCAGGCTCCGCAGGGCGGCTACAGTGCGATGAACTCCGGCCCTCACCAGTCTGCCCCGCAGGGTGGCTACAGCGCGCAAAATTCGAGTGCCAACTCATTCGCGCAGAGCGCCCCAAGCGCACAGAGCGCCTATTCTGCCCAGAGTGCGAACAACGGCTACGCGACCCCCGCGGGCTACAACCAGCAGCAGGCGCCTGCCGTTGACACTGCCCCGAAGAAGAGCGGCACCGTGCTTGCCATCATCGGCATCGTGCTCGCCCTCATCGGCATCGGCCTCACGTTCGTGCCGATCATGCTCGTTTACGCGCTCTCGATCCCGCTCGGCATCGCGGGTCTCGTGCTCGGTATCTGGGGCGCGGTGCGCGGCTTCAAGGGCGGAAGCGGCAAGGTGCTCGGCATCATTGCTGCCGTGCTTTCGGTGATTTCGGTTCTGATCGGCATCGTCTCGATCATCATTGGCCTCATCGCCATGCTGTAGCGATCGGCTCACCATTCATGCGGCATCGCCTCGCACCTGCTCTGTTGAGGAGCATGGTGCGGGGCGATTCTCGTTCCGCCGCACGCCAGAATCTTGTGACGCGCCATACCTTTTTGTGTGTGCGGCGATTATGATGGCCGCATGAGCGCACCGCCACTCGAGCCTGGCATGAGCCAGCAGCACCCAAAGCCCCCGCGAAATCGTGCTCTCACCGGAGTGCTGATTGGCGGCAATCTCATGGTGAGTGTCGCGATCCTCGCGGTCCTCGGCGTGTTCGCCTATGTTCTTTTCACGAGTCAGGGGGCGAGTGTCGAAGCCGGCAGCGAGGAAACACCCGAAACGGCAGCGATCACGCCCTCACCTAGTCCCACCGGGATGCAGTACGGCATCACGCTTGGCGGAGGTGACGAGGAAATCTACCCGCCACCGCCACCGCCCGCGCCCCTCCAGCAAGGCACGCCCGGAACTCCGGTCGATGCTGGCAAGGTGACCGTGACGGTCGTGGACAAGGGCTTCCACCCTGAACAGCCCGCAGATGCGGGACCCTCCCAGTGCATCACCGTGGAAATCACGTCGAAGAGCAACGAGGGTGATGCGAACGCGGCGATGTTTTGGCTGACAAGCAGCACGCACCAGGGGGTGCGTTCGCGTCCCGTGATCGTGCCGGGACAACTCATCCCCGAGATTTTGCAAGAAGGCGAGTCGACCTCCGGTTTCGTGTGCTTTCCCGATGAGGTCATGGGGCAGGGCGAAAAGATTCTCACGTTTACCAACGACGACGAGGACGTCGTGGAACACAACGTGCAGTGGCGATTGCCGTGAACAGCACACCATACGAGACGCCCTTAGAAGCGAGAGGGGGTAGTGCCACGACCGTGCCCGAGCCCGCATCCCCTCGCGCCACGACCCGGACGCTCGTCTTTGGAATCGTCGCGATCATCTTCGCGATCATCGGTGGCGCCTTTGGAATTCTCAAGGGCATGGCCCTCATCAGCATCGGCGTCGCGCTGTCGCTTGTGGGGCTCGTGCTTGCGGCATGGGCTCTCGTGCTTGCTGTTCGACACGCGTCCAAAGGCGCAATGGTTGTTGGTGCCATCGCGGCAACCGGATCGTTCTTTGCTCTCACTGCGGGAGCCCTGACGCTGATCTCGAGGATCATCACTAAGGATGTTTGAGCTCGCACCGCTTTTCGCTCGGCTTTTCGGCAGGGGGAGAGCGCTTACACGAAGGTGAGTCCGACGCTTGCGAGGCAAACGTCGGAGAGGGACTTATAGAATCGAGCAGCGCCACCCACACTCGCGCGCCCCCTGTACCCACTCAAAGGAGCACCGTGACTGACCTGATCGACACGACGGAGATGTACCTCAAAACGGTGTTCGAACTTCTCGAGTTGGGGATTACGCCGATGCGGGCGAGGATCGCGGAGCGGCTTCACCAATCGGGTCCCACCGTTTCCCAAACGGTCGCGCGGATGGAACGCGATGGGCTGCTCTTTCTTGACGATGCGCGCGTGATCCACCTCAGCATCGAAGGTGAACGAATCGCTACGGGAGTCATGCGCAAGCATCGACTTGCCGAGCGCCATTTGATCGACATCATTGGGCTCGAGTATTCGAAGGTGCACGAGGAGGCGTGCCGATGGGAACACGTCATGAGCCTCGACGTGGAGCGGAAGATCGCCTCTCTTTTGAAGCCCCCGTACCGTGATCCGTACGGCAACCCGATCCCGGGCCTCGCCGAATTGGACTGCGGGCTCGAAGACATCCACCCCGGGGTTGCCGAGGGCGTCAATGGCTCGAATGTTCGGCAAAGTGCGGGTCAAAGGCTTGTGGACTGTGACCTGAGCGACGGAGAGCGACGCGTGCGGATCGCCTCGATCGGTGAAGTCATTCAATCGGATGTCACGTTCCTCGCGGATCTGGAGAGTCATGGGATCGTTCCCGGCGCTGACGTGCGCGTTTGCGCCGATGCGGACGCGATCGTTCTCGAAGCGGTCGCGGGAGAGTCGATCTCGCTCACGCCTTCCGATGCGGGACACATTGGGGTCGATTTAGTGTGACCTCACCCGGTCTAGGTAAAGGGTAGTCAAAGACTTGTCACAGCCTCCGTCAGATCTCTCTGGCGGAGGCTTTTCGTTCCGTAGAGTTTTACTCGGTTGCGGATGAGCCGCGCCCCGCTCCCGGATTTTCACCCCTGCTCCGGGAAGCCCGAAAACTTAGGCAGGAGCCGCAAGGCCGAGAACATGGAAGGTCCCCAAGTGTCGAATCGTTCCGCGAAGACTCATCGCCGCCAGATGCGCCCCGTCACCCCCGTGGCCCGCGCAACCCGTGGCACCGCTGGCGTTGCTTTCGCTGCGACCTTCGTTCTCACCGGCACCACCGGCGCTCTCGCCGATGGCACTACCCAGGCCGATGCGGCTGCTGAGTCGGCGAACATTATCGCGCCCGTCACCGCCCCCGCCGTGACCATCCCGGCTGCGCAGAAGCACGATGATGCCGCCTTTGGTGTATTCGCTGCCGAAGCTGCGACCCTCAAGCCCAAGGCGCCCGTTGTTGCGGTCGAAGAAGCAGACAGTCACGACGCGGACGCGGAGGAGAACACCCGCGACGAAGACTCGCGCAACCGTGAAGATGAGCGCTCGAACCGCGACGAGGATCGCTCGAACCGCGATGAGGAGAGCTCGAGCCGCGATGAGGAGCGCTCGAACCGAAACAACGAGCGTTCGAACCGCGATGATCGCAATCAAGACGAGCAAGATTCGCGTGCGCAGGACGAGGGCGAGACGCGCGATGAGGAGACCGAAGAGGCTGCAAGCCCCGCGGTCGCAGGCAGCTCGATCTTTGCCACCGCGAAGAGTGGCATTGGCGTTCGCTACAAGTTCGGTGGGAGCTCGCGCTCGGGTTGGGACTGCTCGGGCTTCACTTCATGGGTGTACCGCCAGCACGGCATCAACCTTCCGCACAGCGCGGGCGCTCAGGCTCGCATGGGTAAGCGCATCTCGAAGTCGCAGGCCCGCCCAGGCGATCTCGTGTATTACCCCGGCCACGTGGGCATCTACGCCGGTAACGGCATGATTCTCGACGCGGGAAACTCGCGTAAAGACACAAGCCTCCGCAAGATGTGGAAGGCTAACTGGTCGTATCACCGCATCGTTGACTGACCCTCATTCTTTCGAGGCGGCCATCTCGGTTCATTCCGAGGTGGCTTCCTTATTTAACCGCCGACCACGTTTCGGTAGGGTGAGGCTATGACTATCGTGCGTGAAATCGGGGCCGTGCTCCTCGTGCTTATTTCGTTTGTGGCCACGACCGTGAGCGTTCCCGCGGCGTGGGTGCGCGACCGCATTGTCGATAGGGACGGCTTCTTATCGCTCACGAGCCCCCTCGCGCATGACCTCGATCTGCAAAAGGACCTCGCGAACGAGGCGATGAACCAGGTTGGTGCAGGGCTTCCCATTCCCGCGGGCCTGCGCTCTACGGTTCAGGACACGATTCTGAGTCAAGTCGGGGTCGTGACAGAGACTGAAGCCTACGGGCACATGTGGACCGGAACGATGGGGGACATGCACGATCAGCTCACGAGCGGCGCCACGACCGTGACGGTGCACGCCGACCTCACTCCCGTGTGGGATGCCCTCCTTGCCCCCGTGCAGTCTTTTCTCCCGTTCGATCTCCCCGACGTGGGGCCAACAGTCGTCACCCTCGGAACTTTCAACGCCGGTTGGTTCGAGGTCCTAGAGGCCTGCGCGGTGAACGCCACGCTCTTAACGGTTGTGGGAGTCGCTGCTGGTCTAGGTGCCCTGGCCATCTCGAACGTGCGGCTGCGCACTCTCGTGCTTCTTGGTATCGCGGTGGTTCTCTCGGCGCTCACGTGGATAGCCGTTCTCTATAGCAACAGTCTTTGGGTGCCCGATTCTCTCACCGGGTCTACCGTTGGTGGGCCGGTGGTGCAGCGCGTGCTCGATGCGGCCGCGCACGACGTTTTCGTGCCGGCTGTTATGTGCGCACTCACTGGGCTTGGACTCATCATCGTGGCCGTCACCGGCATGTCGATTGTTGCGGCGCGGCGAGCTTCTGCCCGGCAACAGGTGGTAGCGCCCGCGCCTATCGGGTACCCCGAGCGCTGGTAGAAATGCTCGCCTCTGGGCCTGTACTCTCGCGCGCATAGCCGCGATTGCTCTGATCGTTGTTCTTATCGTCAAATTTAAGATGCACGGTTCGCTTGCGCTTGTGATCGCGGCTCTCGCGGTGGCGCAGAGCGCCTCGCGACGTCGCTTGTGTAGGCGTTCGGTGAGAAGCGAGCACCGCTTGCCATGGCGGTTCTGGGGCTTCTCGCTGGCATTCCGGTGTTCGTCGAAGTGGGCTTCGTGCTGCTCGTGCCGCTCGTATTCGTGGTGGCGAAGAAAGCGGGAATCTCGCGCGTCATCGTGGGTGTTCCCCTCGCGATCTCACTTATGACGGTGCACTGTATTCTTCCGCCTCACCCGGCGGCAACGGCAATCGCGGGTACTCTCGGGGCAGACGTGGGCATGGTCATCATGCTCGGCCTCGTGGTGGCGACTGCTTCGGCGCTCGTCGCGGGCCCGATTTTCGCGCGGTTCGTGCTTCCCGCTCTCGACGTTCGTGCGACAGTTGCAAGTGGCCCCGGTGAGCCCACCATTCCCGGTAACGCTACTGGTGTCTCGTCGGCCGATGCGGCAGTTGTCGAATCGCGACTTACCGACGCAGAAGCGGAGCATTCGCTCCCGGGATTCTGGATCACGCTCCTCACGATTCTTCTCCCGCTCATCATCATGGTGGGCCGCACGGTGCTGCTGATCTTCATCGACGATTCTTCGACGCTCGGGGGAGTGGTGTCCTTCGTGGGGAACCCCATCACCGCGCTCCTCATCTCGGTTCTCTTCTCGTATGTTTCTCTCGGCCTGAGTCGCGGCATGAAGCTCACGAGTATCTCGGAGATCACCGATTCGGCATTCGGACCGATCGGTGGCGTACTGCTCATCATCGGCGCGGGAGGCGGCTTCAACGCGGTACTTGAAGCTTCGGGTATCGCGGAAGCTCTCGCAGACTCGCTCGGTCAACTACCGGTGAGCCCCGTGATCGTCGCGTGGCTCGTTGCCCTCGTGCTGCACTTCGCCGTGGGCTCGGCAACCGTCGCCATGATCAGTGCCGCAGGCATAGTCCTTCCGATGCTGGCGGCGAACCCCGATCTCTCCCCGGAAATTCTTGCGCTCGCGATTGGAGCTGGCGCGATTGGTCTGACTCAGGTCACTGATTCACTGTTCTGGATGTACAAGGAGTACATGCAAATCAGCGTCGCTGATGCTTTCAAGACCCTCACGCTCGGGACGACGATCAGCTCGGTCGTCGCCCTAGGGGCGGTTCTGGCCCTCAGCATTGCTTTCTAATCCTCGCGAGACAACTGTCCGTAAGACCGAACTGTTCAAGGAGACAGATATGACTGACATGACTGACACGATTGCCGGGCGCACACGCGCAGCCTGGATTGACGAGTTCCCGCTCATTAGCGAGTTGGCCGCGATGCGCGAGCTTTCGTGGTTCAACCCGGGTATCGCCGGAACCGCCGAGGAAGGGATCGCCGACGTTGGCCTGACCGAGGCGGATATCCGCGATGCCTCAGCCCGGCTCAAGCGCTTCGCGCCCTACATCCGCTCGGTGTTTCCCGAAACCTCGGTGTCGGCGGGCATTATCGAATCCCCGATTGCGGCGGTCCCGAACCTAGCCGCCGTGATCGGTGAGCGCAAGGGCGCACAGATGCCCGGTTCTATGTGGGCGAAGCTCGATTCCCACCTCCCGATTTCTGGCTCGATCAAGGCGCGTGGCGGCATCTACGAGGTGCTCAAGCACGCCGAAGAGATCGCCCTCAAGCATGAGCTCATCACGCTCGACAGCGACTACAGCGTGCTTGACTCTGATGAGGCACGCGAGGTGTTCGGCCGCTACCGCGTCGCGGTTGGTTCGACCGGCAACCTCGGCCTCTCGATCGGGATCATGAGCGCGAAACTTGGTTTCAAGGCAAGTGTGCACATGTCTTCCGACGCTCGCCAGTGGAAGAAGGACCGCCTTCGCTCGCACGGCGTTGAGGTCGTGGAGTACGAATCGGATTATTCGATTGCTGTGGCGGCAGGTCGCAAGCAGGCGGAAAGTGACGAAACGATTTACTTCGTTGATGATGAGAATTCCAAGAGCTTGTTCCTCGGCTACGCGGTGTCGGGTCATCGGCTCGCTGGTCAGCTGCAGGCGATGGAGGTGCAAGTCGACGCTGATCATCCGCTGTTCGTGTATCTCCCGTGTGGGGTGGGCGGCGGCCCCGGTGGTGTCGCTTTTGGCCTCAAGGTCGAGTTCGGAGATGCTGTGCGCTGTATCTTCACCGAGCCCACGCACTGTCCGTCAATGCTGCTGGGTGTGCACACGGGTGCGCACGAGGCGCTCGCCGTGCAGGACTTCGGGATTGATAACGTGACAGCGGCTGATGGCCTCGCGTGCGGCCGCCCTTCTGGTTTTGTGGGGCAGGCGATGGGCCGGCTTATCGACGGTTTCTATACGGTCGATGATGACGAGATGTACCGTCTCGTCGCTGAGGCAGACAGCGCCGAGGGGCTGAAGATGGAGCCGTCGAGTGCGACGAGCCTCCTTGGGCCCACGCACGTGTTGGCGAATGCCGAGTACCGTGAGCGGATTGGTGTCGACGAGGAAAAGCTCGCGAACGCCACGCACCTGTCGTGGATCACAGGCGGCAACATGGTGCCGGAAGAGGAGATGGCGAGCTACATCGAGAGGGGAAATTCCCTCCTGTAGGGTGCGCGTAAACGCCTGCGGAAGCCCCGAGCGGATGAGCTCGGGGCTTCCTGCTGCTCGAGGGACGTGAGCCGCCGATTCCGGTCACAGGTTGTCATGCGGGGGCGTGCGTCTGAATTGTCGGTGAACAGGTGCTGACATTTCGTTTCCTGCCTTGAGGGAAAGTCACGCGATTGGTTTATTTAAATCGTCTTTAAAAACTCCTGGCGCGAACGCGGCAGGTGCGAATTCGAGGAGGGTAACCATGGCGCGAGTGCGAGGTGCGGCATCCGCAGCGCGTGTGGTGCCGGCTGACCAGCGCACCCCCGCGCTCCTCGTTTCTCCCGAAGAGCAGTGCCTTATATTGCTTCGCGATCACCGCTCGCTTACGGCGAGCGCGATCGCGAGCCGCACCGATCTTTCGCGGCCCACGATCGATGCTGCTCTGCGCTCTCTCGAGACAGCCAACGTTGTCACCTCCGACCTGCGCCCGACCGGAAAAGCAGGTCGACCTGGACGAACTTACACTTTCGTGCCCCGAGACCGAATGGTTGGCGTCGACATTGGTGAGCACGCTATTCGCGCGATCGCTACTGACCGCGCCGGTCGCATCCTGGCACGCCACGAAGCAGATCGCGTGCGCGAGCCTTCGCGCGACACCTTCCTGCGTGACCTCGATGACGTGGTTCGGATCGTGAGTGAGGGCGCCTCGATAGCGGGTGTTGGGCTCGCGGTTCCCGGCATCGTCAAATCGCAAAAGGTCAAGCTTTCGCGTGTGCTGCCCTACCTTAATGATTGGGATTTTCATCGTGAAATTGAATCCCTCATAAACGTGCCGCTTTTTGTGAGTAACGACGTCAAGGCGGCCGCGCTCGGGGAAGCGCGCCTCGGTGCCGGCACGGTGGATTCGTCTCAGGTGACGGTATGGCTCGGGCGTCGTGTGTCGACCGCTGTGACCCTCAACGGCGAGCTTTTCGAAGGTGCCAATGGTGTTGCTGGCGAAATGACGACGGCGGTGGGCACCCAGTGGACTCCTGGATCCGTATGCGGCGACTGGAAATGGCCGGAGGGCAGGAGTCCCCTTGAGACCGCCGAGCGCGCCCACGCGGGCGACACCGAATCCCTTTCGAGTCTGCACGAGTACCTCGAGGCCCTCGCCGACCCCCTATCGCGTCTCGTCGCGATCCTCGATCCAGAGGTGCTCGTTCTCGCGGGCGCTCTGAGCGAGACCTCCGCGCCCCTCGCGGATTTTTTCGCGACCAACCTGAAGGAACGCCTTACGGTGCCCTTCTTGCCGCGGATCAAGCGCTCAGCGCACGGCCGTTATTCAACAGCCGTCGGAGCCCTTTACACCGCGTTCACGAACCCGAGTGCACCCGCACTCGCCCACTGGCATCTGCCCGCGCCCCTGACCCTGACCGCCCCCGACCTTCCGACCGACACCACTATCCACTCGCCCCGCGCACATGCCAGTTGACTGTTGACCCCTCTTTTCTCTCACGACTCAAGGAGCACATCATGACGAAATCCACCATTGCCCGTCGGTCTCTTCTCGCCGCAAGCGGCGCTGCCTTCGCGGCCGCCGCAGCCGGATGCGGCGGTGCCGGAACCGGTAACACTTCGAGTGAGGGTACGAAGAACGAAATCGGTGACGACCCCGAAAAGGTCGAAGGCAGCATTTCCTACGCCTTTTGGGACGTCAACCAGCAGGACATGCTGGAAGAGATGATCAAGGCGTTCAATGAGAAGTACCCGAACGTCAAGGTCAGCCTCCAGATGACCCCGTGGAAGGAGTACTTCGGGAAGCTGCGCACGCAGGTGTCCTCGAAAGCTCTTCCCGACGTGTTCTGGATGACCGGCCCGAACTTCCGCTCCTACGCCGAGAACGGCCAGCTCGCCTCGCTCAAGGGTCTCCAGGATGCCGGCCTGTTCGACCCGAAGAATTACCCCGAGGCGCTCGCTGACATGTACAGCGTCGACGGTGAGCCGTTCGCTGCGCCGAAAGACTTCGACACCGTCGCCATTTGGTACAACAAGAAGCTCTTCGACCAGGCCGGTGTCGCCTACCCCGACGAGACCTGGACGCTCGACACCTACAAGGAAAAGGCCGTCGAACTCGGCGAGAAGCTTCCCGACGATGTCTGGGGCTGCGCCGAGGTGTTCTCGCGCACGGCGTCCTACTACCACTCGATCGCTATCACGGGTGGCTACGTGATTTCGGACGATAAGAAGAAGTCCGGCTATGACGATCCCAAGACCATTGAGGGCGTGAAGTTCTGGCGCGACCTGATCGAGATCGGCGCATCCCCCGACCTTGACTACCTTGCCGAAAACTCCGCTTACGCCATGTTCGAGAGTGGCAAGTGTGCGATGCAGTGGTCGGGCAATTGGCGCGTGCCGGCGATGCTCAAGGCCTCGACCAAGGATGACGTGACCGTCGCGACGCTGCCCGGCGGCGATATCCCGAAGACCGCGGTGCACGGTATCGGTAACTGCATCTCTGCATTCACCAAGAACATGCCCGCCGCGCAGGCTCTCGTCGCCTTCCTCGCCGGTGAAGAGGCCGCAAAGATCAGCGCCGAATCCGGTGCCGCGAACCCGGCCCTCAATGGTACTCAGGAGGGTTACGTCAACGCTCACCCGGAGCTCAACCTTCAGGTGTTCATCGACCAGGCCGAGAACAACGGTGTGTCATTCCCCGTCTCGAAGAACTGCCCGGACTGGCAGGAGCTCGAGGGCGAGTACCTCACGAAGGTCTTCACCGGTGAACTCACTGCCGAGGAAGGCTGCACCGAGCTCGCCAAGGCCATGAACGAGGTTCTCGCAAAGGAGAGCGAGTGAGCTCGATCGACGTTTCGAACGCTGCCGCTGGCGCCGCCTCTGAAGAGATCCATGAGGCGGGCCAGCAGGCCCCGCGGAAGAAGAAGCGCCGCGGAAGCATGAGCGACGGCATCTGGCCGTGGCTCTTCATCGCCCCGACCGTGATCGGCATTGGGCTCATGTACTTCGTGCCGATGATCATGAGCTTCGGCATGTCGCTCACGTCGTGGTCAACGTTCGAGCCCGCGCACTTCGTGGGGCTCGACAACTTCAAGCGCCTTGCCGAGGATCCGCAGCTCCCGCGCGCGTTCCTCAACACGGTGATCTACACGGTCATCATTTTGCTCGCGATCCCGATCTCCGTGCTTTTCGCGGCGCTGCTTGAGCGCCCGGGGCTCAAGGGCGCCGGCATCTACCGCGCCCTGTTCTTCCTGCCGTACATCGCGATGCCCACGGCTATCTCGATGGTGTGGCGCATGATTTTCCACAGCGAAGCCGGCATCGTCAACGTGGTTTTGCGCTTCTTCGGTATCGAAGGCCCACGGTGGATCACGACTGAATGGGTCGCCCTCATCGTCGTCGCGATTGTGGGTCTGTGGATGAGCATCGGTTTCAAAATCATCGTGCTCGGGGCGGGTCTGAAAACGATTCCGCCCGAAGTGTACGAGGCGGCGCAGCTCGATGGCGCGGGAACGTGGCGCCAGTTCTTCTCGATCACGATCCCACTGCTGACTCCGAGCATCTTCTTCCTCACGGTCACGAGCATCATCGGTGGCTTCCAGCTCTTCGATCTCATCTTCGCGGTGCTCGGCGACGCCAACCCCGTCACGAAGAAAACGCTCTCGCTCGTGTACCTGTTCTACCGCGCGGCGTTCCCGGGCGACGACAAGGGCTACGCCTCCGCGATCGCCCTGCTCATCCTCGTGATCGTCGGCATTCTCACGATTGTCCAGTTCCGGGTCCAGAAGAAGTGGGTGAACTATGACTGATTCCCTCGCCCCCGATCTTCCCTTCGACGGCACCAAGGCGAAGAAAAAGAAGAAGCAAAAGCGCAGCAAAGGCCTGCACGGGCACACGTGGGACGCGCACCTGATCCTCGCGATCGGCGCCCTCACGATGCTGTTCCCGTTCCTGTGGCAGATCAAACTCGCGCTCAGCACCCGAGCCGAGGTCGTCGAAATTCCGATGAACCTTTGGCCCGAGAAACTCCGGTGGGAGAACTTCGCGCGTGTCTTCGAGTTCGTGCCGTTCACCGAGCAGATGACCGTCACCGTCAGTTACGCGTTCCTGAGGGTCCTCGCGGAACTCGTGACATGTTCACTCGCCGGATACGCGTTTGCGCGCATGCGCTTTCGCGGCCGCAATGTCATCTTCTTCCTCCTGCTCACGGTTCTCATGGTTCCCGGGCAAATCTTCCTCATCCCGCAGTACCAGATGGTCGACGCGGCGGGGCTTCTCGACAACTTCTTCGCGATCCTCGCCCCGGGCCTCGTGAGTGCCTTCGGCGTGTTCTTCATGATGCAGTACTTCCGCCGCATCCCCGAGGAACTCGTCGACGCCGCGAAGCTCGATGGCTGCAACCCGTGGCAAATGTTCTGGAAGATCATGCTTCCTCTCGCGCGACCGGCGCTGTTCTCCTTCGGCGTGATCACGCTCCTGTCGGCCTGGAACAGTCTCCTGTGGCCACTTGTCGTTATCAACTCGACCGAGAAGTACCCGGTGGCGGTCGGCCTCGCGATGCTCCAGGGCGACCACCTGGTGGGACCCGACTACCCGATGATTATGGCGGCGAGCCTCATGGCCATGGCCCCCGTGTTCATCGCGTTCGCCATCATGCAAAAGAAGGTTATCGAAGGCTTTGCTCTCTCGAGCTTCCGCTAATACCTACGGTTCAGTGTCACTTGAAAGAATGGATAAATGACTCTCCACTCTGAGCCGAACCCGCGCGTGGGCATCGTGGGAACCGGAGGAATCTCCCGTTCCCACGCCCGCGGCTGGCGGGCCCTCGGTGCCGACATCCACGTGTTCAGTAGTCAGGGAGCGGAAGATTTCGCCGCCCAGTTCTCGCCCGTCACGATCCACGACTCGTTCGACAGCCTCCTCGGGGCGGTCGACGTCATTGACGTGTGCACCCCAACCCCTTCGCACCCCGAGTACGTGCACGCTGCGCTCGATCACGGCACGCACGTGCTGTGCGAGAAGCCGCTCGCGCTCACCTCGAGCGAGGCTGAGCGCATGGCGGAACACGCTCGCGAGGCTGGCCTGATTCTTTTCCCCGCGCACGTTGTGCGGTTCTTCCCTCAATACGAGGCGCTTCGCCGTGCCGTCGACTCTGGCCGACTCGGCGATCTTGCTGTTCTTCGCTTCGAGCGCTCCGGTTCGATGCCCGTGCAGCCCTGGTTCGCAGACGAGTCCGTCAGCGGCGGCATCATCATGGACCAGATGATCCACGACATCGACCAGGCGCTGTGGCTCGCGGGCGAGGTGACGAGCGTTTTCGCCACACAGAACATCTCGAGCGGGGATCAGAGCGTGCGCGCCGCTCACGTGATCCTCACCCACGCAAACGGCGCACTCACATTCTGCCGCGGCCTGTGGGGCGCGAAAGGCACAGTCTTCCACTATTCCTTCGACGTCGCGGGAAGCGGCGGCAAGCTCACGTACGATTCGGCAAAGAACACCGGCATCGAATTTGACGCGGTTGCCTCGTCGGGTGAGAGCAAGAGCTACCTTCCGAGCGTCGCCGGGATGCGCGACCCGTATGCGGCTGAGATCGAGGATTTCTGGAATTGTGTGAAGCAGGCGAGCGTCGGAAACCCCGGGCCCGCCCCGCGCGTGAACGGTTCCGACGCCACCCGCGCCATCGCCGTTGCCGAGGCCGCCCGCGAATCCATCCGTACCGGCGAAAGGATCGTGCTGTGAACGCGACCGACCCCACCCTTGCGGGCCGCGCCCTCCGCGTGGCCGTGCTGAGCGCCGCCCACGTCCACGCTGCCTCCTACGTGCGTTTGTTGGAAAGCCGCGCCGACATCGAGGTCGTTCTTGCCGACCCGGATGGCTACGGCGACGTTTCCGCGAATCGCACGCTCTCCTCGATCGAGGAAGCTTGGACCGCCTTTGACGGCGAAGCGCCCGATGCCGTCGTCGTGTGCAGTGAAAACGCCGGCCATAAAGACCTGGTGCTTGAGGCGGCGCGTCGCGGCATTCACGTGCTGTGCGAGAAGCCGCTCGCGACAACCGTTGAGGACGCCGAGGCGATGGTCGACGCCTGCGCGAACGCCTCACTCGTGCTTATGACGGCCTTCCCCGTGCATTTTTCGCCCCAGGTTGCTGCGCTTCGCCAGGCCGTCGAAAACGGCAGCCTCGGCGAGATCATCGCGCTCGCGGGCGCCAACAACGGCAAGCTTCCCGCAGGTCGCGAGTGGTTCACCGACCCGGAAGCTGCCGGTGGCGGGGCCCTCGTCGACCACGTGGTACATCTCGCCGAAATTCTCGATTCGCTCTTCGGTGAACCCGAATCCGTGTACGCGGTCGCGAACGGCGTGCTGTACGGCCACACGAACGACGGTGATGCCGAGACCGGCGGTCTCGTGACACTTCGCTACGCGAACGAACTCATCGCGACGATCGACTGCTCGTGGTCGCAGCCCGCCGAAGCCCCCACGTGGGGAGGCCTGAAACTGCACGTGGCCGGCACGGGCGGCCAGCTCGACATCGATGCGTTCTCGCAACGCGTCGAAGGCCCCGGGCAGTGGCACCCCTTCGGACTCAACCTCGATGCGCTCCTTCTCGACGCCTTCCTTGAAGCCGTGCGCAGCGGCGAGGGCCAAGAGCCGTCGGGCGCCGTTGGCGCGCGCACAGTGCGGGTCGTGAACGCTGCGCAGGAGTCGGTGCGCACGGGAAGGCCGGTGCCACTGCGCTGACGAGGCGGTCGCCTGGCGGTAGAAACTATTGCGGAGCCGCTGCGTACCGGAAGGTTCGTACGACGAAGCCCAGGCCTTCTGACCTGGGCTTTCGTTGTGCCCCCGAGACGATTCGAACGTCCGACACCCGCTTTAGGAGAGCGGTGCTCTATCCCCTGAGCTACGAGGGCAATCGAAAGTCGCATGCTTCGCGCTTTCGAGCCCTTCCACTCTAGCGGCGATCGCCGCAGCCTCAAAGTTCCAAGCGGTGCGCGGAAGCGGATGTCACGCGAGGCGGCGCGGGTGGGAGGATGGAGGCATGGAAGCTTTCGAGGTGACAGGCGCGGCGATCGTGCTTGCCGGCGGCCGTGGCTCGCGCATGGGCGGCGTTGATAAACCCACTCTCGAGGTCGAGGAGCGGTCCATGCGCGCGAGCGTGCTGTTGGCGGCGCGTTCGGCGCTCGGCGAAGGGGCGCCTCTCGTTCTCGTGGGGGAGCGGGGCGCGGACGTGCAGAGCATCGGTGCGGTGTGCGTGCGGGAGGAGCCACCCTTTTCCGGCCCGGTTGCGGGGCTCGCGCGTGGACTGGCCGAGTTGGAGCGGCTCGGGAGCACTAATGAGGTGGTACTTGTGCTTGGCGGCGACATGCCATGGCTCGAGCCGCGAGTGCTCGGCGCTCTCGTGCATGCGTGCGCGGAAGCACCCGGAAAAGTTGCGGGGGCCGTGGATGCGGGCGGGCGTCGGCAATTCCTGTGCGCCGCGTGGCCATACGCGGTGCTTGCGCGCGCGCTTTCGCACGTTGCAGGGGAGGGGGGCTCTCTCGCAGGGGCGAGCGCGAAATCCCTCTATCGCGCTCTCGGCGAGTTGACGCCCGAGCCCGTCCAGCCGGCGTGGCTTGACGTTGGTACGCTTGCAGGCGCGAGCGGACTAGCGCCGGAGCTTGTGGCGCGCTCGCTCAGCGATATTGATTCACCCGAGCAGCTCGAGCAGGCCCGCTCGCGCCGCTGAGTGCCGGTGTTTGTGAAAGGACTTTCATGCGCGCGCTATCACGCCCCGTTTCTCGCTTTTTTACCCTCGTGTGTGCGGCCCTTGCCGCGATGATGATTCTCGCGGCGCCCGCTCTCGCGCACGACCGACTCGTGGGGTCGACGCCGGCGGATGGCGCCGAGATCCTCCAGGGAGAGGCTCGCACCATCACGCTCGAGTTTTCCGCGGAGCCGCTCAAACTTGGCAACGAGGTGCGCGCAAAGGATTCTGCCGGAAGGGTTCTGTTTGAGGGGGAACCCCAGGTTGATGGTCACGAGGTTCGTGTCGAGCTCGACCAGCTCCCGGCTCCCGGCGACATGACCCTCGAATGGCGGGTCGTGAGTTCCGACGGCCACCCGATTTCGGGCACGCTGACCTACGCGGTCACTGAGGACCCGACCAACCCCACCGAGGAAGCGGGAAGCTCCGCCACGGAAGAGAGTGCCGGCGAAGGGGCCGACGGTGGCTCGGCTTCCGGTGACTCCGGCAAGAGCGGCGATGCTGCCGATCAGGGCGATAAGAAGGACGACGAACGGGCCGAGGCGACCCCGACGTCTGTCGAGTCACCCGACAAAGTCGTCGATGAGCAGAAGTCGTTCAACTGGGCGCTGTGGATCCCGGTGATTGTGGTGGCGCTGCTCGCGATCGCCGTGGCTATTTGGCTTCTGCGAAAGAACGACGACGACTAACTCGCTCTTAACTGGATTGCATAGGGGTTGTGGGGGTAATGGTGCGCTAAACCCGTGAGGTTCCGTGAGGCGGGGCGTTGGGTCCGTCCGGTTTCGTGAGGTTTCGGCTGGAGCCGTCGGGCGTCACGAGGCAGTGGGGCCGTCCGGCTTCGTGAGGCGCCTCCCAAACCCCCGCAAACCCTATGCAATCCACGGGGTTCCGGGGTGGTTCCCATAAATCTCGGCGGACCAAACCCCCACAACCTCTATGGAATGCGAGAAGAGGCGCTCCCGAAACGGGGAGCGCCTCTTCGGTGCTAACGCCGTGGCGCTAGCGACGAGTCAATGGTGATCAGCCGTGGAACTTGTCGAAAGCGTCCTTGCCCTTCTCGGCACCGCCAGCGATCTTGTCGCCGAGCTGGTCGGGAGCGACGTCCTGAGCCTTCTCGCTTGCCTTATCGATCGCGCCGTCAACCTGAGCGTCGTGCTCCTTGGCGAAATCCTTGACCTTGTCTTCGTTCTGTTCGAACGCGCCCTTGGCCTTGTTCAGTGCGTCATCGAATCCCATGTCAAGTCCTTTCCTAGAGTCTCAACTGCGTGAGCCTCCCTTGTGGAAGCTACGACGAAAACGCTAGGGAAGAAACCTGGAGAGTTCGTGAACGTCGTCAGAGAGAGTGCGCGAGGGTAAAAATGCGGTAAGGAGCGGCGCGCCACATGCCCGCCTCAGCGCCTCAGCGCCTCACCTCGGATACCGTGGGAAGGTGAGTTGGTTTGGACGTTCAAAACGCGCGAAATCTCAGGGCAGTAAGAAGGCCGAGGATGACGCGCTGACTGCACGCGCGCGCGAAAGTCACGCGTGGGTGGGAAACTCTGCGACCCCCGAAAGGGGCGAATCCACGGAGGGCACGGAGAAAGCGCCCGCCGAAGGCGGCTCAAGCGCCATTGAGGAGCCCACGCTCGAGATTCGCGACCCGCGCGCCTCGAAGAGCACCCCTCATGAGTACGCCGAAAGCAGTATCGACGACACGGGTGCGCACGTCTTCACGCCCGCGGACTTCGAGAATGACCCCGACGAAACCGATCTTCAGGGTGCCCTCTCGCGCGTGCTCGTGACCGAAGCCACCCGCGAAGAGCGCATCGAAGAGTCGCTCGCAACCTGGCGCACCGCACTCGCTTCTCTCGCCGGTGAACACGACTTCCTTACGGACATGCGCTCCGGTGTTTTCCTCGATCTCACGAACTCGCACCCGCAGGGACTCGCACACCTGTTTGCGAGTCGTGGATCCACGAGACTTTCTTCGCTCGTGCGCGAAGAGGCCTCCCTTGAACGCGCCCGCGAAGCCGCTTTCGAGATTCGCGAAAGCGCTCTTGCCCACGCAGAGAACCGCGGCCTCACAACATGTCACCTGGCGATCGGCGAGGCCACGTGGACCGATCTTTCGGGAGAGCCCGTACACGCCCCGCTCCTCCTGCGCCCCCTCAACCTCCATGTGCGCGGTGGTGCACGCGAGGACATCGACATCGATCTCGACGCCGCAGTTGACCTCAACCCGGTTGTGCTCAGAGCCCTTCGCGACGAAGGAGTGCTCATCGACGCGCGCGCTCTGCTTGAACTCACCGACTCCCACCATGGCTTTGACCCACAGCCGGTTCTCGACGCCTTCCGCTCGCTCGGCGAGCCGCTTCCCGGATTCCGCGTTTCCCACGCGCTCGTGGTGGGCAACCTCGTGGATGCCTCGGGCCCGATGCTCGAGGACTTCGACGTCCCCGCGACCGACCTCGCGGATTTGCCGATCATCGGGGCGCTCGCGGGCGATGAGGAGTCCCGCGAAGAACTCGACGCGGAGGCGTTCACGTCGCACGAAGTACCCGAGCAGGTCGCAAGCGCCGACCCGGACGCACGCCTCATTGCCGAGAACCTCCAGGATCGTCCCGCACTCGTCGTTCACGGCGCCCCGGGCCGCCCCCTTGCGCGCACGGTTGTGGCGTTCGCCGCCGAGCAGGTTGCGGCAGGTAAGCGCGTGCTCCTTGTGTCGCAGAGCTCGAGTCGCCTCGCCGAACTCCAGCGGGCGGTCCAGGAGGCGGGCCTCGACGATATCCTCCTGAGCCTCGTGCCGGACCCTCATCTGCAGCGGGAGGCGAGCCGGTCGATGCTGCTTTCCCTCGCGAAGGCCAGTTCGTTCGTGCCTCCCGTGAGTCTCGCGGAACCCGAAGGTTTGGCGGAGGCGCGCGATGTGCTCACGGGCCACGTAGAAGCCATGCACCGCGTGCAGGAACCGTGGGGCGTGAGCGCCCACGAAGCGATCAACGAACTTGCCGATCTTGCGCGGCGCCGCCCGGCTCCGCGCACCGGTGTGCGCCTCACTCCGAACGTCGCCCAAGCGATTCTCCGTAACCGCGCGCGCTACGAGCAGCTCATGCGCGAGGCTGTCGCCTCTGGTGCCCTCACGATGGTTCCCGAGGACACCCCGTGGTACGGAGCGTCCATCACGAGCGAGCACCAGGCGAAGCGTGCGCTTGAACTCGTGACCGAGCTCGATGAGGCCTCGCTTCCGCAGCTCATGGAGCACGCTGAGGCTCTCGGCGCACCGTGCAACCTCGAAAAAGCCCGAAGCTTTGCGGAGCTGCGCCACACGGTGCGTGTGCTCGATGCCATGCGCTCCCTCTTCGCTCATGTGCGCCCCGAGCTTTTCAACGAGAAGATCGACAGGCTTCTCGCGGCTGTCTCCGACAAGGCCTACCGTGAAGAGCACGGCGCGGCCATGGGCTTTGGAGAGCGCCGCCGCTGGAAGAAGCTTGCAAAGTCGATGCTGCAACCGTCGGAAAGCACGGAGAATCTCCGCGCACATCTCCTGGCTGCGCAGGACATCCATCGCCAGTGGGAAGCCATTGCGACGGATTCGGGCCTGACGCCCGTCGTGCCGAAGTCCCTCGGTGAGGTCGAGGCGCTCGTGGGAAGCACGCAAAAGAGCCTCGACGAACTGCAGGTTCTCCTCGCCGGGACCGAGAAGGGAACGGACTTCGACAACACCGAGCTCGGTGCGCTTCACGAGCGTATGAAGGGCCTGCATGCGCAAAGCGAAGTGCTCGACGTGCTCCCGCGGCGCACGAAGGTCATGCGCGAGCTCGAGTTTGAGGGCTTTGCCGCTCTCCTTCGCGACATTCGCGGCCCGGAGATCACCGCTCAGCTCGCCGTTGACGAGTTGAACCTCGCGTGGTGGGTGAGCGTGCTCGAGTTCATCGCCCGTGCCGAGCCGACCCTTTCGCAATACGACGGAACGAAGCTCTCCCAGGTCGCCGAACGTTACCGACGCCTCGACGAGCAGCATCTCAAGACTGGCCGTTTCCGCGTGCGTAAGCACGTGGATGAACTGCTCGTGGAGACCATGAAGCGTTTCCCCGAGACTTCCCGTAGCGCGATCATTGAACTCAATACTCCCGGAACGATGAGCGTGCGTGACACCGCCGCGAAATACCAGGACATCATGTTTCGCGCACGGCCCCTGTGGCTCGCCTCGCCGTTCATGGTGCCGCAAATGATTCCCGCCGGCCGCCACTTTGATCTTGTGATCCTTGCGGATGCCGCTCGCCTTCCCACGGCCGCGGCGATTCCCGCACTCTCACGTGCGCGTCAGGCCGTCATTGTTGGTGACCCCTTCGACTTCGTGGATGGCGATGACGTGCGCGCTCACCACTCGGGCATGGCCCGCCTGCTCGATGAGGCGAGCCAGGTCGCGCCTGTGTTGCGGCTCGTGCGCGACACCCACCCCGCAACCGGTGGTGTGCGGCGCTTCGTCGAGAACCGCGCGAAAGCTCTTGACACGGGTTGGGGTGCGCTTCTCGCCCCGCCGAGCCCCGAACACATTGATGAGGACACCTTCATCTATGTTCCCGACGGTCGAGGCCCCGTGCACCACGGTGCCGAGTTCGTGGAGTCAACCGATGCCGAATTGCGCCGCGTGACCGACCTCGTGATCTACCACGCGCGGCACAACCCCGAGCGTTCCCTTGCGGTCGTCACCCTGACGCCGAGTCACGCGAAGGCCGTTCACGACTCGGTCATGCGGTCTGTGAGCCGACTTCCCGACCTCCACGATTTCTTCAATCCCGAACGCGAGGAATTCTTCACGGTGGTGCCGGCACAAGCGGCAACCGCGGTTGTTCGCGACGACGTGATCGTGTCGCTCGGCTTCGGCCTCACCCCGCACGATCGCCTCTTGCACCGCTTCGGCCCGCTTTCGACCGATGCCGGTCGGCGTGCCCTCCTCACGCTCCTCACTCGCGCGCGTTTCCACACGAGTGTCGTGAGCGCCGTTCGCAGCAGCGACCTCGAGATCGATAGGCTCCGCACCGACGGCGCCCGTGACTTGCGGCTTTTGCTCGAATTCCTCGAAGCGGGCTTCTCGCAGAACGTGCTTGAGAGCGCGGATGTGGCTGAACGGGAGGAAGCGTCGGAACCCACCGAGGTGACGGAGGGTGCCGACGCCACGGCGGCCGAAGGCGAGGCGCCGGAGAGTGTCGAGGCGAGCGAGAGCGTCGAAGGTGCTGAGGATTCCTCCAAGGATGATGCCGAGAGCACTGAGCCCGAAAGCGAGAGCGCGCCCGAAGAAGGCTCCGACTCGCGAGAGGCGCCCGAGATCCCCGATAGCTCCGAGGCTCTCGTTGCCGACCTTGCCGATCGCCTGTGGCGCGCCGGTTACACGATCGAACTCGATTACGGGCTCTCAACCGAACGTGTGGAACTCGCGATCGCCCACCCCGAGCTTCCCGGTCGCTACCTCGTAGCCGTGGCGACCGATGGGCCGCGCTACCGTGAGATCACGGACCAACGCGAGCGTGACCGCTTGAGCATCGAGCGCCTCGAGGCCGCGGGCTGGGCCGTGGAACGCGTGTGGTCGTGGGCGCTGTTCATCGATCCCGAAGGTGAAGCCGAGCGCGTGATCAAGAGTGTTGAGCGTGCCTATCACGACTATCTCGAGCAGCAGGACCTCAAGATTGGTCGCGGAACTGCCCGCCACCGTCTGCCGAAGCCGAAGATCCCCGCCGGTCACCCGCTGAGCTTCTACGGGCCGGATGATTTCGACCAGGTCGTTGCCTATATCTGCTCGGATGGTCAGGCCAGGCTTTCGGAGCAGCTTGCCTCGGAGGTGCGAGACTTTCTCGCCTTCACCGAGCGCAGCGTGCTCCTTGACGTGTCAGTTTCAGCAGCGATCCGGCGTTACCTCGCAAAGCAAAGCGAGGGGGAGGCGCGGTGAGTGACAAGAAGCCCGCGCGGCGCCCCATCGTCTCCTCGCGCACGGGGAAACCGATCGAGGTCACGCCACCGAAAGAGCGCGTGATTCCGTCGCGCGCGAAGGCCGACCGCGGTGACGACTCGAACGACGAACGCCTCATGCGGGACGTCCCGCCGCACTGGGGCCGCTGAAAAAGGAGGCGGAAGCGCGATGGCGCATCTCAACGATCTCACCGTGACCGTGATCGGTGCGGGGAACATGGGCGGCGCTGTCGCGCGTGCCATCCGTAAGGCCGGCGTCGGCGCCGAGAGGCTCGTTCTCCTCAACTCGAGTGAGGAATCCACGGCGAAGGCTGCACGGGGGATTGACGCTGCGAGTGCGTTTGAGAAATACGGTTCCGACGCCACCCTCGCGTCTGCCGTTGCCGAATCTCACGTCATTGTGCTCGGCTTCAAGCCCTACCACCTCCAGGCCATGGCACCGAAGATCGCCCCGCACGTGCAGGAGGGGGCGCTGATCGTGTCGCTTCTCGCGGGGGCGAGCCTCGAAACGCTGAGCGAAGCATTTAACGGCCACACAGCACTCGTGCGCGCCATGCCGAACACTCCTATCGCCGTTGGCAAAGGCGTGGTGGGGCTCATGCCCGGCGAACAGACGAGCGAGAGTGAGCGTGAACTCGCCCGCGCTCTTTTCGCGCAGTCCGCGACCGTCGTCGACATTCCCGAGCATCAGGTCCACGGCGTGATCGGCGCCGCGGGAAGTGCGCCCGCCTATTTCTTCCTCATCGCCGAAGCCATGATCGATGAGGCCGTCGCCCAGGGCT
Organism: Dermabacter sp. HSID17554; assembly: GCF_003989295.1. Taxonomy (NCBI): domain Bacteria; kingdom Bacillati; phylum Actinomycetota; class Actinomycetes; order Micrococcales; family Dermabacteraceae; genus Dermabacter; species Dermabacter sp. HSID17554. The sequence goes on along the minus strand of NZ_RBLW01000003.1, from coordinate 436,961 downwards.
TCACCCGCGCCGTGGCGACTGACCTGGTCGTTGGCACCATGGTGGGCAGCGCAAGTGTGCTGCATGAAGCAGGAGAGGCACCCACGAGCGCTCGCTACGCCGTGACCTCGCCTGGAGGCGCGACCGCGCAGGCCATCGCCGCACTTGAAGAGGGCGGGATCCGTGCGCTCATGGCCCGCGGCATGCGGGCGGCTGCAGAAACGTCGCGAAAAATGGAGGAGCGCTAAGGGCGCAGCAAGCGTCGGAACCCTCGCCCCGAAAACACCGCGCTACGGGCGGTTGGAGAAGCGTTCGATGAGATCCGTGTGACCCGACACGATGAGGGTGTCGTGCGAGGAGACGACCGTGTCCGGCTCCGCGTAGGTGAAGTCGCGGCCGGGGGACTTCACGCCCACGACCGTCACGCCGTATTTGGTGCGGATATCGGATTCGCCAAGGGAGAAGCCTTGGATTTCGCGCGGGGGGTGCATCTTCACGATCGCCCACCCGTCGTCGAACTCGATGTAGTCGAGAAGGCGGCCATTGACAAGGTGCGCGACCCGCTGGCCCGCGTCTTTTTCGGGGAACACAACGTGGTGCGCGCCGATGCGCTCGAGAATCTTGCCGTGGGCAACCGAGATGGCTTTCGCCCAGATGACGGGGCCCGCGAGGTCCACGAGATTCGCGGTAATCAGCACGCTCGCCTCGATTGACGTGCCCACGCCAACGACGGCGACATCGAAGTGAGAAGCCCCCACTTGGTTGAGCGCTTCGATATTCGTGGCGTCCGCTTCAACGACGTGAGTGAGCTTGCCCGAAAAGTCCTGGACGAGATCAGCGCGTTTATCGATCGCGAGCACATTCGTGCCGAGCGATTCAAGGTTGAGGGCCATGGACGCCCCAAAACGACCGAGGCCGATGATGAGGACGCTGCGGCCGAAGGAGCGGGAGTTTGCCATGTGTTCCAGCCTACCGGACTTAGCCGACCACGGGCCGCTCTTCGGGCAGGTGAATGACCCTGCGGCGGCTACGCAAAGCGAGAGCCGCGCCGAGGGTCATGGGGCCGATGCGGCCCACGTACATGCACACGATGATGACGTACTTCGCGGCAAGGCTGAGATCACTCGTGATGCCCGTGGAGAGGCCCACGGTTCCATACGCGCTGAGGACTTCGAACAGCACGCGGTCGAGTGGGTAGTTGGTGAGGCGAAGCATGACCCAGGTGGCGATCGCGACGAAGAGCACGCTGATGACGAGCACGGCGATGGCTTGGCGGATGGTGTCGTAGGGGATGCTGCGGCTAAAGATTTCGATGTCGCGATCACCCCTCGCTTCCGCGACGATGGAGAGCACGAGCAGAGCGAACGTGGTGACTTTGATGCCGCCACCAGTGGATCCCGAGCCGCCGCCAATGAACATGAGAAGGTCCATGATCAGCCACGTGTCGGTGTTCATCGCGCCGATATCGAGGGTGGAGAAGCCGCCGGAGCGGGTCATGACGCTCGCGAATGTTGACGACAGCAGTTTCGTGTCGAAGCCGTGCCCGCCGAGGGTGGCGGGGTTGCTCCACTCGGAGAGGAGAATGGCGATTGAGCCGGCGACGAGGAGGATGCTCGAGGTCCAAATCGTCAACTTCGCATGGAGACTCCAGTGCTCGGGCGTGCGCCAATTTTGTACGAGCACGAGGATGACCGGGAAGCCGAGCGCGCCGACGAACACGGAGGTGGCGATGGGGATGGAAAACCACGGGTCACCGAGATAGCGTTCGATGCCGCCCACCTCGGGGATGAAGCCCGCGTTGTTGAACGCCGAGACTGCGTAGAACACGGAGTTGAAGAGAGCGTACTTGAGGGTCGCTTCGTGTCGCATGAGGAAGGGGACGAGGGCGATAAACGTCGCGACCTCGAAACCTGTTGACGTGAGCACGATCGTGCGAAGCACACCGCCAACTTCGCTCAGCTTCGCAGCTTTGGTTTCCCGTGCCGTCACGATGCGTTGGGCGAGACCCATGTGCCGCATCACACTGAGGCCGAGGAGTGAGGCGAGCGTGAGAACGCCGAGGCCGCCCACTTTGATCGCGACCATGAGCACGACGAGACCAAAGGTCGACCAGTGGGTTTGCGTGGGTACGGTCACGAGGCCCGTCACGCACATGGCGCTCACGGCCGTGAAAAGTGCGTCGACGAAGCGGGTGCGCTGGCCTGAAACGCTCGAGATAGGTAGCTCAAGGATGAGCGTGAACAGCAAAATCATCGCCGTGAACACGAATAGTGCGAGGCGCGCGGGGGAGGTGCGGGCCGCTTCGCGTACGAGACGCGAAATGAAGGAAGCGACCGCGTTGAGGCGGCGCCGTGGTTTTTGGTGGGCAATGGTGGGTGCTCCCACGGGGCCTCCTTTCGACGCGGGTGGTACGGCCTCGTTCACTCTATTCCCTTTGGGCGGATCGGGGTATTTTGCATGGGGTCGGCTGCGGTTTTGGGGTCCGACGGCTGCCGCGCCTTGGGCGGAGCCCCGTTCGGTAGTCTTATGTCATGAATGCACGTGTGGACTCCTCCCTTCTTTCGCCGATCACGCGGCATGCGCGCGAGGCGAGCCTGCCGTTTGAGATCGCGGGTGCAGCCGAGGCGCGCGAGAAGGCAGGGCATATTGCCCAGCAAGTTGAGGACCACCTCGCGCCGAGGATCGCCTCGCTCGAGGCGCCGTTGCTGGCTGTGGTGGGTGGCTCGACGGGTTCGGGAAAGTCCACTCTCGTGAACGCGCTCGTGGGGGAGAGCATCTCTCGAGCGGGGGCGCTGAGACCCACCACGCGCCAGCCCGTCCTCGTGCACAACCCGGCCGATAGGGAGTGGTTCGAGGGGGAGCGGATCCTGCCGTCGCTTCCGCGCGTGCACATGAGCGCCTCAAGCCCCGAGGCACGTGAGCGCGGGACGGGTTTTGGCACGGCGCTTCACCTCGTGGCGAGTGAGCGGGTTCCCCAGGGCGTTGCTCTTTTGGACGCGCCCGATATCGATTCGGTGAGTCGCGAAAACCGCGAGCTTGCCGGCCAGCTTTTGCGCGCCGCCGACCTGTGGATTTTTGTGACGACCGCCCACAGGTACGCCGATGCCGTTCCGTGGCTCGCGCTCGCGCAGGCGGCGGAGCGCGATGTCACGGTGGTCGTGGTCATGAACCGGATCCCGCACAAGGACGGCGTGGCAGAGGATCTCACCTCGCATTTGAGCGCGATGCTCGCCGAGCGCGGAGTCGTGACAGAGCGCCTGCTCGCCATACACGAACAGGAACTCGACGACGGGGAGCTCCTCGAAACAGAAGAGGTGCGAGAGCTCTCGGCGTGGCTCGGGGCACTCGCGCGTGACAAGGAGGCGCGCTCGGCGATCGCGAGGCGCACGCTGCGCGGAGCGCTCGTCGCGACCGCGCAATCGCTCGATGAGCTTGCTGAAGCCGTGGGGGCACAAGAAGAAGAGCGGGACCGGCTCGCGGCTCTCGCACGCGCGGAGTTTGATGCGGCAAAGGATTCGATCGCGAGTCTCACGCGTGACGGTGCGCTCTTGCGCGGCGAGGTGCTCGCGCGCTGGCAGGATGTCGTGGGCACCGGGGAATTCTTCAAGGGGGTGCAGGGATGGATCTCGCGCACGCGTGATCGCCTCACGGCCGCGATCACGGGTCGCACGCGTCCAATCGTTGCAGCGGAGAACGCGATTGAAACGGGCCTTGTGACCGTGGTGATTGACCATGTCGCCAATGCCCGTTCCCGCACCGTCCGCGCGTGGAATTCTCACGCCGCCGGGTCCTCCCTTCTTCAGTCGAGCCCTGGACTCGCGGTGACACTCATGCAGGTGCCCGAGGATTTCCACCGCACGGTCGAGGATCAGGTGCGGGCCTGGCAAAAGGATGTTCTCGAACTCGTTGAGGCCGAGGGCTCTGATCGTCGCACGCAAGCGCGTGTGCTGTCGCTCGGCGTGAACGTCGTGGGCATCGCACTCATGGTCGTCGTCTTCGCGTCAACCGCCTTCATGCCCACGGGTCTCGAGGTGGGCGCGGGAACGGCAACGGCGCTCGTGGGGCAGAAACTTCTCGAGTCAATCTTTGGTGATGAGGCCGTGAGGCGCCTCGCGAAGAAGGCGCGCGGAATGCTGGATTCGCGCATTGCAAATGTGGTGGATGCACAAGCTACGGCGTTCGCCAAGGCTCTTGCTGCGCAGCCCATCACCACGCCCTCGAGTGACATGAGGGCCGATGCCGAGGCCATCCGTACCCTCATTGAGAGCCTTGGTGGTCCTTCCGCTCCGCGCGCACGAGGTGATCAGCGATGAGGGCTCGATCCGTTTCGAAGGCTCGCGGCCGCCTCGACGTTGCCGTCGACGCCCTCAATGACGCAATCGCGCAAGCGGAACCGCTGCTCACTGATGCCGAGCTTGCAAGCGCGCGGGCTGCGCGTCATCGGCTCACGGAGCGTCTCGAGCACTCGAGCGAACATACCGTCATCGGGCTTTTCGGCGCGACGGGCTCGGGAAAGTCCTCGCTCGTGAACGCCATCGTCGGCGCAGATATTGCGCGCGTCGCGCACAGACGCCCCACGACCTCGAGTGCGCTCGCGGTGCTCCCGGAGCCCACCGATGAGCGGGAAGGCGATTCCGCGTCCTCACTCCTGGACTGGCTTGAGATTCACGAGCGGCACACGGTGGGGCGCGGCTCGCTTCCGCAGGGTGCAATCCTCGTGGATCTTCCCGATTTCGATTCCGTGGAGAGCGCGAACCGCGAGATCGCGGAGCGTCTTGCGGGTACGGTCGACGTGCTCGTGTGGGTCACAGACCCTGAAAAATACGCTGATGCCGTTTTGCACACCGAGTTCATTCGTCGATTCGCGCGCCATGACGCCGTCACAATCGTGGTCGTCAATCAGGCCGACCGCCTCTCGAAAGCGGATGGTGCCGCCGTGCGCTCCTCAATGAAGGCGCTTCTCGATGAGGACGGTCTCGCAAAGACAGAGGTGTTCCTCGTGAGCGCACTCGAGGGTAGCGGGCTACCCAAGCTACGCTCCGAGATTGCTTCGGTTGTCGAGTCGAAGCGCGCGATCCTCGAGCGTCTTTTCGCAGATGCGCGCGCCGAAGGGCACGCCATTGCCGAGGCGACGGGCGTGAGCATCACGCGCAAGTCGGCCGAGATTCCCTCACTTCCGCGTGAGGTCCCCGATGCCGAGGTTGATCGCCTCGAGGAGGCTTGTGCCGCCGCAGCTCAAGTGGAGAAGATTTCCGAGGCTGTGGCGAAGAGCTACCGCACGCGCGCGGGGCGGCATACGGGCTGGCCGGCACTTCGCTGGATCGGAGCGTTCAAGGTGGACCCTCTTGAGCGAATGCGCATTGGGCGCGCGAGCAACAGTCACCGCACGGGAGATTCAGGCGAGGAGTTCGTGTCGCGTTCCTCCCTCTCGATCGATGCGCCTGGTGCCCGTGCGCGCATGAATCGTGCGGTTGAGGAGTGTGCGCTGGCACTTGCAGGCGAGGCGCCACACCCATGGCCCGGCCGTCTCACCGCCGCCCTCGATGAGGAAAAAGAGAGCCTCCCCGACGAAGTCGATTACGCGCTCACCCACACGGATTTTCGAGGTGCCGAGAAGTCCTGGACGTGGCTTCCGCTCAATATCGTGCAGTGGCTCGCGTTCCTCACGGCGATCGCGGGGCTCGTGTGGTTGCTTGCGCTTGCGGGATTCGATTTCCTCCAGGTGCCGAAGCCCCCGATGCCAATGCTCGAAGGCTTGTGGGTGCCTGTGCCAGTGCCTACAGCCATGATCATCGCGGGGCTCGGGCTCGGGATACTGTTGGGGGCTCTCGCGGCGTTTCTCAATTCGCTCATCGCGGGCTCCCGCAAGCGTCGGGCTCGCCGCGCGCTGCGTTCCTCGCTCCGTGAGGCGGCCGAACGGACTGTCGTGGCACGTGCACAGAACGAGCTTGACAGGGCCGCGCGCCTTGAGGCGGCTCTGGCCGCGCTTGTGGCATCGACGTGAGTCAGCGAACCGTTGGGCTTCGGGGCACGGAACTCGTGAGCCGAATGTGCGTGCGTGAGGCCTCTCACGCTTCGTCAATGACCTTTGAGCACGCCCGGGTGCAGCGCTAAAATAGTTCATTGTCTGTGTTTGTGGCCGCTGCCCCGCGAGGGTAGCCGCCCCGGCTGCGCTCGGCGCTCGCCGGCCACTGACACCTGGGCGGCGCCGCCGCCACCACGCACTGTAAGAAAAGAGGCAATCATGGGTTCCGTGATCAAGAAGCGTCGCAAGCGCATGTCGAAGAAGAAGCACCGCAAGCTTCTTCGTAAGACCCGCCACCAGCGCCGCAACAAGAAGTAAGGCGCGGCGGGCAAGAGCCCGCGCGTGTCAAAAACTGCCGTTTTCCATTCCGGAGTGCGGCAGTTTTTGCTTGTGCTCCGTCGCCTGATCTTGAGTTGCGCCACCTGCTTTGCTTTACCGCGCCCTCCCCGGCGGCAGCGCCGTGGTGAAAAATCGACATCTGGCGGCCAAAAAGCTGCCTCCAACGCCGTTTTTCACCACTTTCGTGTTTGAGGGGGGCTGCTTGAGGGGGCTGCTTGAGGGGCTGCTTTGGGAGGGGGCCGCTTTAGGGGGGTGCTTGGGGGAGCGGGGATGGTGTCAGTTTTCCACCGAGGGCATAGGGCTTTAGTGGTCCTTAGGGGCTCCGTGCCTCATGCGACTAGCCGCGGCGGAGAAACCTCGTTGCCGCACCGAAGATCGGGTGCGGGCGCTTGAGATCACGCGTGAGGGCGGCCATCAGGTCTTTTTCTTTGACGCGGTAGACCGCCACGACTTTGCCGTCAACGGCAACAACCGGGATCTCGATCGACCAGCGTCGCGCGAGCGCGTCGTCGCTTTCGATATTGACCCTCTCGACCTTCTCGCCGGTGGCGGTTGCGACACGCTCGACGATGAGCGCCGCTTCCTCGCAGAGGTGACAACCGGGGCGTTCGAGGAGCACGATGCGCGCCCCCGAAGATGAGGAAAGGTCGGGGTCATGCGCGTTGTGGTTCATGACCCCAGCCTAAGAGATCGATGCTCAAGCCGCGGTGGGCGCGGTGAATTCGGCGTCGATCGTGATCTTCACGGTGTCGCCCACGAGCACGCCACCGGCTTCAAGCGCGGCGTTCCACGTGAGGCCGAACTCCTTGCGGGAGATCTCGGTCGTGCCCGAGAAACCTGCGCGATAGGTGCCGAACGGATCGGTCGCGGCGCCTTCGAACTCGACGTCGAGCTCGACATTCTTCGTGACGTCCTTGATCGTGAGGTCGCCCTTGAGAGTCTTACCGTCGAACGAGGTTGAGGTGAACGCCATGGCGGTGAACTGTTCCGCGTCGAAGAAGTCGGCGCTCTTGAGGTGCTGGTCGCGGTCCTCGTTGCCGGTTGTGAGCGAGGCGATCTGAATCTCGGCGCTAATGCGGGTGTCTTCGAGCGTCTCACCCACGATCATCTGGCCCGAAACCTCGTCAAACTGGCCGCGGGTTTTGGAAATGCCAGCGTGGCGAACGGTGAATGCGGCGGCGGTGTGGGAGGCATCAAGGGTCCAGGTTCCCTGCGTGAGGCCTTCGGGAAGTGCGGTCATGTGGTTCTCTCCTTTGGTTGGTAGAGCGGCGGTCCGACGGCCGCCACCCTAAAGTTGAAAACTAAACTATTGGAGCTGTGTGGCGAAGTCAAGCCCGCGACCGTGCTCGCGAGCGCCGCCCGGAGTGAGGCGGGAGACACCCTTGCGTGCACGAGCACCTCCACACGCGCATAATAGGAGGCGTTTTCATGCATTTTCCGAGAGCGTCGCGCGAAAGGAGCCGCAGGTGGTGAACGAGAACAACGGGCAGGAGGCCCCGTGGCTAGACCTCGACGAACAAAAGGCCTGGCGCACCTACCTCTTCACGACCACCCGCCTCAAAGACCGCCTCTCCCAGGCCCTTGAACAGAATCCGAGCATCGACCTCTCGCTCGCCGAGTACGAAATTCTCGTGCGCCTCAGCGAGAGCGAAAACGAAAGCGTGCGCATGTCGGAGCTTGCGCAACAGGTTGTGCACTCGCGCTCAAGACTCACCCACACGGTGGCACGCATGGAAAAGCGCGGTCTGGTCGCGCGTGAGCGTTCGGTTGCCGACGGTCGCGGGCGCATTGCCGTTCTCACCACCGCGGGCCGTGAACTCCTGGAAAAGGCGGCGCCGATCCACGTGGCAAGCGTCCGTGAGCTTCTCCTGGATCGGCTGGGCAGGGAGGATTTCCTGGCGCTTGCCCGCATCCTCGATAAGCTCGTGAGTGATGAGGACCGCGAGTGCATCGAGTTTGCTGCCGGCGAGTGACGCGAGCCGATAGGCTGGAGCGCCAAAGCTTCATGACCACCCCTTCCCACCATCGAGAGGGCTTATGACTACGACGATCGTTCACCTGGTTCGGCACGGCGAGGTGCACAACCCGGGAAAGATCCTCTACGGGCGCCTGCCGGGCTACCGGCTTTCCGAGCGCGGCGAGCAGATGGCGCGCCTCGCGGGTGAGGCACTTGCCGAGCGCGACATCGTGAAGGTCGTCGCCTCCCCGCTTCTTCGCGCGCAGCAAACGGCAAAACCTATCGCAGAGCCCCACGGGCTCGACATCGAGACCGATGAGCGTCTCACGGAGGCTCTCAACTACTTCGAAGGTCATCGAATCGGCCACGGCGAAGCGCGCTTCACGAACCCTAAGAATTGGAAGTACTTCCTCAACCCCTTCCGGCCGAGCTGGGGAGAGCGCTACCGCGATCAGGTCGACCGCGTGATGGCATCGGTGCGCGATGCCCGCCATGCAGCCGAGGGGCACGAAGCCGCGCTGGTGCTGCACCAACTCCCGATCTGGCTCACGAGGCGCGCCGCCGAGCACAAGCCCATGCTGCACGATCCGCGAAACCGCGAATGCGCCCTCGCCTCCGTGACCTCCCTCATGTTCCACGGGGAGCACCTCGACCACGTCGAATACGCCGAGCCGGCCGCCGCGCTTTACGACGGTGCCGTGGACGCGACGGGCGGGAAGCTCACATGAGCCGCTCCTTCGTGACGCGCCGCGCCGCGCTCGCGCTTCCCCTCGGGGTCCTCGGCCTCGCCGGCTGCGCGAGCACCGATACGTCCGAGCGCTACGACACCGGCTACGTAGAAGGCTCAGGCGTGAGCACCGAAGTGTCGGTGGACAAGCGCGGCGATGCCTATGACTTCACTGGCGAGACGTTTGACGGCGAGACCTTCACGCTGAGCGAGAAGCGTGGCGCACCCGTTGTGCTCAACGTGTGGTACGCCTCGTGTGCGCCGTGCCGCAAAGAAGCCCCCGACCTCGTCAAACTCCACGAGAAGTACGCGGGTGAGGGCGTGGAATTTATAGGGATCAACGTGCGCGACGAAGCCGGCCCCGCCCAGGCTTTCGAAAAGAAGTTCTCAATTCCGTACCCGTCGATTCCCGATCGCGATGGCACAATCCTCTACGCGCTTCGCGGGCAGGTATCCCCGAATGCCGTACCGTCGACTCTCGTGTTCGACAAACAGGGCCGGGTTGCCGCGCGGATCTCGGGCCTCGCCGATCCCTCAATCCTTAGCGCGATGATCGATCGGGTTCTTGCCGAATGACCGAGATCCAGCACGTGTTTGCGAGCACGGTTCTCGACGGCTCGCTTCTCCTTGCCGCGGCCGTGAGCGCGCTCGCGGGCATTGTCGCGTTCCTCTCGCCGTGCGTATTTCCAGTTGTGCCCGGCTACCTCGCCTATGTTTCGGGCATCGCCGGGCAGCGTGAAGAATCGAATAACCGCACGGGGCGACTCGCCCTCGGCGCCCTTCTTTTTGTGCTCGGTTTTACCGTGATCTTCATGGTGATGGGCGGCTTCGTGGGCGCTATCGGATACACGCTGAGCGCGCACGCGGCGTGGATCAACCGCATCGCGGGTGTTGTTGTGATCCTCATGGGCTTTTTGTTCATCGGGCTCTTCCCCCGCCTGAGCGGAGAGGTGCGGGTGAAAAAGCGCCCCGATGCAGGCCTGTGGGGAGCCCCACTCATGGGGATCATCTTCGGTTTCGGGTGGACCCCGTGCATCGGCCCCACCTTCGCTGCTGTGAGCACCCTCGCCCTTGACGGTGGCAGCGCCACGCGCGGCGCCCTTCTCGCCCTCGCCTACTCGCTCGGGCTCGGCCTGCCGTTTCTCGCGTTCGCCCTTCTGTTCGACCGCGCGCTCACGTGGTCGGCGTGGTTGAAGAGGCACCGCCGATCGATCACCGTTCTCGGCGGGGCGCTGCTCATTATCATTGGCACGCTGCTCCTCACGGGCCAGTGGGGCGAGTGGATGGCCCAGCTGGCCACCTGGACCGGTTCGTTCACCACCGTGATATGACCGGCCGAAGAGGCGAGAGAGGAGAAGCAGCGATGAAAGACCAGCAAGCGTCGGAAAACCCGGAGCCCGCGCACGAGCGCGCCTACGAAGGCGCGAGCGCTCCTACGATGCCCCGCCTCGGTGTGCGCGGCACACTCCGCTTCCTGTGGCGCCAGCTCACGAGCATGAATACCGCGCTCGTGCTCTTGCTTTTGCTCGCGGTGGCGGCCGTTCCCGGATCGCTCCTTCCGCAGCGCTCAGTGAACCCGGCGAAAACGGAGCAGTTTCTTGCCGACAACGGTTGGTGGGGCGAGCTACTCGACTGGGCCGGTTTCTTCGAGGTGTTTACCTCGCCGTGGTTCAGCGCGATCTACCTGCTGCTATTCATATCCCTCGTGGGCTGCGTGGTTCCGCGCTGCATCACCTACGCACGTCAAGTCGTCGCGAAGCCGCCGCGCACGCCGCGCCGGCTGCAGCGGTTCACGGGATACACGAGCCGACCGCTCGCGGACACGGTACCGAAGGACATCCAGCACAGGGCTGCGAGGCATCTCAAGAAGGCTGGTTATCGGGTGCGGACCCTCGAGGAGGGCTCGGGCGCTCTGAGCGTCAGCGCCGAACGCGGTTACCTGCGTGAAGCCGGCAACCTCGTGTTCCATCTTGCCCTTCTCGGTGTGCTCCTTGGCGTGGGGCTCGGGTATTTGACCTCGTACCGCGGGCAGATCACTGTCGTTGAAGGGGAGGGGTTTGCGAACTCCCTTACGAGTTACGACTACTTCGAACCAGGCGCGTGGTTCGACCCGGATCAATTGCCGCCGTTCCGCTTCACGCTCGACGAATTCCGTGCGGAATTCTCGACCGACTCCTCGAACCCGAAAGCATTTGGCCTTCCCACCAAGTTCGAAGCAGACCTTACGGTTGATGCGCCGGGGCGCGAAACCTCCACGCAGCGAGTGCGCGTGAACGAGCCACTCGAGGTCGACGGCGCGAGCGCCTTCCTGCTTGGCAACGGATACGCCCCCATCATCACGGTGCGCGACCCAGAGGGACACGTGGTGGCCGACGGCCCTGTGCGCACGGTCGCGAACGACAAGAACTACACCGGCCAGCTCGTGCTCAAGATGCCCGATGCCTCCCCGAAACAGATGGCGCTCGTCGGGATTTTCGCGCCCACCGCGGTGATCGATGAGCGCGGCCCGCATTCGAGATATGCGGGTCTCGTGAACCCGAAGCTTTTCGTCACGGCACACACGGGAGACCTGGGGCTTGATGAAGGGGTGCCCACGAATGCGTATCAGATCGATGTCTCCACGCTCGACCAGGTGACGGACTCGCGGGGAAAGCCCCTGCTCATGACCCTCGCGCCGGGCGAGAAATTCGATCTCCCCGACGGCTCAAGTATCGAGTTTCGCGATATCAAGCGCTATGCTGCTTTTGACGTGAAGCACGACCCCTGGCAGGGGTTCACGCTCGTGATGGCGCTTGTTTCGGCAGCCGGTCTTATGCTTTCGCTTTTCATCCCGCGCCGCCGCATGTGGGTGCGTGCCACCCCGTCTGGCGAAGGCTCCGAGATTGAGGTCGCGGGACTCGCGCGAAGCGAAGATTTCGCCCTCGCCGACGACGTGACGCGCCTCGCTGATCGCCTCGCGCCTACACCAGCCTCCGCCGACCTACGAGAATGAGGACCGGAAAGTGAATCTCCAAGAGCTCGCCGCGGCATCGGATTTTTTCATTTTGCTCGCGATGGTCGTGTACATGATGGCCTTCGTCGCCTTCGCGGTCGACATCGCGAAGGCCGTGAGGGTGCGTTCGGATCTGCGCCTCGAAAAAAAGGTGCGCAAGCGTGAACTGGCAACCGTCGGCGCTCCCGCAGATCCCGATTCCGCGAGCGCGGCACGTCCCGTAGAGCCTGATCTCTCCGAAAACGCGAGCGGGGCCGCTGTGCCGGAGAACAGGGGCGGCATGAGCCCGCTGTCCTTTGCGCTCGGTGCCGCCGGAATCGCGACCGCGTTCCAGCTGCTTGGCGTCGTCGCGCGCGGTGTGGCGACCCAGCGCGTGCCGTGGGGCAACATGTACGAATTCTCAATGACGGGCGCCGCGGTCATCATGGCGGTGTTCCTGCTGCTCACTTTGCGCGTGCGAGACATGCGCAGGCTCGGGCTCTTTGTGCTCACCCCCGTACTGTTCATCATGGTCATCGCGTACACCTCGTGGTACCTGCCTGCCGCGCAGCTCACTCCGAGCCTTCAGAACTCGCCGTGGCTCGTGATCCACGTGATCGTCGCGGTGCTCTCGATGTCGCTCTTTTCCCTCTCGGCGGTCGTGGCCGTTCTCCAGCTCCTCCAGCACGCGCGGGAAAGCCGGCTTGAGGCGGGGGAGAAGCCTCGCTTCGCGCTCCTTGATCGAATTCTCGACCACCTGCCTTCGGCGAAACGCCTCGAGCAGATCGCGTTCCAGACGACGGCCGTGGGCTTTGTGATGTGGACCTTCACGCTCATCTTCGGTGCGATCTGGGCGAATTATGCGTGGGGCCGATACTGGAACTGGGATCCGAAGGAAACGTGGACGTTCATCATCTGGGTCGTCTATGCCGCCTACCTCCACGCGCGCGCCACGGTGGGCTTTCGCGGAAAGGTCGCGGCCTACTTCTGCATCGCCGGCTTCGTGTGCGTGATCTTCAATTACACGATCGTGAACACGGTCATCAATAGCCTCCACTCGTACTCGGGTCTCTAAAGGATGGAGCGGCACCCGGAAGTTTTTCGCAAGAGAGGTTCGGCGCGCGCCGTGCAGTGGGAGCGTGCGGGGCTTGAGTGGCTCGCCTCGGCGTCCGCTCACGGCGGTGCTCGGGTGGTGGGGATCCTGGCTTCCGACGCCTCCCAGCTGTGCCTCGAGCAGATTTCGCCGGTCGCACCGAGTGCGCAATCGGCGCGGGAATTCGGTGCGGCCCTTGCCGTGACCCACAGTGCCGGCACCGGGCGCGAGAGCGAGGCGGGGCGCAGGAGCTTCGGGCTCGGCCCAATCGATGCCTCCGGTACCGCTTTTGAAGGCGATGGTTTCCAGGGGCCGGCGGGTGAGCAATTGCCGCTTCCGCTCGCGCGCGAAGGTGAGTTCACGTCATGGGGCGCGATGTTCGGGGATCTCCGGCTCGCCCCACTCGTGCGGGCTTCGGGAGATCTCTTCGACGCGGATGACCGTGCCCTCTTCAGCCGCCTCGTCTCGCGGCTTCGAGACGGCGTATTCGATGATGATGACCCTCCTGCGCGCGTCCACGGAGACCTGTGGGCCGGCAACGTGCTTTTCGATGCTCACGGCGCCGTGCTGATCGACCCCACCGCCTATTCGGGGCACCGGCTCGATGATCTCGCGGCACTCACCCTCTTCGGCGCGCCCCACCTCGCGCACATGTTCGAGGGGTACAAGTCGGCGCACTCCCTCACTCAAGAGTGGCGCGAGCTGATCCCGCTTCACTCGCTGCACCTCGTGCTCTTGCACGCCACACTTTTCGGCGGCGGCTACGCCCGCGAGGCGCTCGGGATCGCCAGGCGTTACGTCTAAAATTGAAAATCGCTTCTGCACAATCGTCGGTTCGGAGGAACCTCGTGATCAACACCGCCGTGATCCTCGCCCGCGGCCTCGGCACACGCATGCGTGCCGAAGGCCAAAGCTCATCCCTGACCGCGGGCCAAGCCGCGGCCGCGAGCCTCGGCTACAAGGCGCTCATGCCGATCGGTGCGCATCGTCTCATCGACTATTCGCTGAGCGCTCTCGCCGATGCGGGAGTCACGAGGGCCGTGGTTGTCGTCGCGCCCGAGCATGAAGCGTTCAAAACGCACGTGCGCGAACTCGCCCCCAGCCGCCTGCGCATCGAGTTTGCGGTCCAGGACGAGGCACTCGGCACGGCGAACGCCCTCGCGAGCGCCGAGATGGCCGTGGGGGAGGAGCCGTTCCTCATGGTGAACGGCGATAACCTCTATCCGCTCGAGGCCCTCGAAGCGATGACGCACGTGTCGGGAAATGCGATCGCGGGCTTTGAGCGTTCCTCACTCGTCGCACAGAGCAACATTCCCGCAGAGCGCATCGCGGCATTCGCGCTCATCCGGCACGCCGACAACCGCCTGATCGGCATGATTGAGAAACCGTCGGAAGCCGAACTGGCCGAGTACGGCGAGAGCGCACCCGTGTCCATGAATCTTTTTGCCTTCGAGCCGACCGTGTTCGAAGCATGCCGCACGATCAAGCCGTCGGCGCGTGGGGAGTACGAGATTGTTGATGCCGTTCTCGCGCTCGAAAACGTGCAGGTTGTGCCCGTTTCAGGCGGGGTGCTCGATCTTTCGCGCCGGGATGATATCGCCGATGTCGAAAGTCGCGTCGCGCACGTGAGCGTGCGCCTGTGAGGGGCTGGCGCGTTCCGGGCCGCATCGAAGTGCTCGGTAAACACACTGACTATGCGGGCGGCCAGGTGCTCGTGTCGGCGGTGGGGAGGGCCGTGACGGTGCGTGGGCAACAAAAGTCCGACGCCTCCTCGCCCTTCTCGATTCGCACGTCTTTGAACGGTGAACGAGCCGAGCTCGTGCCGCTTCGCGATCCGCGCTTGCCGAACGGGCACTGGGGGCATTACGTCCAAACCGTCCTCGACCGACTCACCACGAACTTCGGTCCTCTCGCTTCGGCTGAGTTGACGATCGAATCAGACCTGCCACCGGCCTCGGGCATGAGCAGCTCCTCGGCGGTGCTGACCGCCGTTGCCCTCACTCTCGCGGATCTCAACGATCTCCCGTCGCGTGAAGAGTGGCAAAGAACCATCGCGAACCGCGTGGATCTCGCGGGCTACGCCGCCTCGATTGAGAATGGCAAGCGATTCAAGAACTTCGCAGGTCTCACGGGCGTGGGCACCTCGGGTGGCTCGCTCGATCACACGGGCATGCTCGCCACCACAGAGGGCTCCCTCAGCCACGTGGTATTTGATCCCCCAACGGTTCTTGGCACTGCCTCGCTTCCGGGCGATCTTACGTTCGTGGTGGCCGTGAGCGGGGTGCTCGCCGAGAAGACGGGTGCGGCGCGCGAGGCGTACAACCGTGGGCCCGCCGCCCTTGGAGCTGTGCTTGAGGCGTGGAACGCACACACGGGGCGCGAGGACTCATCGCTCCACCGAGTCGTGCGCGAACTTACCGGTGTCACCGATCCCGCACAGCCGGTGGAGCGATCTTCGCGCGAGCTCGACGCGCTTCGGCGCGTCGCTCCCGAGGGGTATGCGAGCGCGAGGCTTGAGCAGTTCATTGAGGAATCCGAGGTGCTCGTGCCCGCGGCTGCGAGCGCGCTCGGCAGCGGTGATCTCGAGGCGTTCTCGTCGATCGTTGCCCGCTCTCAGGATCTCGCTGAACGCAAGCTCGGCAATCAAATCTCCGAAACCATCGACCTTGCGCACTTTGCCCGCGCCCTCGGTGCGCGCGCCGCCTCGGCTTTCGGGGCAGGCTTTGGCGGCAGCGTGTGGGCGCTCGTTCCCCGAGGCGACGCCGAGGAATTCGCGAAGCAGTGGAAACGCGACTACGAGGCGAAATATCCGCTGCGCGAAGCGACTACGCTCGTATCGGATCCTGGTAGTCCTGCGGAACGCCTCGAGTTTTAGCGACGAGCGCCGTCGTCGTCGGGGCCTTCGAGATCGCCGGTGCGCTTATCTTCGGGGCGCTCATAGTCGCGAACGGTGTAGTCGCGCGGCCCCTTCCCGGGCGTAATCGAGGAATCGTCCCTCGGTGCGGGTGTGCGTGGCGGCGCCGGGCGTGGCCCGGTCGACGCCGTGGAGCTGCCGCCGCCGGCCCCCTCTCGCTTCTTGCGGCGCATTTCGTCCTGAATCTGCTCGCGGCGGCGTGCACGATTCTCCTGATCGAGTTTCGCGAGGAAGGCCGGGTCGTCGTCCGGAGCGATCGGTCGCTGCGGCCCGCGCGCGCGTGAATTTCGGGGCGAGCGCGGCTCGGAGCCGTTGCTCTTGCCAAGAAGAAGCCACAGGAACGAGCCGAGGAACGGAACGAACACGATCACGAGGATCCACCCGATTTTCGGAAGCACCTTCGCGCGCGACTCGGGGGTGTTCGCCACATCGGCGAGGGCGTATACCGTGAGGGCAACGTAGGCGAGGACCAGGATCAAGCGAGGCATGTCGGTCATTCTTTCATGACGGGGGATAATGGGGACAATGCGAAACTACGTGCTTTACTCGATCATCCGCCTTGCCCTCTTTGCGGGGGTGTGGGCGCTCCTGTACTTCCTCATGCCCGGCGTGCACTGGTTCTTCACCGGTATCCTGGCCGCCGTGATCGCGATGCTCATCTCGATCCTCGCACTCGGCAAGCTCCGCCAGGGCGTTGCGGCGAACCTCAAGCATTCGGTCGATGCACGCCGCGATAAGCGACGCGACCTGAAGACCGAAGCGGAGCTCGACGCCGAAGCGGAGGATTCCCTCCTCGACCGCGGCGAGTAGAGCATCAGCTGAGCCATCCGGCGCATAGCCCTCTAGAAAAGCATGGTGCTCAGTGCGAAGCCCGCGAGCATCAGAAGAGAAGCGACGAGCTCAAGCTTGCCTGTCGCCGCGAGCACGGGAATCAGGTCGCGTCCCCCAGCACGCTGTTCAATCACGCGCCGCACCGGTGCCATCGCAAGGGGAAGCGCGAGGAACGTGAGCGCCACGAGTGGAGCGTGCGGAACCACGGGAATCAGCAAAAGGAACGGCACGAGGATCATCGCCGCATACAGCAGGCGCGTCGCACCGTCGCCGAGCCGAACAGCAAGTGTGCGCTTGCCGGAGACGCGGTCGGAGGGGATGTCGCGAAGGTTGTTCGTGAGCATCACCGCGCACGCCCATAGTCCGATGGCGCTCGCGACGAGCAGATCACTCAGTCCAGAGTGCCCCGAGAGCAGGTAGCTCGTGCCCATGACCGCGACGAGCCCGAAGAAGACAAACACCATGACCTCGCCGAGGCCCATGTAGCCGTAGGGATGTTTCCCGCCCGTGTAGAACCACGCGGCAAGAATGCACACGACGCCCACGAGAATCATCCACCAGGCGCCCGCGAGAATCACGAGCACGAGGCCCGCGAGGCCGCCCACCCCAAACGATGTGAAAGCGGCGCGTTTCACCGCGCTCGGTTTCGCCGCTCCCGAACCGGTGAGGCGGAACGGGCCAACGCGGTCATCATCGGTGCCGCGGATACCGTCGGAATAATCATTCGCGTAATTGACGCCCACCTGCAGGGCGAGCGCGAGCACGAGCGCGAGTAAAGCCCGCGGTACCGTGACGCCCGCCTGGTAACCCGCGTGCATGAGAGCGAGGCCCGTGCCCGCGGCGACCGGGGCGATTGCTGCGGGAAGCGTGCGGGGCCGTGCCCCCGAGATCCATTGCGCTGCGCTTGCCATCTACTCGTTCTCTTCGTCGCCGGGGCCGCCGAACTCGAGCTCGTGGTGCCCGCCGTCGCTGAAGCGCGTCCCGAGGCTCTTCGCGTAGTCGAACGCCTCGATGTTCAAGAGCGCCTCTCGTGCGAGCTCTGCGGCGGCTTTTCGGTCGACCTTGCCGCTTTCGAGGCGGGGGAGGGCGCCGGTCGTGAGAATCGCGCGAGGAATCTCATGGCGCGCGAAGCCCGCCTCCGTCAGGGCGGTCGCGACCGTGAGCTGCGTCTGGAGATCCGCCGTCCACGTTTGCGTCGGCATCGCACCTTCCACGCGAGGAACGGTCAGGGCGACTGCTTGCTCGCCCCATTCGTTCGACTCGACGGGAACGATGAGAACTTCGCCGAACTCACCCGTATCCGCGAGGGTGCGTTCAAGGGCCTGCGGCACGATCTTGCGTCCGCCTGAGATGATCACGTCGTCGGCGCGACCGAGCACCGTGAGACGAGTGAGCCCAGTGGCCTCGTCGCGCGTGAGACGCGCGAGATCGCTCGTGCGCAAGAGCCGCGTTGCGGCGAGCTCTGGTGTGGAAAAGAAACGACGGCGCGTATCGGCATCGTTGCCATCGACATTCGTGAACGCCCCCGTCTCGTAGATGTAGCCGAGCGCAATCGATGGCCCGGTGATCATGAGCTGATCCTCATCGTTGACCTTGAGTTCGACCCCCTGGAGGGGGAGACCGTTGTAGACGCAGCCACCGGCGGTCTCACTCGAGCCGTACGTCGTGACGATTCGCGCGCCGAGCTTTCGCGCGCGATCGAGGAGTGCGGGCGCAGTCGCGGCGCCGCCCACGAGGATCGCCTCAAAACGGGAGAGGGCGCGCGCGATCTCGGCGTCTCCCGCTTCTGCCGCGCTCACGATTCGTTCAAGCTGCGTGGGAACGAAGGAAGTGTAAAGCGGCAGATCAGCGAGGGCCTCATCGCTGCGGACACGTGCGTCCCAGCGCTCCATCGCACCCGTCAGCACCGCCGCATCGAAATGGCTTGACAGGTCCACAAGAGGCGCGAGTGCGCCAGGAAGAGCATCGTGATCGTCGAGTCCCAGAAGCGTGCTTGCCACGCAGGCCCGAGCGATGACCTGTATGCCCGCAATGTGCGTGGGCGGCAGAAATAGCATCCACGCGCCGTGTGAGCCAAACTCGTAGGCCGTCGCATGAATCGACGCCTTGAGGCTCTGCACTGAATGCGCGACCGACTTCGGCGTGCCCGTCGAACCCGAGGTCGGCACGACGAGGGCGATCTCGCTCGGATCAGGCTCGCTTACGCCCGCGTTGGAGCGTGTGCACGTGCAGCCTGCACACGCACTTTCTCGCGGCTTGCCGCACTCGAGCGCACCGATGAGCTCCGGGCGCTTATGGGCGCCGAGCCACACGCGCGCGGTGCCCGCGAGGGCCTCCCCAATCGCACGGGCATACTCCACTTGCGACGCGACGGTTCCGTCGAACGGGCCGGGCGCCAGCCACGGCAACGACTCGCGCTCAGGTGCGCCTTGGGTGCTCACGCGGGCTCCTTTCTGTCAAAGATCCTTTTCCGACGTTTGCCGGTGAAGCGTCTGAACCCTAACCCTGCGGGTGGGGAAAGGCCGACCAATCGGGATCGCGCCTTTCGAGGAAGGCATCGCGCCCTTCAACCGCTTCGTCGGTCATGTAGGCAAGGCGGGTGGCCTCGCCCGCGAAAACCTGTTGGCCCATGAGGCCGTCGTCGGCGAGGTTGAAGGCGAACTTGAGCATGCGGATCGCCTGCGGGGACTTCGTGCCGATCACGCGTGCCATGCGCAGGGCCTCGTTTTCGAGTTCCTCGTGGGGCACGACGCGGTTGACAGCACCCCAGTTGTAGGCCTCCTCCGCCGAATACTCCTCGGCGAGGAAGAAGATTTCTCGCGCGCGCTTTTGCCCGACTTGTTTCGCGAGGTACGCGCTTCCGTAGCCGCCGTCGAAGCTGCCCACGTTCGCATCGGTCTGCTTAAAGCGCGCATGCTCTCGGCTCGCGATCGAAAGGTCGGCAACGACGTGCAGAGAGTGACCACCGCCGGCGGCCCAGCCGTTGACCGCAGCGATCACGACCTTGCCCATTGTGCGAATGAGGCGCTGGACTTCGAGGATGTGGAGGCGGCCTGTGCTTTCCGGTCGGATCGATTCGGCCGTGTCGCCGTCGGCATAGCGGTACCCGCTGCGCGAGCGGATCCGCTGATCCCCGCCCGAGCAAAACGCCCACACGCCGTCCTTCGGGGCGGGGCCGTTGCCCGTGAGAATGATGACGCCAACCCCGGGGTCGAGGCGCGCGTGATCGAGCGCGCGGTAGAGCTCATCCACCGTGTGGGGGCGAAAGGCATTGCGTACCTCGGGGCGATCGAAGGCGATGCGCACGGCATTGAGGTCACGCGTGAGAGCCTCGCCGCGCTCATCGCGCGTGCGTTCAACCGCGCGATGGTAGGTGATGTCCGTGAAGGGAGCGGAGCCGAGTTCCTCCTCGGTGATGTCGCGCCAACGATCGGGATCGAACGTCGCCGATACGGGAGAAGGGAGGGGTGCTGCTGTCATGTTTTCAAGCTTAAAGGTTCGTGTGAAAAGCACGCCGTCTCGAGCCCAGAACGGTCAAGGGGCCCGTCAAAAATGAGGCGTAGACTACATTGTGCAATCGGCATTGGCGCATGAGTGGCCTGCCGCCCTGCGTCGTGTCGCCCCACTAGTGCAAGTCCCAGTTATGGGCAGGGAGAGACATGAGCTCCGCACACGAATGGCCGAACGAGCCATCCCATCCACTCACCGCTGAAGAAGCTCATCAGATCAACTCGTGGTGGCGCGCCGCGAATTACCTTTCGGTGGGCCAGATCTACCTCATGAACAATCCGCTCCTGCGCGAGCCACTCTCGCGCGATGACGTGAAGCCGCGCCTGCTGGGCCACTGGGGCACAACCCCGGGCCTCACGTTCCTGTACGCGCACGCCAACCGCGCGATTAAACAGCGCGGCCTCAACGCGTTCTACGTGACCGGTCCGGGCCACGGCGGCCCCGGTCTTGTGGCCGCGAGCTACCTCGAAGGCACGTACACCGAGACCTACCCCGCGATCACGAAGGACGAGCGCGGTCTCAAGAAGCTGTTCACGCAGTTCTCCTTCCCGGGCGGCATCCCTTCGCACGTCGCCCCCGAAACCCCCGGTTCAATCCATGAAGGCGGCGAGCTCGGCTACGCCCTGTCGCACGCCTACGGCGCCGTTCTCGACAATCCCGACCAGATTGCGTTCACCGTCGTGGGCGACGGCGAAGCAGAGACCGGTCCGCTCGCGACGAGCTGGCACTCGAACAAGTTCCTCAACCCGAAGAACGATGGCGTTGTGCTCCCGATTCTGCACCTCAACGGGTACAAGATCGCGAACCCCACCGTTCTCGCACGCATTAGCGACGACGAGCTGCGTTCACTCATGGTCGGCTACGGCCACACGCCGTTCTTCTTCGAAGGGGGCTTCGACGACGAGCCGATCGAGGAAACCCACAAGCGTTTCGCTGCGGTGCTCGACGAGGTGCTCGACATGATCGCCGACATCAAGAAGCGCGCCGCCGAGGGCGACATCGAGCGCCCCCTGTGGCCGATGATCGTGTTCCGTACCCCGAAGGGCTGGACCGGCCCGAAGGAAATCGACGGCAAGAAGACCGAGGGCTCGTGGCGCAGCCACCAGGTGCCGCTCGCGAGCGCACGCGACACCGACGAGCACTTGAACGACCTGCGCGAATGGCTCGAGTCGTACAACATCGATGAACTTGTGAACGAGGATGGCGCCTTCATCGATGAGATCGTCGATGCGGCACCCGCGGGGGACAAGCGCATGAGCGCGAACCCCATCACCAACGGCGGCGAGGTCCTCCACGACCTCGTGCTCCCCGACTTCCGCGAGTACGGCGTCGACGTTCCCCACCACGGCGGCACGAACGCCGAAGCGACCCGCGTGCTCGGCACGTGGCTTCGCGACGTGGTGAAGAACAACATGCACAATTTCCGCGTGTTCGGCCCCGATGAAACCGCTTCGAACCGCCTCCAGGCGATCTACGAGGTTTCGGGAAAGCAGTGGAATGGCGAGTTCGAGGAGCATGATGCCGCTGAGAATCTCGCGCAAGAAGGCCGCGTCATGGAGATGCTCTCCGAGCATCAGATGCAGGGCTGGCTCGAGGGCTACCTGCTCACGGGCCGCCACGGCCTGTTCTCGAGCTACGAGGCGTTCATTCACATCGTCGATTCGATGGTGAACCAGCACGCCAAGTGGCTCAAGGTCACGAATGAGATCGAATGGCGCCGCCCCATCGCTTCACTCAACTACCTTCTGAGTTCGCACGTGTGGCGTCAGGACCACAACGGCTTTAGCCACCAGGATCCGGGCTTCATCGACCACGTGGTGAACAAAAAGAGCGAAGTCGTGCGCGTGTACCTTCCGCCGGATGCGAACACGCTCCTGTCGACCTACGATCACTGCTTGCGTTCGCGCCAGTACATCAACGTGGTCGTTGCCGGCAAGCAACCGAACCCGAACTGGCTCACGATGGACGAGGCGATCGTGCACTGCACGCGCGGTATCGGCATTTGGGAGTGGGCAGGAACCGAGGTGGATGGCGAAGGCGTGGACGTTGTGCTCGGCTGCGCCGGCGACATCCCGACGATCGAGACCCTCGCGGCGGCGAAGATTCTCCGCGAGGAGATCCCCGAGCTGCGCGTGCGCGTCGTGAACGTCGTGGATCTCATGCGTCTCCAGCACGAGCGCGAGCACCCGCACGGTCTTTCCGAGAAGGACTTCGACGGTCTCTTCGGCAAGGACATTCCGGTCGTGTTTGCGTACCACGGCTACCCGTGGCTCATTCACCGTCTCGCGTACCGTCACGACCCGAACGCGCGCATTCACGTGCGCGGGTACAAGGAAGAGGGCACGACAACCACGCCGTTCGACATGCTCATGCGTAACGACATCGACCGCTTCCACCTTGTGATGGACGTGATCGACCACGTCGATTCGCTCGGCACGCGTTACGCGGGCCTGCGCCAGCGCATGGCGGATGAACGCATCCGCGCCCGCCAGTACGCGTTCACCCATGGCGCGGACATTCCCGAGGTCGCGAACTGGGTGTGGGACGATGAGCAGCACGATGCGGCGATCGCGAGCGAGGCCGTGAACGTGACGGGTGGCGACAACGAGTAGTCCCTCCCTTATCCCGTGGATTACATAGGGGTTGTGGGGGTTTGCGAGGGGTGAGACCTCGCGGATAACCCCCACAACTCTTATGCAATTCGGTTCTATGCAGTTCGGCTTGGAGACGCCATTTCCCCCACAACTCCTATGCAATTCGAAGGACAGATCGAGCGCATCGAGATCGTGCGCATCCCCATGCGCACGCGCTTTCGCGGCATCGACGTGCGCGAAGCGGCTCTCCTGCGTGGCCCCGAGGGTTGGGGGGAGTTCTCACCATTTCTCGAATACGGACCTGAAGAAGCGTCGGCCTGGCTCGCCGCCGCACTCGAGCAGGCCACACTCCCGTTCCCCGAACCCGCGCGAGTTCGCATCCCGATCAACGCGACCATTCCCGTGGTGAGCCCCGAGCGTGCGTACACGCTTGCCCGGTCGTTTGGCGCCGCCACCGCAAAGGTGAAGGTGTCCGACGCCAGCTGCGCCCACAGCGATGATCTGGCTCGCGTCGCGGCCGTGCGCGAAGCCCTCGGCGATGAAGCGCGCATTCGTGTTGACGCCAACTCGGCGTGGGGCGTGCGCGAGGCAATCGAGAAGATTCGCGAGCTCGACCGCGCGGCTGGTGGCCTCGAGTACGTTGAGCAGCCGTGCGTGAGCGTGCGCGAGCTTGCCGAGGTGCGGCGTGAGGTGCACGTCAAGATCGCCGCGGATGAATCGGTGCGCAAGGCCGAGGATCCCCTTGCGGTGGCACGGGCGAAGGCCGCCGATATCCTCGTGATGAAGGCGCAGCCGCTCGGGGGAGTGCGCCGCGCCCTCGCGCTCGCGGAGCAGGCGGGCCTTCCCGTCGTGGTCTCGAGTGCGCTCGAGACGTCGGTGGGGCTCAGCGCCGGCCTTGCGTTTGCGGCGGCGCTTCCCGATATCGAGCACGCGTGCGGGCTCGGAACGGCGCGCCTACTGAAGGGCGACGTGACTGAAGCGCCCCTCGTGAGTGAGGACGGCACGCTTCCCGCGGGCCGCGTCGAGGTGAGCGAGGAATTGCTCGAGAAGCATCGCGCCCCCGAGGAACGCACGCGTGTATGGCAGGCCAGGATCGCCGAGGCTGCCGAGGTTCTCGAGGCGCGCGGGTACTGGCCCCGGTAGGCTTGAGGCATGCGTATTTCCGCCCCGCCCCGCACCGGCTCGGGCGCACTCGAGGCCGCGTACGTCCTGCTTGAATCACTCATCGCGTGCGGCCTGCGCCACCTCGTACTCGCCCCCGGCTCACGCTCGGCGCCCCTCGCCTACGCAGCGAGTGCACTCGCCGAGAGGGGGGCGGAAAGCTTCGAGGTACACGTGCGCCATGACGAGCGCGCGGCGGCGTTCACGGCGCTCGGTTTGAGCCGCGCGGGTGAGCTGGCGGCCGTCGGAACCACGAGCGGAACCGCGACCGCCCACCTGCTTGCCGCCGCCATGGAAGCCCACCACAGCGGGATTCCGCTTGTGCTCCTCACGGCAGACCGCCCGACCGAGCTGCGCGGAACCGGGGCAAATCAAACGACGTACCAGGCAGGACTCTATGCGCCGTTTGCGGTGATGAGCGCGGACCTTCCTGCGCCGGGCGCGCACGACGCGACCGAGAGTGAACTGCGTCTCATGGTCGATACAGCCGCCCGGGCCGCCCACGCTGCGCTGAGCGCCCCCGGCCCGGTGCACCTCAACCTTGGTTTCCGCGACCCCCTCGCGGCGACGCACGCACCCGAGCAAGGCTCCGATGCCACTTTCCGCGTCCCTGCACACGCCGAACC
Source organism: Dermabacter sp. HSID17554 (assembly GCF_003989295.1). NCBI lineage: Bacteria > Bacillati > Actinomycetota > Actinomycetes > Micrococcales > Dermabacteraceae > Dermabacter > Dermabacter sp. HSID17554. The sequence goes on along the minus strand of NZ_RBLW01000003.1, from coordinate 412,234 downwards.
CGCGCCACATGCGGGCACGGCTCTCACCACGCTTCCCGCGCGCACCGTGGTCGTCGCGGGCGACGGTGACGAGTCGGGTCATCGGGCAGCCGCGCTCGCCGCGCGCCTTCGCCTCCCGCTCTTTGCCGAACCGAGCAGCAACGCGCGCGAGCTGGCTGACACGCTCGTGCCGTGCTACCCGGACGCACTCGCCCGGGTCATGGCGGATCGGGGCCACCCCCTTCGCCCCGAAGCCGCGATCGTGTTCGGCCACCCCACGCTCTCGCGCCCCGTGCTTCGCCAATTGCTCGGCGCGAGAGACATGGAGGTCACCGTCGAAAGTGGCCGTCTCGAATGGCCCGATGCCTCGCGCAATGCCGCACGCATCGTGCCCCTGATCGACGTCGAACACTCGAGCCTCGTCGCACAGCAGCAGGGATTCCTCGAGGCGTGGAGGAGTCTTGGTAGCGCCCTCGCGAAGCACAGTAGTGACAATCGAGCCCCGCAGGCCGAGGCCGCGCTCGCGGTGTGGGAAGCCTGCGCGAGAGATCACGCGCCCCTCGTACTCGGGGCAAGCGCCCTCATCCGCGACCTCGAACAATACGCGGGTGCGTGCCGTGCCCGCGTGCATGCGAATCGCGGGCTCGCAGGTATCGACGGCACCGTTTCCATGGCCAGCGGCATCGCCCTCGCCGCGCGCACACGCACGCGAGTCCTGCTCGGAGACGTCAGTGCGATTCACGACCTCACGGGCTTCGTGATCGGCCCCACCGAGCGTGAACCCGAGCTCGACATTGTGATTGTGGACGATAACGGTGGGCGCATCTTCTCGGGCCTCGAGCATCGCGAGGCGCCCCGAACGGTCCTCGAGCGTTTCTTCACGACGCCACACGGGGTGGATCTCGCCTCGGCGATCGAGGGGCTCGGTGTTCAGGTGGAGCGCTGCGTACCGAGCGACCTCGCTGTGAGGCTGTCGTCTGCCTCACACGGTGCGCGTCGACGGGTCTTTTTTGTGGAAATCGGAAGCGATTTTTCAGGAAGAAGGGCTTAGATCACGCCTATGAAGAAATCACCGTCATGGCTTGCAACCGCCGTCCTCGTCATCGTCGGCATGTGCGTGTCGTCGATCTTTACGATCGGCGCTGCCGCGGGCCTCGGGCTCATGCTGTGGGGAGCGCCGGGCGAAGGATCCGGCAGCAACCCCCACTCGTCGAACCCGGCAGAGAACGTTGGGCACGGCGGCGACGTTGTGGAGGATTCATGGGTGGATACCGCGCGCGTGATCTCGCCGAGCGCGGTCTCGATCCGCGTCGACACCGGCAAGGGTGGTTCTGAGGGCACGGGCATCGTGTATGACGACAAGGGGACGATCGTGACCAACGCCCACGTCGTCGCAGGCGCCATCCTTATTGACGTGACCACCGCGGATGGCCGCACCTTCGACGCGACTTTGATCGGCACCGACGAGAGCACCGACATCGCACTCGTGCGTCTGGTGAAACCACCGAAGGACCTCACGCCGGCGACGTTTGCAGACTCCTCGAAGCTCACGGTTGGGCAGGACGTCATGGCGGTCGGCACGCCGCTCGGCCTCGCGAACACTGCCACGACCGGCATCGTCTCGGCACTCAATCGCCCGGTCGTTACGCGCCCCGAGCGCAGTGAAAACCAGGACCCGTCTACCGCTTCCTACACCTCGGCGATCCAGACCGATGCCTCCGTCAATCCCGGCAACTCGGGTGGCCCGCTTGTGAATCGCGCGGGCGAGGTCATCGGTATCAACTCCTCGATCGCCTCGAATGCTTCCACGAGTGAGGGCGCGGGAAGTATTGGACTCGGCTTCGCGATCCCCTCGAATACCGTCAGGCTCATCGCAGAGCAGCTCGCGCACAGCGGGAAGGCGCAGCACGCATTCCTCGGTGTGCGCATCAAGGACGGGGAGGCCGGTACTGGTTCGGCCACGATCAAGGGGGCGCACGTCGTGGAGGTCACGCCGGGGAGCTCCGCGGCGAAGGCGGGGATGACGAACGGTGACCTCGTGACGAAGGTCGATGATGTGCAGATCGGCTCTTCATCGGCGCTCACGGCCTACGTGCGCAGCCTTGAGGTGGGCAGTACCCACGCGTTTACCGTGTATCGCGGCGGCAAGGAGCAGACCGTCAAGGTCACTCTTCAGGGGAACTGAGCGAAGCGAGAGCCCGCACGATCGGGCGCGTTTTAGCGAGTGCCTCGGCGTGCTCGGTGAGCGGATCTGAGTCACTTACGAGCCCGCCGCCCGCTTGCACGGTGAGCGTGGTGCCCTGAACATGGGCCATGCGCAGTGCGATCGCAAGTTCGCCGTCGCCGTCCGCACCGATCCACCCCACGGGGGAGGCATAGCCGGCGCGATCAACGCGTTCGAGCCGCGCGATGACCTCGTTAGCAGCCGTGCGCGGCGTTCCGGAGACGGCCGCGGAGGGGTGCAGTGCCCCCGCGATCTCGAGAATCCCGAGCCCGTCAGGTGCGACCCCGCGAATATCGGTCGCAAGGTGCTCGATCCCGGGAAGGTGGAGCACGAAGGGCCCTTCCGATGGTGGCAGGCTCACACCGAGCCTCATGAGCGGCTCGCGGACCGAGCGCGCCGCGAAATCGTGCTCGGCACGCTCCTTGGGATCGTTGAGGAAGGCCTGGCGTTCTTCGGCACTGAGTTCGTCGTCCCCGCTCACGGGGCGTGAACCGGCGAGCACGCGCGAAAACACCTTCGGTCCTTCGGTGCGCACGAGCATTTCGGGCGAGGCACCCACAATGTCGTCGAGCGCGAAGGTCCATGCTGTCGGGTAGCGATGATTAAGTTGCGCGGCGAGCGCTGGAAGGAGGCAGCTCGCCTCGAGTGTGCCGAGGTCGATATCAAACCGCTCGGAAAGCACGACTTTCTCGGCGACGCCGTCATCAATCTCCTGCACGGCCTCTTTCACGAGCCCGCGATACGCCTCGCCGGAATGTGCGGGCTGCATCGTGCGTGGAGCGACCGTGGGCACTTTCCCGGGGGAGAAAAGTGCGAGGATTTCCTCCGGTTCGGTGAGGGTTTTTCCGACGCTTTCCTCGGAATCACTGCTCACACACGTGACGAAAGCGCGGCCCTCTACGGATCCGAGGAGGTAGCGGGGGATCACGAGGCGCGACGGGCGCGAGGACGCGGGGGAGTAGGAGAACGAGGCAAAAGCTACGAGGCCACTGCCGCGGAGATTCGCGAGGTCCTCGACATCGGTGCTGGCCTCAAGGTCGCGAAAGGCGTTCGCGAGAGCGTCGAAGCGATCCGGGCCCGTGGCCTCGAGCCTCGCGGCCTCACCGATGCCGATGAGTCCACCCGATTCGTGAAGCCACAGGGCGCTCGGGGCCTCGGGGATATGGTCGGCGAGAGTCGCGGGGGCGTCGACCCGGATCGATCGCACAGTAAAACGGGGGCTCTCTTGCGTGGGGCGGGGGGAACTCGTGAATAAGATGGGCATGATGTCCACATTATTGCGCACCGCCGTTTGTCCCCTCGCACCCGTCGCGGCCTCGTTGACCATGGGAAGCGTGCTGTGAAACGAAACGATGCGACCCCGATCTTCCTTGGCGTGACGGCTGCCGTGATCGCGTTCACGATCAACGTCGCGATCGTCGCGGTACCCGTTCTCGTTGCCCACGGCTTCAACACGCTCACGCAAGCGAGCACGCTCGATGCCGTGATCGTGGCGCTGTGCCTGGTTGTGCTCGGCCACGGGGGAGCGATGTCCTTCACCGGGGTGGGGATCGATGGCACGGCCGTTCTTCCTCCGCTCGGGCTGACTCTCGTATTTGCGCTTGTGTGCGGCACAACGATGCTGCGAACGGGACGGTCAATGACGCTCACGGAGCCGTCGGGCGCGCTCAAGCGGGGTGCGCTTACGGCGCTCGGGCTTATCCTCGCGGGCTTCGGTATTTCCTATGCCCTCATGGCGACCGTCTCCTCCCTGCTCGCCCGAACACCGGGGGTGCAGCCGGTGACCGTGAGTGCGGGCGTGAGTGCCCTTGCTCTTGCTGTGATCGCGGGGGCCGCGGGCCTCATGGCCTCTCTCGTGCGCCGCTCGAGTGATTCCGCGCCGCGGGTGGGTCTGCTCGCTCTCGTGAGCGAGCAATACGCCGCGGCGTTGCGGTCGATCGGCGTGCTGGTGCTCGGTCTTTTTGGGGGCACAGCGGTAGCGCTCACGGTGTGGATGGTGATCCGACGTGACGCGATGCTCTCCGTGCATCGCGGGCTCGAGCCCGATTTTTTCGGCACGGTCGCGCTCGTTCTCGCGGCTCTCGCCTTTTTCCCTACCATGCTCGTATGGGCAGCGGCCTTCGTGTGTGCGGGGACGGTCACGGTAGGTTCGAACACGCACGTGTCCTTTGAAGGGTCGCTCACGGGGGTGCTCCCCGCATTTCCCATCCTCGGCGCCCTCCCCGAACCCGGCCGCTTTTCGCCGTGGGTGTGGGCCTTCATTGCGATCCCCGCGCTCTCCTCGATCGGAGCGTCGGTGTTCCTGGCTATGCGCACCCGTCACTTCGACGTGCGCGCAAGGGTGGTCGCGTGGCTCACCTATGCGGTCGGTTCGCTCCTCGCACTCACGGTGATCTTCACGCTCGGAAGTGGGAGTATCGGCACGGCGCAGCTCGCGCACGTGGGCCCGAAGTTCACGTCACTGATGCTCCCCGTCGCGCTCCTCGTACTCGTGCCGGCAGCCCTCATTGCAGGATGGAGCCAAACCGGTCTCGATTCGTGGGTGCTTGGGAAGGCGCGCGCGGGCCGTGCATACGTGAGCGAGCGAACCGCGTCACTACGCGCACGTGTCGAAAAGGCCGAGGGCAAAGCGGCAGAGGCCGAACACGGCGATGACGACTCACACGCGAGCGAACGCGTTTTAGAGCAGACCGAGGCTGAGCACAGCGATGCTGTAGCTGCCGAGGAAGCCGAGCCTGACGAGCCAGCCGACGCCACCGCGTTGGAGGGTGGATCCGAGGCTCCGCTCAGCGACGATCACGAGCAAGAGAACGCGCCCGCTCCCACGCGCGATTCAGACTAGAACGGCAGCCACTCGAGGATCGCGCCCGGCAGATCCTTGCCGCATGACGAGACGGCCGAATTCGTGAGCGCCGAATCAAGGCACTCCTGGTACTGGGTCATCGGCCCATAGAACACGAGCGATAAGAGCGCAAGGCCGATCACGACGATCGAGGCAGGAATCCCGAACGCCGCTGTGACGCTCGCCGAACGCCGCGCGGGGGTTGGCCACGCGATCACCATGAGCCGCACGAGGAACACGAGGGCGCCGATGCCCGCGAGGCCCGCGATGAGACTGAACGGCAGGGGAAGGAGCGTTGCACCCCACGCGACAATCATGCACATCGCGGCAGAAAGCAAAGTGCGACTGAACGCTTTCTGGCGTTCCGGCGAGAAGGCGGGCTGGTCATGAGGGGGGCGTGGTTCGGAAGTCACGGATCCCATTGTGCCGCATAGCCGCCGCGTGGTCGTAAGCGCACGGGCGCTTCGTGCCCGCTACTGTGGGATCATGAACGATTTCACGTGCGTTGTGTTCATTTCGGGAACGGGGAGCAACCTCCGCGCCATCCTTGAGGCGATTGATTCCGGCGCGCTCGCGGGCGTGCGGGTCGCGGCGGTGGTCGCAGACCTCGATGCGCCGGGCCTCGCCTTCGCACGCGAGCGAGACATCCCTACGCACATCGTTGCGCTCGCTGATTACGACTCGCGCGAGGACTGGGACCGTGCCCTCGCCGAATGCACGGGTCGGTATGCGCCGGACCTCGTTGTTCTCGCGGGCTTCATGCGGCTGCTCGGCTCGCCCATGCTCGAAGCCTTCGGCGGGCGCATGATCAACACCCACCCCGCGCTCTTGCCGGCCTTCCCTGGTGCCCACGGCGTGCGCGATGCCCTCGACTACGGCGTGAAGGTCACGGGGGCGACCGTGATCGAGATCGATGAAGGCGTGGACACGGGCGCGATTATTGACCAACGGGCCCTGACCGTGCAGGAAGGTGAGAGCGAAGAAGCCCTCCACGAGCGGATCAAGGTCATCGAGCGCGAAATGCTCGTTGACGTGATCGCGCAGCGCGCTCGGAAGCAGTAGCTCACCTGCCCGCTCGCCGTCACGCCACGTTCACCTGAACGCGATAGGTTTAAAGGGCATACCGCATGAGTATTGACGACGAAGGAGCCTCCCGCATGTCCCAGCGTGCTGTTACGCGCGCCCTGGTCTCCGTGTACGACAAGACCGGGCTGACCGAACTCGCGACCACTCTCCACAAGGGTGGCGTTGAAATCGTCTCAACCGGATCCACGGCGAAGGCGATCGCGGAGGCAGGGATTCCCGTGACCGCCGTCGAAAGCGTGACCGGCTTCCCCGAGATCCTTGACGGGCGCGTCAAGACTCTCCACCCCAAGGTTCACGGCGGTCTCCTCGCCGACCGTGACAAACCGACGCACGTTTCGGCGCTCGAGGAGCACGAGATCGCTCCGATCGACCTCCTCGTGTGCAACCTTTACCCGTTCGAAGAGACCGTCGCGAGCGGTGCGTCCTTCGAGGACATCGTCGAGAAGATCGACATCGGCGGCCCCGCGATGGTGCGCAGTGCTGCGAAGAACTTCAGCTCGTGCGCCGTCATCACCAGCACCGAACAGTACGACCTCGTGGAAGGGGCGCTGGCAAGCGGCGGCTTCACACGCGAAGAGCGCCTCGTGCTCGCCGCCGACGCCTTCTCGCGAATCGCCGAATACGACGCCGCGATTGAAGAATGGATGGCGGCTCGCGCCGATGAAACGCTCGGCATCGATCCGCAAGAACAGGACCTCACGCCACTGCGTTACGGCGAAAACTCCCACCAGCAGGCCTTCCTTGACGCGAGCCGCTCGCTGTTCGAGGACTCCACGACCCTTGCCGAAGCCGAGCTGCTGAACGGCAAGGCCATGAGCTACAACAACTACGTTGACGCCGATGCCGCTCTGCGCGCTGCCTTCGACCACCCCGAGCCATGCGTGGCGATCATCAAGCACAACAACCCGTGCGGAATCGCGATCACGCCCGAAGCAAGCGACGTCGCCGAGGCGTACACCAAGGCCCACGCGACCGACCCCGTCTCGGCTTTTGGCGGCGTGATTGCCGTGAACCGCCCGGTGAGCCTCGACATGGCAAAACGCGTCACCCAGGTGTTCACCGAGGTCATCGTCGCCCCCGGTTACGAAGACGGCGCTCTCGACGTACTTAAGGCAAAGAAAAACCTGCGCATTCTCGAAATTTCGGGCGCGCCGCGCACCGATTCCGCTCTCGAAGGTCGCGAGATCTGGGGAGGCGTGCTCTACCAGGAGTCCGACCGGTACCAGGCGCCCGGCGACGACCCCGAGAATTGGGAACTCGTGTGCGGGGAGCAGGCGTCGGAAGAAACCCTCGCGGACCTTGCCTTCGCGTGGCGAGCCGTGCGCGCACCCCGATCGAACGCGATTCTGCTCGCGAAGAACGGCGCCGCCGTAGGCGTTGGGATGGGGCAGGTCAACCGCGTGGATGCGTGCCGCCTTGCGGTTGAACGCGCCAACACCCTCGGCGAGGACGGTGAGGAACGTGCGCGCGGCGCGGTGGCGGCTTCCGACGCCTTCTTCCCCTTCGCTGACGGCCCCGAACAGCTCATCGCTGCCGGTATCACGGCCATCGTGCAACCCGGCGGCTCCATTCGCGATAGGGAGGTGATCGACGCGTGCCAGAAAGCAGGAATCACGATGTACACGACGGGCACTCGCCACTTCGCGCACTGATCGCTTTCGTCAAACGAATCTTTGGAAAGCGACCCGAAGCCGAGCAAGCGTCGGCCCCTACCCCGAACCCCGAACCGGGGCCCGCACCTGCCCCACCCGAATCCACTCATGAGGATCCAACCCCCACCCCCACGAGCGAAAGACCAGCGATGAAAAAAGGTAAAAAGGGCACCGTTCCTGAACTCGACCTCAACGGCGAGCTTCCCCACAGCAGCAACCTGCGCGAATTTATCGAACACTTGCGCGAGCTCGGCTACACGGTTGCGGACGGACACTCGCCCGACCCCGATCTGATCGACCCGTACGGCAACCCCGTGTACACGTGGCAGGAGGGCTACCCGTATCCCACGCGTATGGCGCGCGAAGAATACGAACGTGAGAAGTACTACCTCCAAGTCGAGCTGCTCAAGCTCCAGTACTGGCTCGAGGATGCGAAGAAAAAGGCCATCATCATCTTCGAGGGGCGCGACGCAGCCGGTAAAGGTGGCACGATCAAGCGCTTTACCGAGCATCTCAATCCGCGCATGGCGCGCGTGGTTGCGCTCAATAAGCCCACCGAGCGCGAGAAGGGCCAGTGGTACTTCCAGCGCTACGTCGAGCACCTCCCAACCGACGGTGAAATGGTGCTGTTCGACCGCTCCTGGTACAACCGCGCGGGTGTCGAACGCGTGATGGGATTCGCGAGTGACGAAGAGTATGAAACCTTCATGACACAGGTGCCGCATTTTGAGCGCATGCTTGTGGATTCCGGCATTCACGTGACGAAGTTCTGGTTCTCCGTGTCGCAGAAGGAACAGCGCACGCGCTTCGCCATTCGTCAGCTCGACCCGGTTCGTCAGTGGAAACTTTCGCCCATGGACCTCGAGTCTCTCGATCGCTGGGAGGCGTACGGCGCCGCGAAGGAAGAAATGTTCCGCCGCACTGATAAAAAGTACGCGCCGTGGACGATCATTCGCTCAAACGATAAGAAGCGTGCCCGCCTCAATGCGATGAAGTTTTTCCTCTCACAGTTCGAGTATGAGGGGAAGGACCACGAGGTCGTTGGCACTCCCGATCCGCTGCTCGTGATGCGCGGCAAGAACGAAGAAGCAAACGAATAGCTCGCTACGCGGAGGGCGGCCCGAGCTAGAGCTCGAGGTCGTCCTCGGCGATGGGATCAGAGCTGTCGAGCGCGGGGATTGCCCCCGTGGCGGTTGCCCTGTACGGCTGGGTCATGCGCGCCGGCGTAAGAATCTCATCGAGGTGCCCCTCGCTCACGAGTCCCCTCTCGAGCACGATTTCACGCACCGATTTACCCGTGTGAAGGGCTTGCGAAGCAATATCTGAGGATGCCGCATAGCCGATCACGGGCACGAGTGCCGTGACAATCCCGATCGAACGCTCGAGGTTGCCCGCGAGCACGTCCTCGTTGACCGTGATGCCTTCGATGCAGCGCTCGGTCAGGGTACGCATCGCGCGCGTCATGATGCGCGTCGAGTTGAGGATGTTGTAGGCAATCACGGGCTCGAACGCGTTGAGCTGGAGTTGTCCGCCTTCGGCGGCGAGCGTCACCGTGAGGTCGTTGCCGATCACTTGAAAAGCGACCTGGTTGACCACTTCGGGGATCACGGGGTTGACCTTCCCCGGCATGATCGAACTTCCCGGCTGGACGGCGGGAAGGTTAATTTCGTTGAAACCCGCGCGCGGACCCGAGGAGAGAAGGCGCAGGTCATTGCAGATCTTTGAGATCTTGACCGCGATGCGCTTCAGCACGCTCGAGAAGGTCACAAACGCGCCCGTGTCGCTTGTGGCCTCGACGAGGTCGGCCGCGAGGGTGAATTCCTTGCCCGTGATGCGGGTGAGTTCCTCAACGACGAGCGAGGCATACTTCGGGTCGGTCGTGATGCCCGTACCGATCGCGGTCGCGCCCATATTGATTTCGCGGAAGAAGCGTGCGGTACGCGTGAGTCTCTCGACATCCTCACTCATGGTCGTCGCCCACGCGTGGAACTCCTGCCCTACGGTCATGGGCACCGCGTCCTGCATTTGTGTGCGGCCCATCTTGAGCACGTGGTCGAACTCTTCGCCTTTCGCGCTCAGCGCATCGATGAGGCCTTGCATCGCATCGGCGAGATCGGGAAAGCTCAGCAGGATCGCAAGCCGCACCGCGGTGGGATAGACGTCATTGGTGGATTGACCGAAGTTCACGTCGTTGTTGGGGTGGAGGTACTCGTACTCGCCGCGCGCGTGCCCGAGGATTTCGAGACCGCGGTTCGCGATGACCTCGTTGGCGTTCATGTTCGTGCTCGTGCCCGCACCGCCCTGGATGAGGTCGACCACGAAATGCTCGTGATGCTCGCCATTTTCGATCTCCGTGCAGGCCTTCGCGATCGCGTCGGCCTTGGCTTTCTCGAGTCCGCCGAGACGCTGGTTGGAACGTGCTGCCGCGTGCTTGACGTAGGCGAGTGCCCTGACGAGCGACGGGAAATGGTGGAGGCGGAAGTCCGAGATCCGAAAGTTTTCGAGGGCCCTGAGGGTCTGAACGCCGTAAAGGGCGTCGGCGGGAACTTCGCGGTCTCCGAGCAGGTCATGCTCGATGCGCACGTCGGTCATGTGATGGTTCACGTCCTTGTGGTGAGGCAGGCGGTACTGCGTGGTGCCGCGATCAATGCGGTATCTCTAGCCTAACCACGTCGGGCTACCATGGAGGCGTGAATCGATCACCCTATTCCCTTGGCGCTGCCGTGTATCGCCAGCGGCTTTTGCTTGTGACGCTGGGGTTTGTCTTTTTTGTGGTGCTCCCGATCGGGCTTATTTTTTCTGTCCCGACCGCCGGATACATGCTCTCGGCGCTGCTCTTCGCTCTCGCGGCCGTGCGACTCTTCCTCCCCGTGGAGGCGCTCGGCGCGCTCGTGGTGAGGCGCCGCTCGGTTGATGTCGCGACGATTCTTCTCCTCGCGGTCCTTATTTTTGTGCTCGCCTCGAGCCCCGGACTTTAACCGGACTCCGCGGCCCCGACCCGGCGGCCCCGGTGTCAATTTTCGGCACCGCTGAAGGTCACTCGTCCCGTTTCGAGGTCGTAAATAGCGTGGGCGAGTTCAAGGTCGCCGGCCTCGTGCGCGGCACGAATGAGAGGCGAGCGCGCACTGACCTCCGCCCTCGCTGCCGCGGTATTTCGGGCGGCCTGGGTCATGGGTCGAGGGGCATCGGTGAGGGCAGAAGTTTTGAGGTGAGCCTCGCCAGAGCCGGCCCCCAAACGCCGTGAAATCTGCTCGGCGAGCGCATTGAGGTGCCCCGGAAGGAGAACGAGGGGCGCTCCCGATGCTCGCTGAGCCATGAGGGATTCGGCCGCGGCCACGGCCCCGCAGCCCTCGTGACCGAGCACGAGGATCAGGGGAACCGAAAGCTCGTGAACGGCAAACTCCAGGGAAGCAAGCACCGCGTTCTCGACCATTTGCCCGGCCGAACGAACGACGAACAGGTCGCCGAGGCCGCAATCGAACACGATCTCGGGAGGCACGCGCGAATCGGCGCACGAGAAGACCGCCGCGAACGGCGCCTGGCCCGAGGACACACCGAGACGCCGATCCTCATCGCTGTGGGGGTGACGGGTCGTACCGCTAGCGAATCGGGCGTTGCCTTCGCTCAGGCGTGCGAGCGATTCGTGCGCGTGGATTGCGGTGTGTGCCATTCGTTGATCCTTTCCGTGCGCGGCCCGCCGGCCGTGTGCCACGATGGTGGGGTGAGCACTTCCCTGACCCGCCTGCACCAGGTATTCGAACTCGCCATGCGTATCGGTGAGGTCATGATTTCGAACGGTGCCGCAGCGGCCGACGTGACCGCGACAATGCTACGCGTCACCGCGTCTTCTGGCATCCGCAACGTGTCGGTGCAAACGACTCTGACGGAAGTCTCAGTGTCCTATTATCAGGACACGCAATCGGCGCCGTTTACGCGCATTCGCACCGCGGGCGGTTACACCTACGACTTCACGAAGCTTGATCGGGTCGACCAGATCACGAGCAAGTACGTGAAGGGTGAGATGGGCCTTCACGAAGCACTCCTTGCCGTCGATCGTGTGCGCTCGATGAAGCGGTTCTATGGCCCGATAGTGACGACGCTCGCATGGATCCTCATGGGTGGTGCATGCGCGATGTTCTTCGGCGCAGGCATTCTCGTGACGGTCTTCGCGGCCCTCGCCGCGGGCGTGCTGTGGCAGGTGTACATTCTTTTCGACAAGATGCGCTTTCCGGTGTTCTACGCCCAGATCGCGGGCGGGTTCATCGTCGTGCTCATCTCGCTCATCGTGAATAGGCTCGACCCCACGGCAAACTCCTCCCTCGTGGTGGTCGCGTGCCTGGTCATGGTGCTCGCGGGTTCGACGTCGGTAGGCGCGATGCAGGACGCGATCACGGGGTGGTACGTCACGGCCGCGGGGCGCTTGCTCGAGACGTTCATGCTCACGGTCGGTGCCGTGATCGGCATCCGTGGCGGCATGCTCGTTGCCGACTGGGTGGGGGCAGATATTTCGATTACGTCGACGGTGCCGGCGACGCTTATTTCCACCTTGCTCGTGGCGATCGCGGGGGCGTTCATCGGGCTCGGCTATGCGGTGGGTTTTCAGGTACCGCCGCGCCTTTTGCTCTGGGTGACACTCCTGCCGGGTTTTACCGCGACTTCGGCGTTTGTGATCGAGGTTGCGGGGCTTGAACGCGCGTGGGCGACGGGAATCACCGCGTTCTTCGTTGGCGTTTTCGCGGTGGCGATCTCGCAGCACGCGAAAGCGTACGTCAATATCCTCATTGCCCCCGCGATTATCACGATGGTGCCGGGATCCGTGATTTACCGCGGTCTTCTTGGCTTCAGCGACGGCAGCAACACGGGTGCGAGCTATCTGTTGCTGGCGTGTGAGATCGCGATCGCGATCTCGGCGGGCGTGATTCTTGGTGAGCTCGTCGCGAGCCATGTCGTCACACTCCTTGCGAGCGGGCGTGTGCGCGTGCCCACTATTTCGCAGCCGTTCGGCACGAATCGTCACCGCCGTATGGTGACCTTCAGGCGCCGTCGTAAGCCTGGCGCTCTCACGACCGCGATTCCCGTCGTCCACCTCGATCCGGACGAGCTCGACCCCACGATCGATATCGAGGCCGGTCCTGACTGGCGCGAGGATCTTGAGAACCTCCAGCCGGACACGCGCGAATCGGGATTCGAAATCGTGGAGATGGCCCCTGAAGACATCGAGATGCCGGCGATCCGCGCCGATGAAAGCGCAGACAAGGACACACAATCTTCCGAGCCCCTCTAAACTTGTGGGTATGACTGAGTTGCATGCTGCTCCCCACGACGCCGATGCCATCGAGAAGGTTTCCCGCGAATTTAGGGAGGCTTTCGGCAGCGAACCGGAAGGTGTGTTTTCGGCCCCCGGCCGCGTGAACATCATCGGCGAACACGTGGATTACCAGCAGGGCCTGTGTGTGCCGATGGCAATCTCGCACCGCTGTTTCGTTGCCGCGCGCCGCACTGATGCGGGCGTCGTGCGGATGCGTTCCGTGCAGTCCGGCGAGACGGTCGAGGCTTCCGCTCCGGAGCTGGCCCCCGGCGCGGTGGACGGTTGGGCTTCTTATGTGGCGGGCGTCGTGTGGGCGCTCGCGGACCGCTTTGAAGGGGGAGTCGCGAGCGGTGTCGATCTGCTGATTGACGGCTACGTTCCGCTCGGCGCGGGGCTCAGTTCGAGCGCGGCCCTCGAATGTGCGGTTGCAGCGGCGATTGAGGAACTGTGCAAACTCGGCACCACGCCGCACGAACGGATCCGCGCGGCGATCAAGGCGGAAACGGAATTCGCAGGAGCGGCCACGGGCGGGCTCGATCAGTCCGCGTCAATCCTTTGCGAGGAGGGCCACGCAATTCTTCTCGACTGCCGGGATTTTTCGACGACGTCCGTTCCTTGGGACCTCGCCGGCCAGGGTCTCGCGCTGCTCATCATTGACACGCGTGCCCCGCACAGCCTCGTGGGTGGCGAGTATGCGGAGCGCAGGGCGCAGGCCGAAGCGGGGGCGCGTGCGCTGGGCGTGGAAAGCTTGCGGGATGTCCCGTTCGAGGGGGCTTCCGACGCTTGCCGTGGCATCACCGATCCCGTGGTCCAAAGGCGCAGCAGGCACATCATCAATGAGATCGAGCGCGTGCGCGAGTTCGCCGAGATTCTTGAGACGGGCTCGATTCGCGAGGGCCTTGCACGCATTGCCGAGCTGCTCAATGCTTCGCACGACTCCCTTCGCGACGACTACGAGGTGACTGTCCCGGAGCTCGATGTCGCGGTGGAGGCGGCACGCGACGCAGGTGCCCACGGCGCGCGCATGACGGGCGGCGGCTTCGGCGGAAGCGTGATCGCGCTTGTGGAGGCGGACCGCGTTGCGACCGTGGCGGGCGCGGTGGAGAGCGCCTTCGCCGAGCATTCCTTTACCGAACCGATGTTCTTTCTCGCGACGCCGAGCCGCGGCGCCGGACGCGACCGCTAAGAGTCTTTAGCCTTCGCCCTCGTACCAGGCGCTCACGCGTGCGAGCTGCGCGTGCTTCTCCGTCTCGCTCATGCGCGATGCGCGGATGGAACCCGCGGCGAGATCCGCGATCTCTCGATCGGTCATGCCCATCGCGCGAACGGCTTCGTATTGCGCGAGCAGGCGCGAACCAAACAGGAGCGGGTCGTCCGCGCTGAGCGCGATGGTCGCCCCGTGCCGCGCGAGCTGTGGGACGGGCACGTCGCCGATTTCTCGGTACACGCCGAGTGACACGTTTGACGCGGGGCAGACCTCGAGCGCGATGTCACGCTCGATGAGTGTCTCGAGCAGGCGGGGGTCCTCGATCGAGCGTACGCCGTGGCCGAGACGCGTGGGCTCGAGCGAGTCGACAACCTCGTGAATGTGGGGCGGGCCGAGGAGTTCGCCACCGTGGGGCACCGACGCGAGGCCGCCGTGGCGGGCGATCCGAAAAGCCGCCGCAAAAGAGCTCGTGTCGCCGCGTCGCTCATCGTTGGAGAGGCCAAAGCCCATCACGGTGCCCGCGTACTGCACGGCGAGGCGCGCGAGAATACGCGCATCGAGGGGGTGGCGCATTCGGCTCGCCGCAACGATGATTCCCATGGAGATGCCGAGATCGCGCTCGATGGCGCGCGCTTCGTCCACGATAATCTCGATCGCGGGGGTGAGGCCGCCTACGAACGGGGCGTAACTTGTGGGGTCGATCTGGAGCTCGAGTCTCACCGAGCCCTCGGCGAGATCGTCTTCGGCCGCTTCGCGCAAGAGGCGGCGCATGATGGTCTCCGAGTTGACGACCTTGCGCGCCGCGTCGTAGAAGCGCTGAAAGCGGAACCAGCCGCGTGCGCTCGGCTCGACCTTGAGCGCCGTTTGCTCCGCGAGGGTGCGCGGCAGCCGCAGGTTCTGCGTCGAGGCGAGTTCCTGAAGCGTGTCGTGGCGCATCGATCCCGTGAAGTGCAAGTGCAAATGCGCCTTGGGGAGGGTGCGCAGGTCACGCTCACCTTCGCGGCGGGGGGCGTGAGTGCCGACGTTAGCCATGGCCTAGCCAAGCACTTTCTGAAGTCGGGACACGCCTTCCGCCAAGTCGGCGTCGGAAAGCGCGTAGCTGAGGCGGAGGTGACCCGGTGCATCGAACGCTTCCCCGGGTACGAGCGCTACTTTCGCGCGCTCGAGGATGAGGGAGGCGAGTTCGGCGGAGCTTTCGACCCGCACCCCGGCGATTTCGCGGCCGAGGAGGCCCGTGACATCGGGGAAGGCGTAGAACGCGCCGCGCGGAGTGGGGAGCGAGAGGCCGTCAATCTCCCGGAGCATGTCGCACATGGTGCGGCGTCGGCGATCGAACGCGGCTCGCATGTCGTCGAGCGGTTCGGTGGGGCCCGTGAGGGCGGCGATCGCGGCTCGTTGCGCGATGTTGTTGACGTTCGAGGTCAAGTGGCTTTGAAGCCGTGCGACGCCTTTCGCAATGTCAGGGGGAGCGATGAGCCAGCCCACGCGCCAGCCCGTCATGGCAAACGTCTTTGCCACGCCGTTGAGGAGCACCGTGCGGTTCTCGAGTTCGGGTACGAGATCGAGGATTGAGTGGAACTGAGCACCGTCATACGTGAGGTGCTGGTAGATCTCGTCGGAGAGCACCCACAGATCGTTCTCGAGGGCCCAGCGGCCGAATTCCTCCACCTGGTGTCGCTCCATGATCGCGCCCGTGGGGTTCGAGGGCGAGCACAGAAGCACCACCTTGGTGCGGGGCGTGCGCGCCGCCTCAAGTTGTTCGACCTCGGGAATGTACCCCTGATCGGCGCCAGCGCGAACCGTCACCGGAACACCTCCCGCAAGGCGGATCGCCTCGGGGTAGGTCGTCCAATACGGCGCGGGTAGGAGGACCTCGTCGCCCGGATCGAGGAGCGCGGCAAAGGCCTCGTAGACGGCTTGCTTGCCACCGTTTGTGACGACGATTCGCGAGGGGTCGACGTCGAGGTTGTCGGCCTCGGAGGTTGCGCGCGCGATCGCCTCCTTGAGTTCGGGAAGGCCCGTCGCGGGGGAGTAGCGGTGATTTCTGGGGTCGCGTGCCGCGGCGATGGCAGCTTCGACGATGTGTTCGGGCGTCGGGAAGTCTGGCTCTCCGGCGCCGAAGCCGATCACGTCCTCTCCGCTTGCGGCTAGTGCCTTCGCCTTCGCGTCAACGGCGAGGGTTGCCGACTCGGCGATCGATGCGAGACGCGCAGAAAGGCGCCGTTCGTGCTGTGCGGGGGTGGAGAGATCGAGGCTCATAGCTTCGATCTTGTCAGAAAAACCATGGCGTCGCGTGAAACTGCCACGTGGGAAGCGTAAAGCAGGGCGAAGGTAGGCCGTGGGCGAAGGCATGCAAGCCGAGTGCGTCACACAATCGCTCTGAGAACGCCCGCGACTAGACCTGGGCGAAGGATTCGCCTATGATCGTATCTGGCCCTTTTGAGGGCTTCGCTCCTCGGGCAGTGCTCGTGAAGCACAGGGCAGTGGCGCAATTGGTAGCGCAACGGTCTCCAAAACCGTAGGTTGCAGGTTCGAGTCCTGTCTGCCCTGCTTTTTCTTTAAGCGGAAATCCCCAGCGCCGGATCGCCACGTCGCCGACGTGGAGATGGAGAAGGAAAACGATGAGCGTTCACCCCGAGACCGATCCCACTCGTGGCGACTTCGAGCAAGAGTCGAATATCGGCACGAAGAACCCGTTTAAGGCGTGCTGGATTTTCCTTCAGCAGGTCTTCGCCGAACTGCGCAAGGTCGTCACGCCAACTGGCCGCGAGATGGTCACGTACACGATCGCGGTGGTGGCTTTCGTTGTGTGCATGATCCTTCTTGTGTTCGGCATGGACTTCGTGTTCGGCTCGCTCGCGCGCACGCTCTTCACTGCGCACTGAAAATCTTAAGAGTAAGGAAACGAAACTCGTGGCAGAAGACATGAACGACGACCTCGCAAACGAGGCGCTCGAGACCGCCCCGGAAACGACTGAGGCCCCGGAGAGCACCGAGGCTCCCGAAAGCGCTGATGCGACTGAGGGCACCGAGGCCCCCGTTGTGCTTGACGCGGACTCTGAAACCACAGTCGAAGACCCGGTCGTGGCACTCAAGCGTCACTTGCGTTCCGCCCCCGGTGAGTGGTACGTCATCCACTCGTACTCGGGGCACGAAAACCGCGTCAAGACCCAGCTGCTCACCCGCACTGAAACTCAGGACATGGAGGACTACATCTTCCAGGTCGAGGTGCCCATGGAGGATGCGACCGAAATCAAGAATGGCCAAAAGAAGGTCGTTCGCCGCGTGCGCATCCCCGGCTACGTGTACGTGCGCATGGACCTCACCGAAGCCTCGTGGCGCGTGGTGCGTGACACCCCCGGCGTGACCGGCTTTGTGGGAAACAGCACCGATCCTGTACCTCTCTCGTTCGATGAGATTTACTCTCTGTTGGCGCCGTCGGTCAACCTGCCCGAGAAGAAGAAGTCCTCTTCGTCGAAGGCCAAGGAAAAGGCCGTTCCGGCGTTCGAGGTGGGCGAGTCCGTCACCGTGATGGACGGCCCCTTCGAGACGATGCCCGCGACTATCGCGGACATCGACGACACCAACCAGAAACTTCGGGTTCTCGTGTCGATTTTCGGCCGCGAGACCCCGCTCGAGTTGGGCTTCGAGCAGGTCGCCAAGATCTGAAAATGCCTACCCGCACTCGCGGGACCGTAGTGGGAGGGTGTCGAACGGCATCCGCCCGAACCACGACAAGAAGGAAGAGCAATGGCTCCCAAGAAAAAGGTCGCGAGCATTATCAAGCTCCAGATCCAGGCCGGACAGGCAACGCCTGCCCCGCCGATCGGCCCGGCACTCGGTGCCGCCGGTGTGAACATTGTTGAGTTCACCAAGGCCTACAACGCCGCCACCGAAAGCCAGCGCGGCAACATCATCCCGGTTGAGATCACCGTGTACGAGGATCGCTCGTTCACGTTCATCACGAAGACGCCGCCCGCTGCACGCCTCCTCCTCAAGGCAGCTGGCCTTGATAAGGGTTCGCCCGTGCCCCACACCCAGAAGGTGGGCAAGGTGACCATGGAGCAGGTCAAGGAGATCGCGCAGACCAAGATGCCCGATCTCAACGCAAACGATATTGACGCCGCCGCGAAGATCGTGGCTGGAACCGCGCGTTCCATGGGCATCACGGTGGAGGGCTGATCCAACATGGCAAAGAAATCTAAGGCATTCAAGGACGCAGCTGCGCTCATCGAGGAAGGCCGCCACTATGCGCCTCTCGACGCCGTGCGCATCGTGAAGAAGTCCGGCTCCAAGAAAACCGATTCGACCGTCGAGGTCGCCATGCGCCTGAGCGTTGATCCCCGTAAGGCGGATCAGATGGTGCGCGGCACCGTCAACCTCCCGCACGGTACCGGTAAGACCGCCCGCGTCATCGTGTTCGCTACCGGCCCCCAGGCTGAGGCTGCACGCGCCGCAGGTGCCGATGAAGTCGGCGACGACGACCTCATCGAGAAGGTCGCCGGCGGCTGGACCGACTTCGACACCGCCGTGGCAACCCCGAACCTCATGGGTAAGGTGGGCCGCCTCGGCCGCGTGCTCGGTCCCCGTGGCCTCATGCCGAACCCCAAGACCGGCACCGTCACGATGGACACCGCCAAGGCTGTGGGCGACATCAAGGGCGGCAAGATCGACTTCCGCGTCGACCGCGCTGCAAACCTTCACTTCATCATTGGCAAGGCCTCGTTTAGCGAGCAGCAGCTCGTCGAGAACTACGTCGCGGCGCTCGAAGAGATCCTGCGTCTCAAGCCGGCGAGCTCGAAGGGCCGCTACATCTCGAAGATCACGATGTCCACGACCTTCGGTCCTGGCGTCCCGATCGACGTGAACCGCACGCGTAACCTCGCCGAGGAGACCGACGAGGCCTGAGCCTCGCTCCTCCCGGAAGGGAAAACATAAGAATCGGGCCCCGCGCACTGCGCGGGGCCCGATTCTTATGTGGGGATCGAGAGCGTTGCTATTTCGCGACCTTCACGCCCACCTCGCGTGCGCCACTAAGCTCACGCTGGTCGACGTCATCCATCTTCGACTGCACCCACGGCGCGATCAGGAACATCACGACCGCCACCACGATTGTCACTACACCGAGGCCGTAGTAGTACACGGAGTCACCGAGATTTGCCCTCTTGACCTGGTCAATGATGACCGACGTGAGACCCATGCCGACGCTCGGCGCAAGGTACCAAAGGGTCATGGTTTGCGAGGCAAACTGCTTCGGTGCAAGCTTGGTCGTCACCGAGAGGCCCACGGGGTTCATGCACAGCTCGGCAACCGTCTGCACCACGAACACGAGGCCCAGGTACCAGAACGGGGCGAGCATGCCCGCGCCCGGCCACGTTCCGAAGCCGTAGCCCATGAGCACGGCCGACAGCGCGATGATGACGAGAGAAAGGGCGAACTTTGCGGCCGTGTTCGGGAACTTGCCCTTGCGGCGCGTAAAAATCCACGCGATCACCGGCGAGAGCAAGAGCACCGCGGCCGGGTTGATCGACTGGTAGACCTCGGGGGAGAGGTTGAGGCTGCCGATCGTGCGGTCCGTGTTGTTCTCGGCGAAGAAGGCCATCTTGCCGGCCGCCTGCTCGAAGATCACGACGAACAGGATCTGACCTACCCACAGGGGCAAAAACGCGCCGAGGTGCGTGCGCTCCTCTGCAGTGACCTTCGGGCTCTTGAACATCGTGAGGAAGTAGTAGGCGCTCATCACGAGTGCGAAGGCGAACAGCGAGTAGGCAATCGCCGAGTGAAGCTCGCCGAGAAGGGCGTTGAAACCAAGGACGAGCAGGGCCGCGATGACCACGACTACGAGGCCGCCAAGGGCGAGACGCGCGCCTTCACCCTTCTGGAGCGGGTTCGGGATGCGGTAGGCGAATTCGCCGAGCTTGTGGCGACCGTAGAAGAACGACACGAGAGCGAGCGCCATACCGACGGCAGCGGCGAGGAAGCCCACGTGGTAGCCGAAGTGGCCGCGCAAGAAGCCCACGACGAGCGGCGCGACAAGCGAGCCCACGTTGACCGACATGTAGAAGTACTGGAAGCCGGCATCTCGCCTCGGGTCGTCTTCGTCGTAGAGGCCGCCCACGATGGTTGAGAGGTTTGGCTTGATGAGGCCGGTACCGATCGCAATGCAGATAAGACCCGACCACGACGTAATCGCGGCAGGGAATGCCAGCAGCACGTGGCCGAGCATGATGACCGAACCGCCGATAAGCCCCGAGATCCACGGCCCGAGGATGCGATCGGCGATGATGCCGCCCGGGATCGTCATGAGGAGCACCGCGGCGCCGTAGGCCGACACGATGACCTGACCGGCGGTATCGGAAAGCCCGAGACCCTGGTGAGCGGCGACATCGGTGAGGAAGTACAGCAGGATCGCGCGCATGCCGAACCAGCTGAAGCGTTCCCACATCTCTACCTGAAGCATCCAGGGCAGGCCGCCAGGGTGGCCGATGAAGGACTTATCGTTCTTGGAGGGGCCCGTGCGTAGTTCCGAGGGCCGGTACTTGTAGACCGCTGAATCTTGTGCGGACGGATTGGTCGTCATCGATAAATCCTTGCTTTGTCGATCTCCTGAGGACCGCGTGTAGCGGGCGAGGGGCGGCCGGCGCACGGGTTGTGGCCGGGGGTGGCGCGGGGTGTGCGCCGTATTTCATCCATGACATCAGACCTCGACTACGCGGCCCGAGTCAGAAATGGCAAAAAACGTGATCGCCGCAACTACCGATCCGGATGATCGGAAAGATAAGAGGAGTAGGGACCTAGGGCACGGGAAGGAAGGGCACCCAGAGGGAATGGTCCAGTCACGTTATTGACGAAAAATCTGGGCGGGCAGGCCCGTATTATCAGAGGAATAGAGACCCACGGAACGTGTGCGGACCACTCTTGGAAGGCACCCGAAAGGAGAACTCGTTGAGGCAGAACACAGATCTTCGAGTAGGGGTAGTGGGCTTCGGAGCCCGAGGGCCCCTCGCGCTTCACGCACATAAGCCGGGTGAAGGCTCTCGCGTGTCGGTTGTCGCGGATCCCTCCGAGCGAGGCAAAGCCAAAGCACGCGAAATTATCGGCGAGGACGTACGCACCGTGGACACGGTTGACGATCTCCTTTCGGGCGGTGACGTGGACGCGGTGATGATCCTTGCCCCCGATAATCTGCACGCCCCGATTGCGCTGAAGACGCTTGAGGCGCGCATTCCCACTTTTACCGAAAAGCCCATGGCAATTTCGGTCGAGGATGCCGATGCAATGTTGAACCTCGCGTATGAGAAACGCACGGGCCTGTATGTGGGTCACAACATGCGCCACATGCCGGTGATCCGGCAAATGAAAGACATGATCGAGCAAGGAAAGATTGGGCGGGTGCGTGCCATCTGGTGCCGCCACTTCGTGGGCGCCGGCGGCGATTTTTACTTCAAGGATTGGCATGCCGAGCGCGAGCGCGCCTTCTCCCTCCTGCTGCAGAAAGGCGCGCACGATATCGATGTGATCCACTGGCTCGCCGGCGGGTATACCCGCCGAGTATCGGGGATCGGAGGACTCGAGGTCTACGGTGACATCGAGGATCGACGCGATAACTCGGATCGCCTTATGTGGGACTGGTTCGATGCGGAAGTCTTCCCACCATCGAGGCAAAAAGAGCTCAATCCCGTGATCGATGTCGAGGACATCTCGATGCTGCACATGATGCTCGACAACGGCGTGTACGCCTCTTATCAGCAGTGTCACTTCACTCCGGATTACTGGCGGAACTATACGGTGATCGGTGACGAGGGGCGCCTCGAAAACATGGGGGATCGTGCTGGTGAGCAGATTTTTCTGTGGAATTCGCGGCACTCGGGGGCGGGACGCCCGGATGAGGTGGAAGTGATCGCGAGGGCCGACGGCGGCCACGGCGGCGCAGATCCTCGACTCATCACCGAGTTTCTCGAGTTTGTGAGAAATGGTGGCCGCACCGACGTTTCGGTGATCGCCGCACGTGAGGCCGTTGCCACGGGTGTGGTGGGCGCTCTTTCCATCCGCTCGGGTGGGCACATGCTTGACGTTCCACCCGTGCCAGCGCGCGTGCGCGAGTATTTCGACTCGGGGCAGTCCTAGCTCACTTCGCGTATCAATCATGAGGGGTGACCCCGCCAAGCGGAGCCACCCCTCATGCACTCAGGTGGAGAGCCTTCGACTACTTCGCGTGCTTCTCGCTGTAGTCGAGCTCGCCCTCGAACGCGTCGCGGATGAGCGCCTTGAGTTCGCTCACGAGCGGCTGCTTCGGGTTGGCGGGCGTGCACTGGTCCTCGTAGGCGCGATCGGCAAGGGTGTCGATCGTCTTTTCGAGGTGCTCGAGCTTCGCCCCGTTCGCCTTGAGCGACATCTCGATGCCGATGTCCTCGGCGAGCTCGGTGACGGCCTTGACGAGCGAGGCAACGCCTTCTTCCGTGGTCTTTGCCGGGAGGTTGAGTGCGCGGGCGATTTCGGCGAAGTCCTCATCGGCGCGGAACGATTCATACTTCGGGAAGAGCGCGTGCTTGACGGGCTTCTTCGCGTTGTAGTTGATCACGTGCGGGAGGAAGATCGCGTTCGTGCGGCCGTGGGCGAGATTAAACTCGGCGCCGACCTTGTGCGAAAGCGAGTGCACGATACCGAGGAAGGCGTTCGCAAATGCGATGCCCGCCATGGTGGAGGCATTGTGCATGTTCTCCTTGGCCTCGCGGTCGCCCTCGAGAACCGACTTGCGAAGGTTCGCGAAGATCATCTGGATCGCGCGGAGCGAGAGGCCCTTCGTGTAGTCCGAGGCCATGGTCGACACGTACGACTCAATCGCGTGGGTGAGCGCGTCCATGCCCGAGTCAGCCGCCGTGCGCGCGGGAACGGTGTCCACGAACTGGGCGTCGGCGATCGCGACGTCGGGGAGAATCGCGTAATCGGCGATCGGGTACTTCACGTGGTTCTCGGAGTCGGTGATGACCGCAAACGGGGTGCACTCCGAGCCGGTGCCCGAGGTGGTGGGGATCGCGACGAAGCTTGCTTTTTCACCGAGCTTCGGGAACGTGTAGGTGCGCTTGCGGATATCGAGGAACTTCTGCTTCATACCGAAGTAGGAGGCGTTGCCATCCTCGTAGAACATCCACATGCCCTTCGCGGCGTCCATCGCGGAGCCGCCACCGAGGGCGATGATCGTGTCGGGCTTGAACTGGTTCATCTGCTCAACGCCGCGGAACACGGTGTCAGAGCTCGGGTTCGGCTCGACGTCCGAGAAAATCTGGTACTGGATTGGGTTGCGGCGCTCGCGAAGCTGCTCGAGCACGATGTCAACGTAACCGAACTGCACCATCCCCGGGTCGGTCACGATGAAGGCGCGGTTGATGCCTTCCATGTCGCGCAGGTACTGGGTGGAGTAGCGCTCGAAGTAGGTCTTCGGAACCTTGAACCACTGCATGTTGTTACGACGCTCCGCAATTCGCTTGATGTTGATCAGATCGATGGCCGACACGTTGCGCGACACCGAGTTGTGGCCGTAGGAGCCGCAGCCGAGGGTGAGCGAGGGAATGAGGCCGTTGTAGATGTCGCCGATGCCGCCCTGCGAGCTCGGGGAGTTCACGACGATGCGGCATGCGCGCATCGCAATGCCGTATTCGCGCTCTTGCTTCTCGTCGCTCGTGTGGATCACGGCAGTGTGGCCGAGCCCTCCATGCTCGAGGAGCTGATCGGCGAGCTCGAAGCCTTCGGCGGCGTCCTTCACGACCTTGTAGCCGAGCACCGGCATGAGCTTTTCTTGGCTGAACGGGTGGTCTTTGCCCACGCCGTCGATCGGCACAAGAAGAACCTTGGTGTAGGCGGGAACCTTGAGGCCTGCGCCTTCGGCGATCTTGAGGGCGCTCGAGCCCACGAGTGCGGGGTTGACGCCGCCCTTCTCGGTGATCATGAATTTCTCGAGCTTCGTGCGCTCGGTCTTGTTGAGGAAGTAGCCGCCGTACTTTTCAAATTCGGCGACGAACTCCTTGTTGATGTCTGTGTGGACGAGAACGCTCTGCTCGGAGGCACAGATCATGCCCGAGTCAAAGGTCTTCGACAGCAGGAGATCGTTGACCGTGCGCGAAATCTTCGCGGTCTTGTCCACGTACACGGGAACGTTACCGGGGCCCACGCCGAGGGCGGGCTTGCCGGTGGAGTACGCGGCCTTGACCATGCCGGAGCCGCCGGTGGCGAGCACGAGGGCAACCTTGTCGTGGTTCATCAAGAGGCCCGTTGCTTCGAGCGAGGGCGTTTCGATCCACTGTACGCAGTTTTCGGGAGCACCGGCCTCGACGGCAGCCTCGTACACGACGCGCGCGGCATGGGCGGAACTCTCCTGTGCGCTCGGGTGGAACGCGAAGATGATGGGGTTGCGGGTCTTCAATGCGATGAGCGACTTGAAGATCGTGGTCGAGGTGGGGTTGGTCGTCGGCGTGACGCCTGCGATCACGCCTACGGGTTCGGCAACCTCGATTACGCCACGGGTTTTATCCTCGTGGAGGATGCCAACGGTCTTATCGTGCTTGATCGAGTTCCAGATGTACTCGGAAGCAAAGATGTTCTTGATGATCTTGTCTTCGTACACACCGCGCCCGGTTTCTTCGACCGCGTGCTTGGCGATTGCCATGTGCTGGTCGAGCGCGGCGAGTGCCGCCTGGTGCACGATGTGGTCGACCTGTTCCTGCGTGAAGTCGCGGAAATCCTTGAGCGCGGTAGCACCCTTGTCGGCGAGAGCGTCGATCATCGCTTGGGTATCGACATCGGGCGTAGCTGTGGCATCTGCCATGAGCGTGTCCATCCTTTTCTGGCGGGTGGAGTGAATAGGGAAGTACGTCGTTGTGACTCAAATCTACTTTGCTAGTGGGTGGTACTCAACTGACAACGGTAAATTTCAAATACCGACAAAAGGCCTGTTCAAGAAGGGATTTGGTCGCGGGGTCGTGCACGGCTGCGCAAGACTGGAGTCGGTGTGGCGTGGCAAGCGTCGGACCTGGTCGCAAGCGCCACCTTAGCTCTCTAGGGGTATAAGGTCCCCGTTTGACCTGCATGTTCGTTGAGATCATAAATCCTGGGAAAAGTTGGACTTCAGGGCGGGGTCGACGGGTGTGCTCGAGCAGTCGGTAATGTGCAGCGAGGGGCCGACGCTTCCCGCGGGGATATTGGTCCCCTTTCTGTAAATGTGGCCCGATTCACGTCGAATTGTTCCGCGTCGATCCTGTGGGAGGGATCACCGCTATCGGGGTTTGCTTGCGGGGGTTGCGGGAGTAAAGTTGTTGTCACCGAAGACCGCCGGTCGTCGCCCTGCCATCAGGGGGACCGAAAGCTTTCACCGTGGTGAAGCGGCCTGCGCAGGTGCTCAAGAAACGATACGCGCACTCTCGCGCGCTTTGCCTTGACCCTGCGGTCAGGGCTTTTTTCATGACTGAAGCTTTCAGGCCGGCCTCGAGACCTCTGGAAGGAGGGCCATGGCGAGGCCTGACAAGGCAGCTGCCGTTGCCGAGCTTACGGAACTGTTCCGTGAGTCGAACGCGGCAATTCTGACCGAGTACCGCGGGCTGAGCGTTGACCAGCTCAAGACGCTGCGTCGTTCGCTCGGTGCCGATACCACCTACGCCGTGGTAAAGAACACGCTCGCCGCTATCGCGGCCCGGGAAGCCGGGATTGATTCCCTCGAAGGTGACCTGAACGGCCCCACCGCGATTGCGTTCATTAAGGGTGAGCCGGTTGAACCGGCCAAGGCCCTGCGTGACTTTGCCAAGGACAACCCCATGCTGGTCGTCAAGTCCGGTTACTTTGAGGGTAACCCCCTCACGGCTGACGACGTTGAGAAGCTTGCCGATCTCGAATCGCGCGAGGTTCTTCTTGCCAAGACTGCCGGTGCCCTCAAGGCATCGATGTCGAAGGCTGTTTTCGTTCTCGCTGCGCCGCTTACCAAGGCTGCGCGCACCGTGGACGCCCTGCGTGCCAAGAACGAGGGCTGAGGCGTCGAGTCTCATCCCGAGGCGTAATGCACGCGCTCGGCACAACCTTTTACACAAACACTCGGCGCACATGCGCCAGACACCTGCGGGTGTCGCTTGACAGGAAGGACTAGCCCCATGGCTAAGCTCACCAACGAAGAGCTCATTGAAGCTTTCAAGGAAATGACCCTCATCGAGCTCTCCGAGTTCGTGAAGCAGTTCGAAGAGGTCTTTGACGTGACCGCTGCTGCCCCCGTTGCTGTTGCCGCTGCAGGCGGTGCTGCCGGTGGCGAGGCTGCCGCTGCTGAGGAAAAGGACGAATTCGACGTCATCCTCGAGTCGGTCGGTTCGGCCAAGATCGCCGTCATCAAGGAGGTGCGCGCTCTCACGGGGCTCGGCCTCAAGGAGGCGAAGGACCTCGTCGATGGCGCTCCCAAGCCGGTTCTCGAGGCTGCTTCGAAGGAAGACGCCGAGAAGGCCAAGGAGCAGCTCGAGGGCGCTGGCGCAACCGTCACCCTCAAGTGATCTCCGCGCTCTAAGCGCACCCAGCATAGAAAAGGCCGTCCCGTTCGGGGCGGCCTTTTCCTTCTGCATTCAGAAGTGTGAAGCGCCTCTCAATAACACTTGGTAGGGTGTGCCGTGATTCCACCCCCACATCCCTCAAGGAGTCGACATGACCCCCACCTCTCCCGCCTTGACCCGCGCCGCGCGAGGCGTCGCTGCACTGCTCCTTGCCACCTCCCTCGCTGGCTGCGGGGCGCTCGGGAGCAGCGTCGCGAAAAAGGACGAAACCTCTCCCGCGGCCCCCACGTCGACCTCAAGTGAAGGCTCTGTCGAGCCGAGCGAGGAGGCAAGTGGCGATCCGAGCGATACGTCGAGCGCCACGCCGGGGGACACCTCTTCTACGACTCCCACCGGCGATGAAAGCGCCCCCGCAGCTCAAGGGGAGGAGCAGCCGGCCGGCAACCCCGATTCACCCGCGACATGGCTTGCGAACACCCCGTACGTTCCCCTCGAAGGTATTGACAGCGTGACAGTCGACGGTGTCTATGGGGGCGCGCCCGCCGGCAACACGTTCACGCTGAGCTTCACCTTCGATCATCCGAATGCTTCGCAAGGGTGCATCGATGCTGTCGCCGCAGTGAATGAGATCGAAATTCCCATCCAGCAGATGGCAGTCGCAAAATACGAAGGAAACTTTAAGGCGTTCGACCCCTCATCGATCGCTCCAACGATTCAAGCCGCCGCCGTTCAGAGCGATGAGGACCTCACCCTCATGGACGCCTACAACGACATCCTCGCCGAATGCGCGAATACCCCCGGTGAGCCAGCATCGGTCGTGGAAAAGCTTCCCGAACACGAGGGCATCCATGTGCAGCTTGGGTCCGCGGACCTGATCCTCGCCGGCAAGTCCCACGGCAATCGCCACATTTGGATGATCCTTGCGAATGTCGAGCCTGAGCAAGCCAAAACCTATATCGATGCCCAAATCGACCTTTTTGATCGCACTGTGACGAATGCCGCCTGACCGGTGAGGATTTTCATGATCAACTCAACTTTGCTCATGTCTGCTCGCCGCCCACGTATGTGGTTTTCGGGCCTCGCCGCACTCGCCCTAGCCACATCGTTGACGGGGTGCGGAGCGCTTACCGATGCTGGACAGAACGACCGATCGGACTCCTCGTCGACCTCGCATAGTTCAAGCGAAAACGGGCACACGAAGGGGAGTGGCGGGCACGGCGTTCCCGACCGGAAAAAGCAGCCCGCAGGCAACACCGATGATGTGAAGTCATGGCTTCTCACCGAGGAGCATCTGCCGGTGGACGGCATGAAGCCCAGCGAAGTCGAAGTCGACAAAGGAGAGGGCGACTTCGAGCTGAGCTTCTCACTTGAGCACCCGAACATTTCACCAGAATGCACAGATGCGGTCACCACGCTCAACAACACCTCGTTTACTTCCGCGACCGTTGCGACGAGCGTGTTCCGAGGACGGCCCGCTCCGGGCTCCGCCAATGCGGAGTCGATGATTAAGATTGTCGCGTTGACGACCCCCGACGATATGAACGTCATGGACTTCTACAACGATGTTGTGCAAAAGTGTGGAGATATCCAGGGAGCGCCCCCGGTCACCGTGGATAAACCTTTCGGTGGTGAAGGGGTGCACGTCAAGCTTCCCGACGAAGAATTCTTCCTCGCTGGAAAATCCAGCGGCAAGCGCCATGTCTTCGTCGTCATGTCCGATGTCGGTGATGACGATGCTCAAGCCGTGATTGATGCTCAGCTGGATCTCTTCGACCGGTCGATTGCGAGCGACCGTTAAGTGACCGGCGGCCTCTCCACCTCGGTTGGAGACACAACAAGTGGCAAAAACTCCGCACCGACTGCAGGGTGGAATCGAGAGTGAATGAACAGTGCCCCGACGGCAACAGCGTCGTGCGGGCAGGCGTCGGAACATGGGGGCTCCGAAGAAACTCAAGCAGACCTCGCACGCTGGCTCCTTACGGCTGAAGAATCGGACCAGATGTCAAGCTTCAACAAGGTGACCGTTGAGGTCGAAACGCCGAGTGATCAGCAGCTGACTTTCCCGGTAGAGATACCCGACCCGAACTACCTTCAAGCCGACTACCGGAAAGACTGCAGAGCCGCTGTCCAAGCGATGCAGGCGCCTCAATCAGGTGTGAACACAGTCGTCGTGGCTGACTACTCTGAAGACGAGGGCAGGTTCAGCCGCAATAAACACCGACGCCCCAAAGCCCGGGTCATGGCGTTCCGCACCGATGAAGAGGTAGATATTGTGCAGCTCTTCCGGCTCGAGGATGAGCTGTACGTTGATGAATGCGGTACAGAGCCGAGTTTTTATCAGTGCCTCCAGTAAACTGCTCCCTTTGTTGAGGCGCAGCTCAAAAAGTTCGAGCGTGAGGCGAAGTGGGGGCCAGCGGTATCGAAGCTGGAACGAGCTCTTCATCGTTGCCGTCCCTGCTCGACGGCCGATGTGCAGTGCGGTCCAAGGCCCCTGTCGCTTCGCAGAAGTTGCGAAATACTTTCACGTAAACCTTGTGGCGCTACGAACGTGATGCTAGTCTCACCGCCAAAGGCCTAGGAAAGTAAGCGCAGTTCAAGGAGGAACGATGAAAGACCTGGTTGCGCTGATCTCTTCCGCAACTCTCATGTTTTCGGGTGTGGCAGCGTGGCGCGACGGCGGGAACCAGTGACGGCATGGCATCGTCGCGGTCATCTAACGTCATCGGTCTTATTGCTGCGGCCGGTGTTGCGGTGGTTCTCGGGCTAGCAGCAGGTGCACTCTCATTTTGGGCCCTCGTGAGTACCGGAATGGGCCCGGAAGAACGGGTAGCGAATGGGGCACCGGCGCTATATGTCGATGCTCCTCTCGGCGATAATCCATTCGTGCGTGATTCCTCGAGGAAAGTGCACGAGGTGCCGGCGTCGGTGAAGTCCTTAGCTTCGCCTGTGTGGTTTTACTCGCTTGGCGACCCTAGGGGCCTTGGCGGGCACAACAGAAAAAACGACGAGGTGTTCTTTAATCCGAACATCAAGGGGCCAAGTAGAGATCATCTCGAGAAGACTTTCTCTCGGTCAAAAGTGCACCCGATCCCGAAGTTCGTTATGGGGGACATCTCTCGCGACTCGTTTCTGTTTGTTCACCTCGATAAGATTGATCGCCCCAGCGGCCTGTACGTCTTCCCCGGACTAAACGAGGGTGAAGTAGAGCGCCTGAGAAAAGACATTGAAAGCGAAGGCTATAGCGTTACCGTGCCAGAAGGTGGGGTAGTGGCAGGATTCTTTGGCATCCCTATCTTCGTGATGTTCCTCGTGATGGTTACCGTGATTTTTGGGGTCGCCTGGAAGCTGGGGTCTTTGCTTCGATCTTCGGGCGGGCATGCGGCGCTGGTCCGAGCGAATCTGGGGATAGATGACTCTCGTGCGCATGTCTTTCACGTTGGTGTTTCTATTGCAATCTATGTGTTATTCGCAGTTCTCGCCGTCATCGGCCTCTTCTGCTTTATGGGTGGGATCGGCATAAGCCCGTGGGGGATTGGATGGTCAATCGCGGTCATTATTACCGTGGCCGCGGGGTTTCTCCTGGGTCAATGGCGTAGTGAAAAGAGCATTAGCTCAGCAAAGGAGCTGTCATGAGCCTCTTTCGAGACACCATTCGTGAAGACTGGACGGTTCTGCTCTCTCTTATGCTCCCCGTTGTTCTTGCTGTTGCCGTCTTTGCCTTCCCCGTGTCGAGCACGGTGGCGCAGCGGGACCTGAGGCTAGGGACGGTCGGCGACAGTGCTCAAGAGAGCCTGCGATTGACGGAATTTTTTCCTGGGGACTTCACCGCGGACCCCAGCCAAGTTGCGGCCCTTCAAGGACTCCTGCAGAAGGGGAGTATCGAGCTTAGGATTCCGTTAGGGGCATTCTCCAACGAGACCGCAAAAGCCTCGCAAGGTGTCGTGGTCTCCGGTGCGACCTTTGATCGAATATGCGCTGTACCGGATGGCGAAAAATACGTTGCCGCAAGCAAACTGGACGACGCATCGGTTGCGAGGATGCTGGAACCAACTCCGTTCCGAAATCCCGCAGAAATCGTGGAACTTTCCTCGCAGACCCGAAGCGGGGCGCTCGGGTACGAATACATTGACCTCGACGAGGGGGTACTTGTGTGCGTCACTCCCGAGGCCCTGGATGAAATGATCGCTCACGTGGGGGCAGCGACGGTGATTGACTCCGCCAAGGTCACGAGGCCGCTCGCGGATGCTGACCTCGATCCACTCACCAACAATGACGGCGCTGTGAGTGTGAGTGGGCAAGGCGATGCACAGGGCCGCTCTCAGATTGGTTTCGTTGCAGCCCTCAGCGCATGTGTGCTCGCCCTATTCGTGATGGTTGCCTGGGTTTTCGTGCGCACCATTCGTGACAATGTCGCCGCGCTCAATGCTCGAAACGCCCTCGGGTACAGCCCTGCCGCTCTTCTGCGAGACTTAATCGGCCTTGCAGCGGTGATTTGGGTTGTGCCCAGCATGCTCGCGTTCGTACCCGCAGCTCTCGTGGGAGCCTACCCGGTTCCTCTCTCACTGGTGTGTGGGGTAGCGCTCGTGCCCGCTTGTGTGCTCGTTGCGCTCACCTGGCATGGCGTCACCTCTCAGGGGGTAAAAACCGCGGCATGGGTGAGACGATGAAGAGCGAAAGTGGGACGCACTGGGTCAGAGCTGACGGTGTGACCAAGGCCTACGCAGTGGGCAAGGAAGAGATCCTCGCCCTTCCGCCAACGAGTGCGGAATTCCAGTCCGGAGACGTCCTTGTTGTTCACGGCCCCTCGGGGGCGGGGAAAAGTACTTTCCTCAAAATCATGGGGCTTGCCATCCCGCCAACGTCGGGAGAGGTCATTGTTGACGGCGCACCCGCCCCGCGCGTGCCTTCGAAGGCGGCTAGTCGAATGCGCGCCGAATTTTTCGGCATGGTGTTTCAGGACCTTCTTCTGGACGAACGTTTGACAGCCAGGGAAAATATTGTGCTGCCCGTGCGCGCTTCGAGGGGATGGGGAGGGGGAGGCCTCAGCGAAGAGGCGCAGAAGTGGGCGTTAGAGCTTGCGGAACTTTTCGGAGTGTCTCACCGGCTCGACTTTCCTGCTCGGCTTCTCTCCGGCGGGGAAAGGCGCGCGTCGCGATCGCGAGGGCGATGGTGGTGAGGCCACCAATCCTCATTCTGGACGAACCAACGGCGAGCCTGGACCCCAAGAATGTCGAGATTGTCGTCACGGGGGTGGAGGCGCTTGCGAAGAGGGGACACGGGATACTTGTCGCAACGCACGGCGAGCACTTCGATGCCCTCGCAAGTGCGACGCTCACGCTTGGAGCTTCCCGCCGCGGCAGTGCGGAATGACGTGGTGCTCGACGTGACCACAGTCTCGCCAATTTTTTCACTCGAGGTCTTGAGGGCGGGGGAACTCTCGCATACTCTTGAAACTTAGCGCCCGTGTTTCGTGCGCCCTTTTTCAACTCATTCGACTCATATAGCGGGGTTGGTCGTGAATGAGGGGCCGAAACACATCGAGTCTATCGAAGCGTGTACGAGTCCTCATCCCGTGGAAGGATTACCCTTGGCTGCCTCGAGCACCGATTCTCACACCACTGCACTGCGCACCGCCTCGCCCCGCGTCACCTTCGCGAAGCTTGGCGATCCCATCGAAGTTCCCGACCTTCTTTCGCTCCAGACGAGCTCGTTTGACTGGCTGCTTGGCAACGAGCGCTGGCAAGAGCGTGCGGCGGAAGCTGAAGCAGCGGGCCGCGAAGACGTTCCGCAGACCTCCGGCCTCGCCGACATTTTCGAAGAGATCTCTCCGATTGAGGATCTTGGCGGCAACATGTCGCTGTCCTTCAGGAACCACTCCTTCGAAGAACCGAACTATTCGGTTGAGGAGTGCAAGGAAAAGGATCTCACCTACGCCGCGCCGCTCTACGTCACGGCGGAGTTCATGAACAATGAGACCGGCGAAATTAAGACCCAGACGGTCTTCATGGGCGACTTCCCGCTCATGACTGAAAAGGGCACCTTCATCATCAACGGCACTGAGCGCGTTGTCGTGTCGCAGCTCGTGCGCTCACCCGGCGTGTACTTCGAGGAAAGCATCGACAAGACGAGTGACAAGCACGTCTTTAGCGCGAAGGTCATTCCCTCGCGCGGTGCCTGGCTCGAATTCGAGGTCGACAAGCGCGACCAGGTCGGTGTACGCATCGACCGCAAGCGCAAGCAGTCCGTGACGACCCTTCTCCAGGCGCTCGGCATGTCCAAGAGCGACATTCTCGAGGAGTTCGGCGAGTTTGAATCCATGCGCGCCACGCTCGAGAAGGACAAGGTTGAGTCGCAGGACGAGGCGCTCATGGACATCTACCGCAAGCAGCGCCCGGGCGAGCCGCCCAGCCGCGATGCTGGCGAGACGATGCTCAACAACCTCTACTTCAACGACAAGCGCTACGACCTCGCGAAGGTCGGCCGCTACAAGATCAACAAGAAGCTCGGTCTCGAAGGCCCGCTCAGCGAGAGCGTGCTCAACCTCGAAGATGTCATTGCGACGATCAAGTACATCGTTGCCCTCCACGCTGGCATGGACAGCATGGAGAACAGCTTCGGCACCGAGATCCGCGTGGAGACGGACGACATCGACCACTTCGGCAACCGCCGTATCCGCGCCGTGGGCGAACTCATCCAGAACCAGGTTCGCACGGGTCTCTCACGCATGGAGCGCGTCGTGCGCGAGCGCATGACGACCCAGGACGTCGAAGCGATCACGCCGCTCACGCTCATCAACATCCGCCCCGTGACCGCGGCGATCAAGGAGTTCTTCGGAACCTCGCAGCTCTCGCAGTTCATGGATCAGAACAACCCGCTCTCGGGCCTCACCCACAAGCGCCGCCTCTCGGCGCTCGGCCCGGGCGGTCTCTCCCGTGACCGCGCAGGCATGGAAGTTCGCGACGTTCACCCGTCGCACTACGGCCGCATGTGCCCGATCGAGACGCCGGAAGGCCCGAACATCGGTCTTATCGGCTCGCTCGCCACGTTCGCGCGCATCAACCCGTTCGGCTTTGTGGAAACCCCGTACCGCAAGGTCGTGGACGGCGTTGTCACCGATGAGATCGTCTACCTCACGGCTGACGACGAAGACCGCCACATCATTGCCCAGGCGAACGCGAAGATCGACGAGAACGGCAAGTTCCTCGAGGAAAACGTTCTCTCGCGTATGCCCGGTGGCGAGCCCGAGCTCGTGGAACCGAGCGACGTGACCTACATGGACGTTTCGGCACGCCAGATGGTGTCGGTCGCGACCGCCATGATTCCGTTCCTTGAGCACGACGACGCGAACCGCGCGCTCATGGGCTCGAACATGCAGCGCCAGGCCGTTCCGCTCCTGCGCACCGAAATGCCGCTCGTTGGTACCGGTATGGAGCGCCGTGCGGCCGTCGATGCGGGCGACGTGATCGTTGCCGAGAAGGCCGGTGTCATCACTGAGCTTTCCGCCGACCTCATCACCGTTGCGGCGGACGACGGCACGAATCAGACCTACCGCATCGATAAGTTCCAGCGTTCGAACGCCGGTAACTGCTACAACCACCGCGTTCTCTTCGACGAGGGCGACCGCGTGGAGGCCGGCTCGGTTCTCGCCGACGGACCCTCGACGGACGACGGCGAGCTCTCGCTCGGCAAGAACCTTCTCGTGGCGTTCATGTCGTGGCACGGCCACAACTACGAGGACGGCATCATCCTCTCCTCGCGCCTCGTCCAGGATGACGTGCTCACGTCGATCCACATCGAGGAGCACGAGGTCGATGCTCGTGACACGAAGCTCGGTAAGGAAGAGATCACGCGGGATATCCCGAACGTCGGTGAGGATGTCCTCGCCGACCTCGACGAACGCGGCATCATCCGTATCGGCGCCGAGGTCGTTCCCGGCGACATCCTCGTCGGCAAGGTCACCCCGAAGGGTGAAACTGAGCTGACCCCCGAGGAGCGCCTCCTGCGCGCGATCTTCGGTGAGAAGGCCCGCGAGGTGCGCGACACGTCGTTGCGCGTTCCCCACGGCGAATCGGGCACCGTGATCGGTGTTCGCGTGTTCGACTCGGAAGAGGACTCCGATATCCTCCCGACCGGCGTCAACGAGATGGTGCGCGTGTACATCGCGCAGAAGCGTAAGATCACCGACGGCGATAAGCTCGCCGGCCGCCACGGCAACAAGGGCGTCATTGCGAAGATCCTGCCCGTTGAGGACATGCCGTTCCTCGAGGACGGCACCCCGATCGACATCATCCTCAACCCGATGGGTGTGCCTGGGCGTATGAACATCGGCCAGGTGATGGAAACCCACCTCGGTTGGGTCGCGAAGTCCGGTTGGGATATCGATGAATCAAACCCGGCTGCGAAGGACCTCCCGAAGGACGCCCTGCACGGCGAGCCCGGCACGCCCGTTGCCGTCCCCGTGTTCGACGGCCTGAGTGACACCGAGCTCAACGGTCTCATCGAGAACTACACGCCGAACCGCGACGGCGAGCGCATGATCCAGGACAACGGCAAGGCGCGTCTGTTCGACGGCCGCACCGGCGAACCGTTCCCGCACGAGATCTCGGTTGGCTACATGTACATCCTCAAGCTGCACCACCTCGTCGACGACAAGCTGCACGCTCGTTCGACCGGTCCGTACTCGATGATCACCCAGCAGCCGCTCGGTGGTAAGGCACAGTTCGGCGGCCAGCGTTTCGGCGAGATGGAGGTGTGGGCGCTCGAGGCGTACGGCGCCGCCTACGCACTTCAGGAGCTCCTCACGATTAAGTCGGACGACATCACGGGTCGCGTGAAGGTGTACGAGGCGATCGTTAAGGGCGACAACATTCCCGAACCGGGCATCCCCGAATCGTTCCGAGTGCTCCTCAAGGAAATGCAGTCCCTGTGCCTGAACGTTGAGGTGCTTGGCGCCGACGGTCAGAACCTCGAGGTCCGTGACCGCGACGAGGACATCTTCCGCAGCGCGGAGGAACTCGGAATCAACCTGTCGAGCCGCCCGAACGAGGGCGCGATCAACATCGAAGAGGTCTGATCGATCACCGGGGGAGGGTCCGACGCTTGCCGAGCGACCGTCGGACCTTCACACCCCGGAGATCTCAGCCCCAACCATTCAGACCTTGACGACTTTCTAGACGAGAGAAGGACACACGTGCTCGACGTCAACCACTTTGACGAGCTCAAGATCGGCCTCGCGACGGCCGACGACATCCGTTCCTGGTCATTCGGGGAAGTAAAGAAGCCCGAAACCATCAACTACCGCACCCTCAAGCCCGAGATGGACGGCCTCTTCTGTGAGCGCATCTTCGGCCCCACCCGCGACTGGGAGTGCTACTGCGGTAAGTACAAGCGCGTGCGATTCAAGGGAATCGTGTGTGAACGCTGTGGCGTGGAGGTCACCAAGTCCTCCGTGCGCCGTGAGCGCATGGGCCACATCGAGCTTGCTGCTCCCGTGACCCACATCTGGTACTTCAAGGGCGTGCCGAGCCGCCTTGGCTACCTGCTCGACCTCGCACCGAAGGACCTCGAAAAGGTCATCTACTTCGCTGCATACATGATCACGAAGGTCGACGACGAGGCACGTCACACCGACATGCCCGAGCTTCAGAGCCGCCACGACCTTGAGATTCGCGAGCTCGAAAACGAGCGCGATGCCGCGATCAACGATCGTGCCGTCACCGCCGAGAAGGACCTCGCCCAGCTCGAGGAAGAAGGCGCGAAGGCCGACGCCAAGCGCAAGGTTCGCGACTCCGCGGAGCGCGAGCAGGCTCAGATCCGCAAGAAGTACGACGCGGAGATCACGCGCGTGCAGAACGTGTGGGAGCGCTTCAAGAACCTCTCGGTTGCCGATCTCGAGGGCGATGAGCAGCTCTACCGCGCGATGAAGCTCCGCTACGGCCACTACTTCGAGGGTGGCATGGGCGCCGAGGCCGTGCAGCAGCGCCTGCTCGACTTCGACCTTGACTCCGAGGCCGAAAAGCTCCGCGAGGTGATCGCGAACGGCAAGGGGCAGAAGAAGGCTCGCGCCCTCAAGCGCCTCAAGGTCGTTTCGGCATTCCAGCAGACGACCAACTCACCCGCGGGCATGGTGCTCGATTGCATCCCGGTCATTCCGCCGGATCTTCGCCCCATGGTCCAGCTCGACGGCGGCCGCTTCGCGACGTCCGATCTCAACGACCTGTACCGCCGTGTGATCAACCGCAACAACCGCCTCAAGCGCCTCATTGACCTCGGCGCCCCCGAGATCATCGTGAACAACGAAAAGCGCATGCTTCAGGAGTCGGTGGATTCGCTGTTCGACAACGGCCGCCGTGGCCGCCCGGTCACGGGCCCCGGCAACCGCCCGCTCAAGTCGCTCTCCGACATGCTCAAGGGCAAGCAGGGCCGTTTCCGTGCGAACCTGCTCGGTAAGCGCGTGGACTACTCGGGCCGTTCGGTCATCGTGAACGGCCCTGAGCTGCACCTTCACCAGTGTGGTCTTCCGAAGGGCATGGCGCTCGAGCTGTTCAAGCCGTTCGTCATGAAGCGTCTCGTGGATCTCTCGCTCGCGCAGAACGTCAAGGCCGCCAAGCGCATGGTTGAGCGTTCGCGCCCCGAAGTGTGGGACGTTCTTGAAGAGGTCATCACCGAGCATCCGGTGCTGCTGAACCGTGCACCTACGCTTCACCGCCTCGGTATCCAGGCGTTCGAGCCGAAGCTCGTTGAAGGCAAGGCCATCCACCTGCACCCGCTCGTGTGTGGCGCCTTCAACGCGGACTTCGACGGTGACCAGATGGCTGTGCACCTCCCGCTTTCGCCCGAAGCGCAGGCCGAAGCGCGCGTGCTCATGCTTTCCTCGAACAACATCCTCAAGCCGTCGGATGGCCGCCCGGTGACGATGCCCGCACAGGACATGATTATCGGTCTGTACCATCTGACGACCCCGAAGCCGGAGGCGCTCGGTCACGGCCGTACGTTCTCGTCGATCGCCGAGGCGATCATGGCCTTCGACAACAACGAGATCGATCTGAACGCACCGATCAACGTGCGCTTCACCGATGTTGTGCCACCGTCGGACTGGAAGGCCCCCGAAGGCTGGAACGAGGGTGACGCGATCACGCTCGAAACCACGCTTGGTGCCTACTACTTCAACGAAACCCTCCCCGAGGACTTCCCGTACGTGGAAGGCCAGGTGGGCAAGAAGCGCCTCGGCGGGATCGTCAACGCGCTCGCAGAACGCTATGACAAGGGCCAGGTTTCGGCTTCACTCGACGCGCTCAAGTCCTACGGCTTCTCGTGGTCAACCTACTCGGGTGTGACCTTCGCTTTCAGCGACGTTGTCGCACCGCCGAACAAGGCTGAAATCATCGCGAAGTACGAGGCGAAGGCCGCGCAGGTCGAGGAAAACCGCGATCTCGGTCTCGTCTCCGAAGCCGAGCGCAGCAGCGAGCTGATCGACATTTGGACCGAGGCCACCAATGAGGTTGCCGAGGCGATGAAGTCGAACTTCCCGCTCGACAACACCATTTATCGCATGGTGCACTCGGGTGCTCGCGGTAACTGGATGCAGATTCGCCAGATCGCCGGTATGCGCGGCCTCGTGAACAACCCGAAGGGCGAGATCATTCCGCGCCCGATTCTCTCGAACTACCGCGAGGGTCTTTCGGTTCTCGAGTACTTCATCGCTTCGCACGGCTCGCGTAAGGGCCTTGCCGATACCGCGCTCAAGACCGCACAGTCGGGTTACCTGACGCGTCGTCTCGTTGACGTCTCGCAGGACGTCATCGTGCGCGAAGGCGACTGTGGAACCTCCAAGGGCTTCACGATGGCGATTGGCCAGGATCTCGACGGCACCATCGTGCCCGCCGACAATGTGGAGATCACGGCCTATGGCCGTACCCTTGCGCAGGATGTCGCTGGCGACGATGGTACCGTTCTCGCCTCCGCCGGCGAGGACGTCGGTGACGTGCTCATCGAGAAGCTCATCGCTGCTGGTGTCACCGAGGTGAAGGTGCGCTCCGTTCTCACGTGTGATTCCGCCGTGGGCACGTGTGCGCAGTGCTACGGCCGTTCGCTTGCGACCGGCCAGCTCGTCGATATCGGCGAGGCCGTCGGTATCGTCGCCGCCCAGTCGATTGGTGAGCCCGGTACCCAGCTCACGATGCGTACCTTCCACTCCGGCGGTGTCGCCTCGGCAGAGGGCGATATCACGCACGGTCTTCCGCGTGTGCAGGAGCTCTTTG
Organism: Dermabacter sp. HSID17554; assembly: GCF_003989295.1. Lineage (NCBI taxonomy): Bacteria > Bacillati > Actinomycetota > Actinomycetes > Micrococcales > Dermabacteraceae > Dermabacter > Dermabacter sp. HSID17554. The sequence continues at coordinate 373,158 of NZ_RBLW01000003.1, read as the reverse complement.
AGGCCCGTACCCCGGCCGGCTTCGCCCCGATTACCGAAATCGCGGGCCGCGTGAGCGTTGACGAAACCGACAAGCAGCGCAAGCTCACCGTGACACCGGACGACGGCAGCGAGCCCGTGACCTACACGCTCTCGCGCCGAGTGACCCCGCTCGTGTTTGACGGAGACCACGTTGAGGTTGGCCAGCAGCTTTCGCCGGGTTCCGTCGACCCGAAGCAGGTGCTTCGCATCCTCGGGCCGCGTGCCGTGCAAAAGCACCTCGTGGACGAGGTCCAGAAGGTGTACGTGAGCCAGGGCGTGGACATTCACGCGAAGCACATCGAGGTCATCGTGCGCCAGATGCTGCGCCGCGTCACCATCGTGGCTTCGGGCGACACGAAGCTCCTCCCTGGCGATCTCGTGGAAAACGCCGCGTTCATTGAAGCGAACCGTGCTGTCCTCGCCGAGGGCGGGGAGCCCGCGCAGGGCCGCCCCGAACTCATGGGCATCACGAAGGCGTCGCTTGCGACCGAGTCGTGGCTTTCGGCTGCGTCGTTCCAGGAGACGACTCGCGTTCTCACCGAGGCTGCGCTCAGCTCGAAGAGCGACAAACTCATGGGCCTCAAGGAGAACGTCATCATCGGTAAGCTCATCCCCGCGGGCACGGGCCTTCCCCGTTTCCGCAACTTCGAGGTCGAGCCGACCGATGAAGCCAAGGCGCAGATGTACACGGTTCCCGGCTACGACGATTTCGGCCTCGCTGATTTCAGTGGTGCCGGCTCGAACCTGAACCTCGACGACTTCAGCTACTCGGATCCGTTCAACACCGATTTCCGCTGATTCGACACTGAGCCTCGCGCGCGAGCGCGTACTGGAGGGCCGTCTCTTTCCCGAGTGGGGGAGGGGCGGCCCTTCCGCCGTGAATGCGGGGTTCTCGCGCCTGCCGGAATTTCGCCGCAGGTGCGATGGCGGCTCATGCGACGCGTGCGCTGACCGCTGTGAAGTAGACCGCGATAAGCGTCAAGTAATGGCAAAGTTGCGGTTGCTCTTGGCTCAAGCGTTGGTTTTTCCTATGTTCGCGCGCGTGAAGGCGCGACAAGATGGACTTATTCAAGAAATCCGCACTCGCGCCCATCGCGCGACACTTCCCGTGCACTCGTCAATGCGAAGGACACTCGTGAAGAAGAAGACTCCGATCATCGCCGCAGCCGCGCTCGCGACCGTATTCGCGGGCGGTGGCGGTGGCGCCGCCTACGCGATGTCGAGCGAGGTGACCGTGAACGCCTACGGTCGTGTGGATACCTTCCGCACGTTTGACTCGAAGGTGTCCGACATCCTCGAAGCACACGGTGTGGATGTGACCCACACCGATCTCGTTCAGCCGGCGCTCGGTGAGACCATCGACTCGGGCGACAAGATCGTCGTGAAAGAACGCGACGAAGTGAAGCTCAGTGTCGACGGCAAAGAGCAGTCCGTTCTCGTCGAGGGTGGCACCGTTGCCGATGCTCTCGCACAGGCCGGAATCGACACCGACGGGGCCGCGGTGTCCCCGAAGCCCGAAACCGCGCTTGACGATCTCGATGGTGCCGTGACCGTGACAACGGCCAAGGACATCACCGTGACCGGCATGAACGGATCGTGGGTCGCTGAGGGAACGACCACCCGCACGGTGCAGGATCTTCTTGACAAGTATTTCGCCGATTCGGTTGATGCCGATGATGAGGTCACGCCTTCGCGCGACACCGTTCTCAAGGACGGCGACACGATTCACCTCGTCCGCCTCAATGCCGAGGAGAAGACCGAGAAGGTGGCGATCGACTACAAGTCCGAAACCCGCAAGGATGACGCGATCTACGAAGGTGAAACTCGCGTGGTCACGAAGGGCGAAAAGGGCGAAAAGACCATCGTCAAGAAGGTTTCGACGACCGACGGAAAAGTGACGGGCGAGGAAGTCGTGAAGGAAGAGGTCACGAAGGAGCCCGTCACCGAGGTCATCGCCAAGGGCACCAAGAAGCGCCCCGCTGAGGAACCGAAGAGCGAGGACGTGAGCACGGATAGCAGCAAAGACACCAAGCCGAGCCGCAAAAAGCGCAGCGAATCCGCGCCTCAGGGCGGCAAGGCTGTGAGTGGCGTTCGTTCGTGCGGTGCCTCGTTCTACGGCAACGGCGACGGAACGGACGGTGGCCCCACGGCGAGCGGCGAGCGTTTCAACACGCATGCGTACACCGCGGCCCACAAGAGCCTGCCGTTCGGCACGCGCGTGCGCGTGACCAACAAGGCCAATGGCCGCAGCGTGGTCGTGCGCATCAATGACCGTGGTCCGTACGCGGGCGGCCGCTGCCTCGACCTTTCCTACGCGGCGATGAAGAGTATCGGTGGCGTGAGCTCCGGAGTGGCGCGCGTCGACTGGCAGATCGTCGAGTAAATCAGCACTCGCGAATTTCGGGCCGACGGTACTCAGCAACCGTCGGCCCGTCTTCTTTGCTGTTGCCTGCGCGACACTTCAAAGTTTCTCCGCATGTGATGTACAACGAAGTCCGCCCAGTCCTTTGACCGAAATAAATCCTGCAACGTAGACTGATGAACTGTGTCTGGGTGCCCTATGCCCTCTCGCGGCCTCGCCTCGTGCGAGCGGAATGAGCGGGGGTACGGTACCTCAGCCACCGGGCCTCGTCTGAGGCTCGAGCGGGTCGAGATCGACACACCCGAACGCGGGGGTCGGCCTCGAGTCGCGGCCCACTCCACACCCGTGGACACGGTGCTTCGGCGCCTGTGGGCAAAGAAGGTGATCTGGCCTCGTGAAGAGCGTGGCTAGCGACAGAAAGAGAACAAGTGCCTACTATTCAGCAGTTGGTGCGCAAGGGTCGTCAGGACAAGCCTGTCGCCTCGAGCACGCCCGCGCTCAAGGGTTCGCCCCAGCGCCGCGGCGTGTGCACCCGTGTGTACACCACCACCCCCAAGAAGCCGAACTCGGCGCTCCGTAAGATCGCGCGTGTTCGTCTCTCCTCCGGTGTCGAAGTGACGGCCTACATCCCCGGTGAAGGCCACAACCTCCAGGAGCACTCGATCGTCCTCGTTCGCGGCGGTCGTGTGAAGGACCTCCCGGGCGTCCGCTACAAGGTCGTTCGTGGTTCGCTCGATACCCAGGCCGTGAAGGGTCGCCAGCAGGCGCGCTCGCGGTACGGCGCGAAGAAGGAGAAGAAGTAATGCCACGTAAAGGTGCAGCTCCCAAGCGTCAGCTCGTGGTCGACCCGGTTTACGGTTCGCCCATTGTCACTCAGCTCATCAATAAGGTTCTTCTCGACGGCAAGAAGACCGTCGCTGAGCGTATCGTCTACGGTGCCCTCGAGGGTTGCCGCGAGAAGAACGGTCAGGACCCTGTAGCGACCCTTAAGAAGGCCCTGGATAATATCCGCCCTTCGCTCGAGGTTCGCTCCCGCCGAGTCGGCGGCGCCACCTACCAGGTGCCCGTCGAGGTGCGTGCCGGTCGTTCGACGACCCTCGCGCTGCGGTGGCTCGTTGGCTACTCGCGTGCTCGCCGTGAGCACACGATGACCGAGCGCCTGATGAACGAGATCCTCGACGCTTCGAACGGCCTCGGTGCCGCTGTGAAGCGCCGCGAAGACACCCACAAGATGGCGGAGTCCAACAAGGCCTTCGCTCACTACCGCTGGTAATCACCGGCGGTCCTCGAACCGAAGCGCAGAAAGGCATAGCCCGTGGCACTTGCAGTGCTTAAGGACCTCAACAAGGTCCGCAACATCGGCATCATGGCACACATCGATGCTGGTAAGACCACCACCACCGAGCGCATCCTGTACTACACCGGCGTCAACTACAAGCTTGGCGAAACCCACGATGGTGCCGGCACGATGGACTGGATGGAGCAGGAGAAGGAACGCGGCATCACCATTACGTCCGCGGCAACCACCTGCTACTGGCACGACAACCAGATCAACATCATCGACACGCCAGGCCACGTCGACTTCACCGTTGAGGTGGAGCGCTCGCTTCGCGTTCTCGACGGTGCCGTTGCCGTGTTTGACGGCAAGGAAGGTGTCGAGCCGCAGTCGGAGACCGTGTGGCGCCAGGCCGACAAGTACGACGTGCCGCGCATCTGCTTCGTCAACAAGATGGACAAGATGGGTGCGGACTTCTTCTTCACCGTTGGCACCATCGTTGACCGCCTCAAGGCGAAGCCGCTCGTGATGCAGGTGCCGATCGGTGCTGAGTCTGAGTTCCGCGGCGTGATCGACCTCCTCGAGATGAAGGCCTACGAGTGGCCCGAGGAGTTCGAAGAGGACGCCCCTGAGTTCAATAAGAAGAAGGGTGATGCGGCCCTCGGTCAGTACCAGAAGGAGATTCCGATCCCGGAAGACCTTCAGGCCAAGGCTGATGAATACCGCGAGAAGCTCGTCGAGGACGTTGCCGAAGCAAGCGAAGAGCTCATGGAGAAGTACCTCGAAGAGGGCGACCTCTCGCTCGAGGACCTCAAGAATGGCATTCGCGAGCTCACGATTTCCTCGCAGGCCTACCCGGTGTTCTGCGGTTCGGCGTTCAAGAACAAGGGCGTGCAGCCCATGCTCAACGCCGTGATCGACTTCCTCCCGTCGCCGCTCGACGTGCCGCCGATGATCGGCCACGACGTGAAGGACGAGGAAAAGGAGCTCACGCGTAAGCCGTCGGCCGATGAGCCTTTCTCGGCTCTCGCGTTCAAGGTCGCTGCGCACCCGTTCTTCGGTTCGCTGACCTATGTGCGCGTCTACTCCGGTCACGTGGAGACGGGCTCCCAGGTGCTCAACGCCAATACGGGCAAGAAGGAGCGCGTCGGCAAGCTCTTCCAGATGCACTCGAACCAGGAGAACCCGGTCGACGAGGCATTCGCGGGCCACATCTACGCGTTCATCGGTCTGAAGGACACGACCACCGGCGACACGCTGTGCGACGCGCAGCACCCGATCGCGCTTGAGTCGATGACCTTCCCGGAGCCCGTGATCTCGATGGCCATCGAGCCGAAGACCAAGAGCGACCAGGAGAAGCTCGGTATCGCGATTCAGCGTCTCGCCAAGGAAGACCCGACCTTCCAGGTTCAACTCGACGAGGAAACCGGCCAGACGGTCATCAAGGGTATGGGCGAGCTTCAGCTCGACGTGCTCGTGGACCGTATGCGCCGCGAGTTCAAGGTCGAAGCGAACGTGGGCTCGCCGCAGGTGGCCTACCGCGAGTCGATCAAGAAGACCGTTGAGAAGTTCGATTACACGCACAAGAAGCAGACCGGTGGTTCCGGTCAGTTCGGTAAGGTTCAGATCACCTTCGAGCCTCTTACCGACGCTGAAGAAGGCGTGTTCTACGAGTTCGAAAACCTCGTCACCGGTGGCCGCATCCCGCGTGAATACATCCCGAGCGTTGACGCGGGTATTCAGGATGCGCTCCAGTCCGGCGTTCTCGCCGGCTACCCGGTGGTGAACGTCAAGGCATCGCTTATTGACGGTGCTTACCACGACGTGGACTCCTCGGAAATGGCGTTCAAGATTGCCGGTTCGATGGCGACGCGCGAGGCCCTCAAGAAGGCCCAGCCGATTCTCCTCGAGCCGATCATGAGCGTCGAGGTTCGTACTCCCGAGGAGTACATGGGAGATGTCATCGGCGACCTGAACAAGCGACGCGGTCAGGTTTCGTCGATGGAGGACGCGAGCGGGGTCAAGATTATCCGTGCTCTCGTCCCGCTGTCCGAAATGTTCGGCTACATTGGCGACCTGCGTTCCTTCACGCAGGGCCGCGCGATGTACACGATGCAGTTCGACAGCTACGCGGAGGTCCCGAGGAACATCTCGGAAGAGATCATCGCGAAGACGCGGGGCGAGTAAGCCTTACGGGAATTAGCGGGTAGAGTAGATCTGTTCGCTGGTTCTCGGACCGCTTGGGTCGCCCCTTCGGGGGCGCCCCACCCGTTCAACAGAAGTACACCCAACCAAAGTCCTAGGAGGACACACTATGGCTAAGGCCAAGTTCGAGCGTACGAAGCCGCACGTCAACATCGGCACCATCGGTCACGTTGACCACGGCAAGACCACGCTGACCGCTGCTATCTCGAAGGTTCTGTACGATCAGTACCCCGACCTCAACGAGAAGCGCAACTTCGATCAGATCGACAACGCCCCTGAGGAAAAGCAGCGCGGCATTACGATCAACATCTCCCACATCGAGTACCAGACCGACAAGCGTCACTACGCTCACGTTGACGCTCCCGGCCACGCCGACTACATCAAGAACATGATTACCGGCGCTGCTCAGATGGACGGCGCAATCCTCGTGGTTGCCGCCACCGACGGCCCCATGGCGCAGACCCGCGAGCACGTTCTTCTTGCTCGCCAGGTTGGCGTTCCCTACCTCCTCGTTGCGCTCAACAAGTGCGACATGGTCGACGATGAGGAAATCCTCGAGCTCGTCGAGATGGAGGTCCGTGAGCTTCTCGCTTCGCAGGAGTTCGATGAGGACGCTCCCGTCGTTCGCGTTTCGGCGTTCAAGGCGCTCGAGGGCGACGAGCAGTGGGTCAAGTCGGTTCAGGACCTCATGGCTGCCGTCGACGAGTCGATCCCGGATCCGGTTCGCGACATGGACAAGCCGTTCCTCATGCCGATCGAGGACGTCTTCACCATCACCGGTCGTGGCACCGTTGTGACCGGTAAGGTCGAGCGTGGCAAGCTTGCCATCAACTCGGAGATTGAGATCGTGGGTATCCGCGAGGCTCAGAAGACCACCGTCACCGGTATCGAGATGTTCCACAAGCAGATGGACGAGGCTTGGGCAGGCGAGAACTGTGGCCTCCTCCTCCGTGGCACCAAGCGTGAAGACGTGGAGCGCGGCCAGGTTGTCGTGAAGCCGGGTTCGATCACCCCGCACACCGACTTCGAGGGCCAGGTCTACATCCTCTCGAAGGACGAGGGTGGCCGCCACAACCCGTTCTACTCGAACTACCGCCCGCAGTTCTACTTCCGTACCACGGACGTGACCGGCGTTATCACCCTCCCCGAGGGCACCGAGATGGTCATGCCTGGCGACTCGACCGAGATGACCGTTGAGCTCATCCAGCCGATCGCTATGGAAGAGGGCCTCGGCTTCGCTATCCGTGAGGGTGGCCGCACCGTTGGCTCGGGTCGCGTCACCAAGATCATCAAGTGATCTGACGCTGCATAGCCTGCAGAGTTAAAGGAAAACGCCCCGGATTCGTCCGGGGCGTTTTTCTATGCGTGGACGCTCGATTGGCGGTGAAGGGACCGTGCGAGCTTAGTCTCGTTCGGTCTTTTCGGCAGAGTCCGACGGTAGACCGTACGTAGGGCGTTTCGCTGGCTGACTGCCGTCACTCGTGGCAGCACCGGCGTTGTCCGCATCGGCGTTGCCGTCGGCGGGCGTCGAGCCCGGCTGGCCGTAAGTCGGGGTTTCTCCGCTTTGCGCGCGAGGTCTTTGTGCTGGTTGACCGGAGGAAGGGGCAGCCGGGCCTACGCCGCCAAAGGCCCCCTCGCCGAGGCGTACACCGGCCTCGGAAAGAATGCGGCGGGCGTCCATGACGTTGCGGTGCTCCACGAGGAGTTCGTATTGCATCGGAACCGTCGCGGTCATTGAGGTGAAGTCGCGCTGACCGCCACTCGTGGCATGGCCGATCACTGCCCACACGGTGAAGAACACCGCGCCGAGCACAATTGAACTGAGGATAGTTGAGAGCCACTCCTCGGAGAGCATGCTGAAGAGGAGGCCCACGAATAGGCCCATCCACATGCCGCTCAGTGCCCCGCCGAGAATGACGCGCGTCCACGTTTTGCGTCCGGTTACGCGCTCGATAAGACGTAGATCGGTTCCTACGATGAGGGTGTTGTGGACGGGGAACCCGGCGTCGGCAAGGGTGTCGACTAAACGTTGGACGTCGGAGTACTCGTGGTAAGTTCCGAGCGATTGCGGAAATTCGAGGGAGAATGCTCGCGACTGGAGCGGGTTGTTTGGCTGTTGACTCATGCCTCTACTCTAGGGTGCTTCGCTGCGCACGTGTGCGGATGAGTGGGTGCCCGGCGGGCCTCGGCCGCGGGTGCCGAGCAGAGGGAGCGCGAGCGCGCCGTCGTGCGTGTGACGAACGGTCTGGGTAGGGAAGCCGTGTGCCAGACGCTTTCTGCTTGTGAGGCGTTCCACGCCTGAGCCCCTGGTGCCCATTTGAGATACGTGGCAAACTAGATGAGTTGCTTGCGCGAGCGGCCATGCCCGGTTCCGTTCCCCATCTCTGGGAATGACCACCGGATGACGCTCAGCCCAAGGATGCGAACAGTGTGGAAACTCCGCTGAGGGCGCATCGTTTGAGGGAACAGTCGCAAGGACATGGGTTTCGCGCGGCCTTTTTGCGCCTCGCAAGAGCGACACACCCGACCGCGGGTGTCGGTCTGGCCCACTCCATGTAAGAGCGGTTTTAGAGAAAGAGATAGACCTAGGCTATGGCGGGACAGAAGATCCGCATCCGGCTCAAGTCGTATGACCACGAGGTGATTGACAGCTCGGCGCGCAAAATCGTCGACACTGTCACCCGCGCTGGTGCAACGGTCGTGGGCCCGGTGCCGCTGCCGACTGAGAAGAACGTTTTCGTTGTGATCAAGTCGCCGCACAAGTACAAGGATTCCCGTGAGCAGTTCGAGATGCGCACCCACAAGCGCCTCATCGACATCGTCGATCCCACGCCCAAGGCTGTGGATTCGCTGATGCGCCTCGACCTGCCTGCGGACGTCAACATCGAGATCAAGCTCTGAGGTATCGGAACACATGAGTAACGAACTGACAGGGCAGCGCGATCGCGTCATCAATGGCGTGCTCGGCACCAAGCTTGGCATGACCCAGGTGTGGGATGAGGACGGCAAGATCGTCCCCGTGACCGTGGTTCAGGCCGGCCCGTGTGTTGTCACGCAGGTCCGCTCACAGGACGTTGATGGCTACGACGCTGTCCAGATCGCGTATGGCGCGATTGATCCCCGTAAGGTGACGAAGCCCCTCAAGGGTCACTTCGAGAAGGCCGGCGTTACGCCGCGCCGTCACCTCGTTGAGCTCCGCACGAATGATGCGGCGGAGTACGAGCTCGGCCAGGAGATCGACGCTTCGATCTTCGAGGCCGGCCAGAAGGTCGACGTCGTTGGCACGACCAAGGGTAAGGGCAACGCGGGCGTCATGAAGCGCCACGGGTTCGCCGGTGTGAGTTCCTCGCATGGTCAGCACCGCAACCACCGCAAGCCCGGCTCGATCGGTGGCGCCTCGACCCCCGCACGCGTGTTCAAGGGCATGCGCATGGCGGGCCGCATGGGCGGTAACCGCAACAGCGTCCAGAACCTCACCGTTCAGGCGGTGGACGCCGAGAAGAACCTCGTGCTCATCAAGGGTGCCGTTCCCGGCCCCAAGGGTGGCATCGTTCTGGTTCGCTCGGCCGTCAAGGGTCCGAAGAAGGGAGCCTGATTTTCATGGCTAACAACCTGACGGTCGATGTTCTCGACCCCGCAGGCAAGAAGACTGGCACCGCCGAGCTTCCCGCTCACATCTTCGATGTCCAGACCAACGTGTCGCTTATCCACCAGGTCGTGACGGCTCAGCTCAACGCTGCACGTCAGGGCACGCACAAGGCCAAGACCCGCGGCGAGGTCCGCGGCGGCGGCCGTAAGCCGTGGAAGCAGAAGGGAACCGGTCGCGCTCGCCAGGGCTCGATCCGCGCACCTCAGTGGACCGGCGGTGGCGTTGTGCACGGTCCGGTTCCGCGTGACTACACGCAGCGTGTGCCCAAGAAGATGAAGGCTGCTGCGCTCCGTGGCGCCCTCTCCGATCGCGCCCGCTTTGGCCGCGTTCACGTCTTCACCGCGCTTCTTGAGGGCGACAAGCCCTCGACGAAGCTCGTGGCGAAGACCATCGCTACCGTATCGGACAGCTCGAACTTCCTCCTGGTCGTTCGCCGTGACGATGAGGTCGGCGCACTCAGCTCGCGCAACCTCTCGAACGCTCACGTGCTGTTCGCCGATCAGCTCAACACCTACGACGTGATGGCTTCTGACCATGTCGTCTTCACCGAAGGTGCACTCGAGGACTTCGTGGCTGGCGCAACTCTCGCCGCTGTGAAAGCTCCTTCGCAGTCCACCACCGAGGCTGCCCCCGTGGCCGCCAAGGCTGAGGCGAAGACCGCGCCCGAGGCCGTTGAAGCTCCCTACGGCGAAGGCAGCGCCCTTCCGCTCGACGGTGGCAAGGCCCCCGAAGGTTTCACCATCAAGGGCAACAGCAACTCCATGAAGTACCACACCGAAGAATCGCCGTGGTACGGCCGCACCAAGGCTGAGGTCTGGTTCGCGACGCCGGAGGCAGCGGAAGCTGCCGGCTTTGTGAACGCCGTTCGCCCGGCCGATGAGGAGGAAGCCAAGTGACCTCGATCCACAAGAACCCGCGCGACATCCTTTTCGCGCCGGTCCTCACCGAGAAGTCCTACGGCCAGATGGACGAAGGCAAGTACGTCTTCGTCGTCGATCGCCGCGCTAATAAGACCGAAATCAAGCTCGCCGTCGAGGAAATCTTCGACGTCAAGGTTGCTTCGGTGAACACCATCAACCGTCAGGGCAAGACGCGTCGCACGCGTTTCGGCATTGGCAAGCGCAACGACACCAAGCGCGCCATTGTCACCCTCAAGGACGGATCCATCGACATCTTCGGAGGCGCGACCGCCTGAGCGGTCGTGACCCGAAGACAAACGAGAGAGTCTGAGGAAACCCACGATGGGAATTCGTAAGAACAAGCCGACCTCGCCGAGCCGTCGCGGTTCGAGCGTCGCCGACTTCGTCGAGATCACTCGTAGTGAGCCGGAGAAGTCGCTGGTCCGCCCCCTGTCCAAGACGGGTGGCCGTAACAACAAGGGTCGCGTGACCTCGCGTCACCGCGGTGGTGGCCATAAGCGTGCCTACCGTGTGATTGACTTCCGTCGCCACGACAAGGACGGCGTCAACGCTAAGGTCGCCCACATCGAGTACGACCCGAACCGTACCGCTCGTATCGCGCTGCTCCACTACATGGACGGCGAGAAGCGCTACATCCTCGCCCCGGCGAAGCTTCGCCAGGGTGACGTGCTCGAAAGCGGCCCGAGCGCCGACATCAAGCCCGGCAACAACCTTCCGCTGCGCAACATCCCCGTGGGTACCGTTGTGCACGCTATCGAGCTCCGCCCCGGTGGCGGCGCGAAGATCGCCCGTTCGGCGGGTGCCTCCGTGCAGCTCGTCGCGAAGGAAGGCAAGTTCGCCCAGCTTCGTATGCCGTCCGGCGAAATCCGCAACGTCGATGCGCGCTGCCGCGCGACCATCGGCGAAGTGGGCAACGCCGAACAAGCCAACATCAACTGGGGCAAGGCCGGCCGCATGCGCTGGAAGGGCAAGCGCCCGCACGTCCGTGGTGTTGTGATGAACCCCGTGGACCACCCGCATGGTGGTGGTGAGGGCCGCACGTCGGGCGGTCGTCATCCCGTTTCGCCTTGGGGCCAGCCGGAAGGCCGCACCCGCAAGCCGAACAAGGAAAGCGACAAGCTCATCGTGCGCCGCCGCCGTACCGGCAAAAAGCGCTGATAGGACGAGGGATAAACAGATATGCCACGCAGTATTGCTAAGGGCCCCTTCGTTGACGATCACCTTCAGAAGAAGGTCGACGCTCAGAACGAAGCCGGTACCAAGAACGTCATCAAGACCTGGTCGCGCCGTTCGGTCATCACGCCGGACTTCCTCGGCCACACTTTCGCAGTGCACGATGGCCGCAAGCACGTCTCGGTGTTCGTCACCGAGTCGATGGTGGGCCACAAGCTCGGCGAGTTCGCTCCCACGCGCACTTTCCGCAGCCATGACAAGGACGACATGAAGGGACGTCGTCGCTAATCGCCGCTCTGGCGTAGTGATGATGGCCCTCGCTATTCACTAAAGAAAGCAGGACAGCAATGGAAGCCAAGGCGCAGGTGCGGTTCATCCGTATTTCGCCCATGAAGGCCCGGCGCGTCGTTGACCTTATTCGTGGTAAGAGCACGGGTGAAGCCCTGGAGATCCTGCGGTTCGCACCGCAGGCCGCCAGCGAGCCCGTCTCGAAGCTCGTAAAGTCCGCGATCGCCAACGCCCGCGTGAAGGCAGATCAGGCAGGGGAGCGTTTCGATGAGCAGGATCTCGTCGTGTCCGCTGCATTCGTCGACGAAGGCCCGACCATGAAGCGGTTCCAGCCGCGTGCTCAGGGTCGCGCATTCCAGATCAAGAAGCGCACCAGCCACATCACCGTGGCTGTTGCCCCGTCGAAGAAGAAGGAGACCCGCTAGTGGGCCAGAAGGTCAATCCCAACGGGTTCCGCCTCGGTATTACGACCGACCACACGAGCCGCTGGTTCGCCGACTCCACGAAGGAAGGTCAGCGCTACCGCGACTACGTGAAGGAAGACGTCGCCATCCGCAACCTCCTCTCCGAGGGGCTTGAGCGTGCTGGCGTGTCGAAGGTCGAGATCGAGCGCACCCGTGATCGCGTTCGCGTTGATCTGCACACCGCTCGCCCCGGCATCGTGATCGGTCGCCGTGGCGCGGAGGCCGAGCGTCTCCGCGGTCAGCTCGAGAAGCTGACGGGCAAGCAGATTCAGCTCAACATCCTCGAGGTCAAGAACCCCGAGGCAGACGCGCAGCTCGTTGCTCAGGGCATCGCCGAGCAGCTCGCGAGCCGCGTGTCCTTCCGCCGTGCGATGCGCAAGGGCATTCAGTCCGCGCAGCGTGCCGGCGCGAAGGGTATCCGTGTCGCCGTTTCGGGCCGCCTCGGTGGCGCCGAAATGAGCCGCAGCGAGTTCTACCGTGAAGGCCGCGTGCCCCTGCACACGCTTCGCGCGAACATCGACTACGGCTTCTACGAGGCCCGCACCGCATTCGGCCGCATCGGCGTGAAGGTGTGGATCTACAAGGGTGACATCACGTCCAAGGAACTCGCTGCACAGCAGGCCGCCCAGGCTCCGCGCCAGGGCCGTGGTCCGCGCGCTGAGCGCCCCCGTGGCCGCCGCAACGAGCGCAACGCCGCCCGCCGTGAGAAGGCGGAAGCTTCGGCTCCGGCTCAGGCCGCCACCGAGGCTCCCGCTGCCGCTCCGGCCGATAAGGGAACGGAGGCCTGAGTCCAATGCTGATTCCGCGTAGGACCAAGCACCGCAAGCAGCATCGCCCCACCCGTACCGGTATGGCCAAGGGTGGCTTCGATCTCGCGTTCGGCGACTACGGCATCCAGGCTCTCGAGCCCGCCTACGTCACGAACCGCCAGATTGAGGCTGCACGTATCGCCATGACTCGCTACATGAAGCGTGGCGGCAAGGTGTACATCAACATCTACCCCGATCGCCCCCTCACGAAGAAGCCTGCCGAGGTCCGCATGGGTTCCGGTAAGGGCTCGGTGGAGTTCTGGGTAGCGAACGTCAAGCCCGGCCGCGTCATGTTCGAGGTTGCCGGCGTCGATGAGCCGACTGCACGCGAAGCACTTCGCCTTGCGATGCACAAGCTCCCCATGAAGTGCCGAATCCTCAGCCGAGAGGGTGGTGACATCTGATGGCAGCCACGAAGCTTACCGCTGACGAGCTCAACAAGCTCGATGACGCAAAGCTCGCCGAAGAACTCGCGAAAGCCAAGGACGAGCTGTTCAAGCTCCGTTTCCAGGGCGCGACGGGCCAGCTCGAGTCGAGCGCTCGCTTGCGTTCGGTCAAGAAGGACATCGCACGGATCTACACGATCCTGCGCGAGCGCGAGCTGGGGATCCGCCAGGCCCCCGGTTCGGCCGAGTGAACGAGCGAGGTTAGGTAATGAACGAAAATCAGGTCGCTGAAGAGCGTCCGTACCGCAAGACTCAGCGCGGCTACGTCGTCTCCGACAAGATGGATAAGACCATCGTTGTCGAGGTCGAAGAGCGCGTGAAGCACTCGCTGTACGGCAAGGTGATGAAGAAGCACAAGAAGTTCAAGGCCCACGATGAGGAGAACACCGCCGGTGTCGGCGATCTTGTTCGCATCATGGAGACCAGGCCGCTGAGCGCCTCGAAGCGCTGGCGTCTCGTCGAAATCATCGAGAAGGCTAAGTAAATCTGTCGGGCTCAGTCCCGAAAGATCTCCGAGAAGGGGTCGTCCGCTGCTCAGCGGGCGGCCCCTTCCGCTATTGAGCGGGCGTTTGCGCCCTCCTGGCGATACGGTGACCAACGGCCATGTGCGTGACGACAGTTGTCGCAAATCTGCGACACGACATGGCAGAGTAGGTACCGCGTCGCAACGCCGCCGCGATATCCGGGCAATAGCGTGGAGGTAACGAGGAGGCGAGAAGCGACTCCCGTGACTTTGAGGAGTGAATCCCATGACGACGACCACGATGACGAAGCGCCGCCTCGCGGCAGCCCTTGCAGCCGCGTCTCTTCTTGTTGCCGGTGCAAGCGGGTGCTCGTTCGGCGTGCTCGGTAGCAGCGATGAGAAGCCCACGGAACAGGCGAGCGCGGCAGCCCCGGCAGACAACAGCAATGGCGGCGATCAGGGAAGCGGGTCCGACGGCGCGAATCCCGCGCAAGGCGCGAGCGATGCCGGCGGCGCTTCGGCAGGTTCCGATCAGGGCGGCGCGAACGGCCAGCAGGCGGCGGGGGATCCCAACGGGGCGAACTACCCCGCGCCGATCTTCACGACGGAGGCTCCTGTCGTCGTCAAGGGGGATCCGAACGCCACTGTCACGGCTTCGCTTCACGGGCTGAAGCGAGAGGGGGAGACCGTCACCGCCCTCTACTCGTTCAAGCTCAATACGACCGTGAAGGAGGAGCAGGATTTCTTCTACCTCAACGGTAGCCACAGGTGGACGCCATTCGTCATCGACACGAAGAACCTCCGAAAGCACACGCCACTTGCGACGGAGAATAACCAAGAGCGTGCAATGACTGAACTCATTGATGTGGACATCATGCCCGGTCAGACCGCGTATGCCTTTGCGACGTTCGCGGCGCCGCCGGCGGACGTCAAGACCATGGACGTGATGCTGTGGTCGACGGGTGAGGTCGCGAAGGGGGTCGAAATCAAGTGAAAAAGCGTCACCTTGTAAGCCTCACGGCCGCGGCTTTCGTCTTCGCTGCTGGGCCAGCGGCCCTTGCGGATAATGGGGACGAAACGCCCGCCCCCGAGCCGCCGAGCACGATCGGTACGTACGAGCCCAATATTTTTCCCCTCGAGCAGAATATCTACCAGCTCGAGCAAAACATCGAAGATCTCAATACCGATACACAAGAGGGCAACACGAAGGTTGTCACCTTGAACTCGGACATTCTCTTCGATTACGGCTCGAACAAACTATCTGACCCGGCGAAGAAACGCATCGGGGAGCTCGTCAAAGACGTTCCCCAGGGTGCAACCGTGAAGGTCGACGGGCACACTGACAACATCCCGTACCATCGCGGCAACGACGTGCTCTCCAAGGAGCGCGCCCAGGCGGTGGCCGACGCGATCTCCGCGGCGCGTGGCGACCTCAAGCTCGAGGTCGCGGGCCACGGGGACACGAAACCTGTTGAGCCCAATGAGAAAGGCGGGGAGGACAACCCCGATGGACGCGCCAAGAACAGGCGCGTGGAGATCCGCTATGACGGGTAGCCACACTCCTTCATTCGCGTCAGGATCGGCCGGTTCAGTGGAGCCGGCCGATCCGGCGCGTCAGCGCATCCTGCTCGTGGACGACGATGAGACGATTCGCGAGCATCTCGGGGGAGTGCTCTCACGCAGCGGGCTTGATGTGCGCATGGCAGCGAACGGTGCCGAGGCACTCGAGAGGCTCGATCAGGAGGAACCCGATCTCGTCATCCTCGACGTCATGATGCCGGTCATGGACGGTCGAGAAGCGCTTCGCCGCATCCGCGAACGCCATGAGTGGCTACCCGTCATCCTTCTTACCCAGGTGGGGGAGAGTTTCGAGCGCGCATCCGCGCTCGACGAAGGGGCCGACGATTACCTCAATAAGCCGTTCGACCCTCATGAGCTCCTCGCGCGGATCAGGGCAGTTCTGCGTCGAAGCTCGCGGGGCTCGGCCCCGCTCAGCACGTCCTCGACACTCACCTCTGGTGAGCTGCGCATCGATCGCACGGCCCGGCGGATCTTCGTGGGTGGCAAAGAAGACCAGCTCACGCCACGGGCGTTCGCGCTCCTCGAGTACCTCATGGCGCACCCCGGCGAAGTGTTCACGCGTGAGCGGCTCCTGCAGACCGTGTGGGGTTTCGATGCGATCGTGACCACGCGAGCCGTTGACCACCGGATCGCCGAGATCCGCCGCGTGATTGGTTCCGCCGACGGTTCCCCCACGTATATCGAGACAGTCCCGAGCCTCGGCTATCGCTTCGCCCAGAAGGTCGAACGTTCATGAAGAAACACCCACTTGCCTACGCCTCGGCTTTCGCCGCGCTTCCCCTCGCGATCGGCGTGGTGGCCTCCCTTGTATGGAGCGTCCTCGGCGAATCGAGGCACATCTACTTCTCGATGTCGCTCGCCTGGCTCCCGCTCACAATCGGCGCGGTTCTCACCCTCGCTGTGCTCCCCGCCCTCGGCGCGTGGTGGTACACGCGCCACGCCGTGAGCAAGGCGCGGCGCGAAACCGTGGCCGAGCAAACGGCAAGCCGGCGTCGGCTCATCGCCAGACTCGACCACGAAATAAAAAACCCGATCCAAGGCATTCGAGCGGCGCTTGCCGATGAGCCGTCCGAGCGCCAGCGCTCGAGCATCGACGCCCAATCACGCCGCCTCACCTCCCTTCTGAGCGACCTGCGCAAAATTGGGGAGGTCGAGCATACGCAGCTCGAGATTACGCAGATCGATCCTTCGCGTCTCGTCCACGACGCCATCGAGACCGCGCGCGAGGTGCCCGGTGCGAGCGAACGCTCGATCCGCGTCTCGCTTCCCACGGCTCCGCGCCCTCTGCCGCCGATCAACGGCGACGAAGACCTCCTCTTCCTGTGCCTCGTGAACGTTTTGAGCAATGCCGTGAAGTACTCGCGGCCGGGCGATGCGATCGAAGTGCGGGGGCGCCAGCTCGAAAGTGGCATTGTGCTCGAGGTCGCCGACACGGGACTCGGGATTTCTCCGGACGACCTTCCGCTCGTATGGGAGGAGCTCGGTCGCGCGAGCGAGGTTCGCGGTATCGAGGGCTCGGGCCTCGGGTTGCCCATGGTCAAAGCGATCGTCGAACGTCACGGAGGCGCTGCGACCCTCACGTCGTGGCATGGCGAAGGAACATCCGTGAGCCTTACGCTCCCGTTTGCGGGGCCCGCGCGGTAAAACACGCGGAAAAGAGGGGGTCGCGAAAGGGCGCGGGCGTTCGCCCATGCGAGTCTGGGCGAAGGGCACGTGTGAAAAGAAGGTCCGACGCTTGCCGGCCACCGTCGGACCCACGGCTGCACGCCGTACCCCACCGACCCACCAGGCGTTGCCACACCCAGCGAGACCAAGCACACATGCAAAGGCGTCCCCGCCCCCTTACGAAGAGTGCGTGCGTGCCGTAGACTAGACGGGTTGCTGTGTGTACGCACCCGAAAACCGAAAGGTTCACGGATTGCGCCACTGAGCACAGGACCCGGTCCTCGGGCCCCTGGTGGGACCCATCCCAGCCGGAGACCTTGCATCGCCTTTCGGCAGTGCCTGAGTCCGGCTCGGGGTTTTTTGATGCCCGGGAACTGGAAGCCGCCGCGCCCACTCGTGAGCGTGGCGGAAAACAAGTCCGATATCCGTTCCGCAAGGCTCGAGGCTCACGCCGAGAGAACCGGCGAGACGCAAGGAGAACGTTAGTGATTCAGCAGGAGTCGCGACTCAAGGTCGCCGACAACACCGGTGCAAAGGAAATCCTCTGCATCCGTGTTCTCGGTGGCTCCGGTCGCCGTTACGCCGGCATTGGTGACACCATCGTTGCGACCGTCAAGGACGCAATCCCTGGCGGAAACGTCAAAAAGGGCGATGTTGTGAAGGCCGTCGTGGTTCGCACCACGAAGGAACGCCGCCGTGCCGATGGTTCATACATCCGATTCGATGAGAACGCAGCTGTCATCCTCAAGAATGATGGCGAGCCGCGTGGCACGCGTATCTTCGGCCCCGTGGGCCGCGAGCTGCGTGACCGCCGGTTCATGAAGATCATCTCGCTGGCACCGGAGGTGCTGTGACATGAGCATGAAGATTAAGAAGGGTGACCTCGTTCAGGTCATCACCGGTCGCACGAGCGACGCAGACAAGATCGCCAAGCGCAACGAAACCCGCGCCGAAAAGGGCAAGGGTGAACTGACCGCTGGCGACAAGGGCAAGCAGGGCCGCGTGCTCCAGGTGTTCCCCGACACCCAGCGCGTGCTCGTCGAGGGCGTCAACCGCATCACCCGCCACAACAAGCCCGGCTACAACGGCCAGGCCGGTGGCATTGAGCAGGTTGAAGCCCCGATCCACATCTCGAACGTCGCCCTCGTGGCTGATGACGGCAAGCCCACCCGCGTGGGCTTCCGTGAAGAGAAGGTCGAGCTCGAGGACGGTCGCACGAAGACCATTCGTGTGCGTTACTCGAAGCGCACCGGGAAGGACATCTGATGACTGAGACGACCACCCCGCGCCTTAAGACCAAGTACCACGAAGAAATCAAGGATTCGCTCCAGAGCGAGTTCAACTATGCCAACCCGATGCTCATCCCCGGTCTCACGAAGATCGTCGTGAACATGGGTGTCGGCGACGCCGCACGCGATTCGAAGGTCATCGACGGTGCCATCGCGGATCTGACCGCGATCACCGGCCAGAAGCCGCAGGTGACGCGTGCCCGCAAGTCGATCGCGCAGTTCAAGCTTCGTGAAGGTCAGGCCATCGGCTGCTACACGACTCTTCGCGGCGCTCGCATGTGGGAGTTCCTCGACCGCCTGCTCTCGACCGCTCTTCCGCGTATCCGCGACTTCCGCGGTCTTTCGCCGAAGCAGTTCGACGGCAACGGCAACTACACCTTCGGTCTCACCGAACAGGTCATGTTCCATGAGATCGATCCTGACAAGATCGACCGTGTTCGCGGCATGGACATCACCGTGGTGACCACCGCCAAGACCGACGACGAGGGACGTGCGCTGCTTCGTGCGCTCGGCTTCCCGTTCAAGGAGAACTGATATGGCCAAGACAGCGCTTAAGAACAAGCAGCAGCGCAAGCCCAAGTTCGCTGTGCGCGCCTACACCCGGTGCCAGAAGTGCGGTCGCCCGCACTCGGTGTACCGCAAGTTCGGCCTTTGCCGCGTGTGCCTTCGCGAGATGGCCCACCGCGGTGAACTGCCCGGTGTCACCAAGAGCAGCTGGTAAGGACTATCGCCACAGGTCCCCGCTTCACGCGAGGGAAACCACGGTGAGAAAGAAGCATTCGACATGACAATGACTGATCCGATCGCGGACATGCTCACGCGAATCCGGAACGCCAACACCGCGTTCCACGATTCCGTGACCATGCCGTACTCGAACCTCAAGTCCCGCATCGCGGAGATTCTGAAGGCCGAGGGGTACATCAAGGACTGGCGCGAGGAAGAAGCCGAGGTTGGAAAGAACCTCGTCATCGAACTCAAGTACACCGACGATCGCGAGCGTGCGATCTCGGGCGTGCGCCGTGTCTCGAAGCCCGGCCTTCGCGTATACGCAAAGTCCACCAACCTGCCCAAGGTGCTCGGCGGCCTCGGCGTGGCCATTCTGTCCACGTCCTCCGGCCTCCTCACCGACAAGCAGGCCACGAAGAAGGGTGTGGGTGGGGAAGTCCTCGCCTACGTCTGGTAACCGGAAAGGAGAACCGTAATGTCCCGCATTGGACTTCGTCCGGTTTCCGTACCGGCTTCCATCACTGGTGTGACGATCGACGGCCAGCACGTTCAGATCGCTGGCCCGAAGGGCGAGCTTCAGTATGACGTTCCGAAGCCCCTCAGCGTTGAACGCGCTGAAGACGGCTCGATCGTTGTGCGCCGCCCCAACGAAGAGCGTGAAAACAAGGCCCTCCACGGCCTCGCACGCACCCTCATCGCGAACATGGTCCAGGGCGTCACGGAGGGCTTCGAGAAGAAGCTCGAGATCGTGGGCACTGGTTACCGTGTTGTCGCGAAGGGAACCGACCTCGAGTTCGCACTCGGGTTCTCGCACCCCGTTCTCGTGAAGGCCCCCATGGGCATCACGTTCAACGTGGAGAGCCCCACCAAGTTCTCGGTGTCGGGTATTGACAAGCAGCTGGTCGGCGAGACCGCCGCGAAGATTCGCAAGATTCGTAAGCCCGAGCCGTACAAGGGCAAGGGTGTGCGTTACGCCGACGAGACCGTGAAGCGCAAGGCCGGAAAGGCTGGTAAGTGATTATGGGTTTCGCTGAAAAGCACACTCGCGGTGACCGCAAGAGCCGCGTCCGCGCACGCGGCCGCCGTCACCTGCGCCTCCGTCGCCGTGTGGCGGGCACCGCTGAGCGCCCCCGCCTCGCCGTGACCCGTTCGGCGCGCCACATGTACGTTCAGGTCATCGACGACACGAAGGGCATCACCCTCGCGTCGGCGTCGACCATGGAAGCAGACCTCCGCGCCTCGGAGGCCACGAAGACCGAGAAGGCCAAGCAGGTCGGCTCGCTCGTGGCGCAGCGCGCGAAGGAAGCCGGTATTGACGCCGTGGTCTTCGACCGTGGCGGCAACAAGTACCACGGTCGCGTGGCCGCCGTTGCTGACGGTGCCCGCGAGGCCGGACTGACTCTGTGACCACCCCCCGGAAATAGGACGAGAAGAGGATTCACATGGCTGCTGAGCAGCGTAACAATGGTCCCGCGGCCTCCGGTCGGAGGGGCGAAAACGAGGATCGTAACAACCGCGGTCGTGGCAACGGCCGCAATCAGGGCGGTCGCCGCGGCGAGGGCCGTGGCGGTCGTCAGGAAGAGAAGTCGGCATTCCTCGAGCGCGTTGTCACCATCAACCGCGTCTCGAAGGTCGTCAAGGGCGGTCGCCGCTTCGCCTTCACCGCGCTTGTGGTGGTGGGCGACGGCGACGGCACCGTCGGCATCGGCTACGGAAAGGCGAAGGAAGTTCCTGCCGCCATTTCGAAGGGTGTTGAGGAAGCGAAGAAGAACTTCTTCCGTGTTCCCCGCATCCAGGGCACGATCGTGCACCCGGTTCAGGGAGAGGACGCCGCAGGCGTCGTTTTCCTTCGCCCGGCTGCACCCGGTACCGGTGTAATCGCCGGTGGTCCGGTGCGTGCGGTTCTCGAGTGCGCGGGCGTCGCCGACGTTCTGTCGAAGTCGCTCGGTTCCTCGAACACGATCAACATCGTGCACGCGACCGTCAAGGCCCTCAAGCAGCTCGAGGAGCCGGAGGCAGTGGCAGCACGCCGCGGTCTTCCCCTCGAGGAGGTCGCCCCCGGCTACCTGCTCCGTGCGCAGGCCGAGGGCCGCGCTGCGGCCCGCGAGGCACGTGAAGAGAAGGTAGGTGCCTGATGCAGCTCAAGGTTACTCAGGTCAAGTCTGTAATTGGCGGTAACGACGCACAGCGTTCGACGGTGCGAGGCCTCGGCCTCAAGCGCATCGGCGACGTCGTTGTGAAAGAAGACCGCCCCGAGATTCGCGGCATGATCAATGCCGTCCGTCACCTCGTGACGGTTGAAGAGGTGGACTGATCCATGGTTAACGAAAACCCGCTTAAGCTTCACGATCTCCGCCCGGCTCCCGGCGCGAAGACTGCCAAGATCCGCGTGGGCCGCGGTGAAGGCTCGAAGGGTAAGACCTCGGGTCGCGGTACCAAGGGCACGAAAGCTCGCTACCAGGTGAAGGCCGGCTTCGAGGGTGGTCAGACCCCGATGCACCGCCGCCTTCCCAAGCTGCGTGGCTTCAAGAACCCGTTCCGCGTGGAGTTCCAGGTCGTGAACCTGGATACCATCGAGGCGCTGTTCCCCGAGGGTGGCACGATCACCGTCGAGGACCTCGTCGCGAAGAATGCCGTGCGCAAGAACCAGCCCGTCAAGGTGCTCGGTTCCGGCGACATTTCTGTGAAGATTGACATCACCGCCCAGAAGTTCTCGGCTTCGGCCGAGGAGAAGATCACCGCCGCCGGCGGCTCGATCACCGTGGCGTGAGTTGAAGCAAATTTCATAGTGCTTCTTTGACCAGGCACCGCGACTCGGGATATTTTGAGTCGCGGTGCCTGTTTCTATAGGCCATTAATCCCTTGCTCTAATGCGCCCCGTGTGCATTATTGGCCCACCCCTCGGGCCGCCCCGACAGGAGGAACCTGGTGGACAACGCCTTTGTGCGCGCTTTCCGCACCCCTGAGCTGAGGAACAAGCTTCTGTTTGTTCTGGGAATGCTCGCCATTTATCGCTTCGGTGTGTTCGTACCGACCCCCGGCTTCGACTTCACGAACATCAACGCGTGTGCTGATCAGGCGCTCAGTGGTGAAGGTGGCGGCGTGCTCGGCATGGTGAACTTGTTCTCCGGCGGGGCGCTGCTGCAGATGTCCGTCTTCGCACTTGGCGTGATGCCTTACATCACCGCGTCGATTATCGTGCAGCTTCTACGCGTGGTGATCCCGAAGTTTGAAGAGCTTCATAAGGACGGTCAGGCGGGGCAGGCAACCCTCACGCAGTACACGCGTTACATGACGATTGGCCTCGCCGTTCTCCAATCCACCACCGTGATTACGCTCGTGCGCAGCGGTGCGTTCTTCCCGGGCTGCAACCTGCCCCTCGTGCCCAACCAGTCCTGGTGGATGCTGGTTCTCATGATCCTCACGATGACCACGGGCACCCTCGTGATCATGTGGCTCGGTGAGCTCATCACCGAAAAGGGCGTGGGCAACGGCATGTCGCTGCTCATCTTTACGTCGATCGCCGCTGGCTTCCCCGGCTCGTTCGGTCAGATCCTCAAGCTCCAGGGCTGGATGACGTTCGCTCTTGTCATGCTCGTAGGCATGGTGATCGTCGTGGCTGTGATCTACGTCGAACAGTCTCAGCGCCGTATTCCGGTGCAGTACGCGAAGCGCCAGGTCGGCCGTCGCCTCGTGGGTGGCTCCTCGACCTATATCCCGATCAAGGTCAACCAGGCGGGCGTGATCCCCATCATCTTCGCGTCCTCGCTTCTCGCCCTTCCCCAGCTCATCGCTTCCTTCGGTGATCCGACCTCCGCTTGGGTGCAGTGGATCCATGCCCACTTCGTGCTCGGTCAGGGATTCTCGTGGATTTACTCGCTCGTGTATTTCGCCCTCATTGTGTTCTTTGCGTTCTTCTACGTGTCGATCACCTTCAACGCTGAAGAAATTTCCGACAACATGAAGAAGTACGGCGGTTTCGTGCCCGGTATCCGTGCCGGACGCCCGACCGCGCGTTACCTCGAGTACGTGATCAATCGCGTGCTCTCCGCGGGGTCGCTTTACCTTGGCGTCCTCGCCCTCGTTCCGCTGATCGCCTTCGCGCTTCTTGGCGCGGATCAGAAATTCCCGTTCGGTGGAACTTCGCTCCTCATCATTATCGGTGTTGGCCTCGATACCTTGAAGCAAATCAGCTCCAAGCTCCAGCAGCACCACTACGAAGGGATTCTCCGATGAACGCCTCTACCCCCGCACGCCGCCTCCTTATCGTTGGTCCCCCGGGTGCCGGCAAGGGCACGCAGGCCGAGCGGATCGTGGAGAAGCTCGGTGTCCCCGCCATTTCGACCGGAGACATCTTCCGTGCAAACGTGTCGAACGAAACCGAGCTTGGCGTTCTCGCGAAGTCCTACATGGACAAGGGCGAGTACGTTCCCGATTCGGTCACGAACGACATGGTCGAGGGACGCCTCGGCGAAGCTGACGCCCAGGACGGCTTCCTTCTCGATGGCTACCCCCGTACCGTCGCGCAGGTTGAAGCCCTCGATGGTATTCTCGCGAAGCTTGGTGTCGAGCTCGACGCCGTGGTGCTTCTCGACGTTGACAGCGAAGCAATTGTTCAGCGCCTTCTTCAGCGCGGCAAGGAGCAGGGCCGTAGCGACGACAACGAAGAAACGATCCGCCGCCGGATCGATGTTTACGGCGAGCAAACAACCCCGCTGATCGACATTTACGAGCGTCGCGGTCTTGTCAAGCGCATCGACGGCATGAAGGACATCGACACCGTGACTGCCGAAATCCTCGCCGCACTCGGAGCCTGAACCCGAATGTCTTTTCGCCGAAAGCCCCGCGTAAGCCTCAAAACTCCCGAGCAGTTCGGGACGATGCGCCGCGCGGGGCTTTTGCTTGCCCGGATCCATGAGGAGATCGAAAAGAGCCTTTGCGCCGGTATGACGACTGCGGACATCGACCAAATCTCGCGCGACATCATCGCGAGTGCGGGCGCGAAGTCCAACTTCCTCGGCTACCACGGGTTCCCTGCCACGGTCTGCGTGAGCGTGAATGAAGAGATCGTCCACGGCATTCCTGGCTCCCGAGTCATCCGCGAAGGTGACGTGGTGAGCGTGGACGCCGGCTGCATCGTGGACGGATGGCACTCCGACGCTGCCCGGACGCACATCGTGGGCACAGCGAAAAGCGAGGCCGATCGCGAACTCGTCGAAGTGACCAGGGGAGCGATGTGGGAAGGCATCGCGGCGCTTGCACAGGCGAAACGCGTAGGGGAGATCGGCGCCGCGATCGAAGACTACGTTGCCGAGATGGCGGGGGAGCGGATCCAGCACCTCGAAGAATTTGGCGGGCACGGGATTGGTCGAGCGATGCACGAGCCGCCCGACGTCATGAATTTCCGGACCCGCGACCGGGGGCCGAAAGTTGTGCCGGGTATGGCACTGTGCATCGAACCGATGCTCATCCAAGGCGACGGTGACTTCGACATCCTTGACGACGAGTGGACCGTCGTGGCGACGAAGGGCGGGCGTGCAGCCCATTTCGAGCACTCCGTCGCGGTCACCGAAACGGGGATC
Source organism: Dermabacter sp. HSID17554 (assembly GCF_003989295.1). Lineage (NCBI taxonomy): Bacteria > Bacillati > Actinomycetota > Actinomycetes > Micrococcales > Dermabacteraceae > Dermabacter > Dermabacter sp. HSID17554. The sequence continues at coordinate 348,240 of NZ_RBLW01000003.1, read as the reverse complement.
TTCGTGCTCAGCGCTGTTGATGGCGGCAAGGCGGAGCTCGAAAAGCGCGGCATCATGATCGCCGAGGAACCGTCGGACTCCTCCGCCACCACCGGAAGGTGAGCGAACCCACGCCTATAGCCACTTATCGCGGGGCTATCGCGCGTGTACGATAGAGAACCGAGTGCGCTCTTTGGGGCTACCCCCGTTAATTCTGGCGGTTCGCCGCCCGTTAAAGCGCGCTCGAAGGTAGCACATGCGAAACCAGTCCCCGAAAGGGGCAGAGGGACAGTAGAGACTATGGCGAAAAAAGACGGCGTGATCGAAGTCGAGGGCACCGTGACCGAAGCGCTCGCGAACGCGCGCTTCCGCGTTGAGCTGGACAACGGCCACAAAGTACTCGCGCATATCTCGGGCAAAATGCGCCAGCACTACATCAGGATCCTTCCTGAGGACCGCGTGGTGGTGGAGCTCAGCCCGTACGACCTTGAAAAGGGTCGCATCGTTTACCGATACAAGTAAGCCGGCCGCACACGCGGTCAGGTACGCTCCTGAGCCTCGAAGGTTCAAGGGCAGATCAACTGTAGAAGGGCATCATGAAGGTTTACCCCAGCGTGAAGCGTATCTGTGACAACTGCAGGGTGATTCGTCGCCACTCGCGCGTCATGGTTATCTGCACCAACCCGCGCCACAAGCAGCGCCAGGGCTAAGTGCACCGCCTCTAGAGGAGAGGCACACCGCGGTGACAACCGCACCTTATAAGTAAAGAGACAGCATGAACCTCATTTCGAGGATCACCCGCGGGCCAGGGGCCGCGGCGCACCGCTCATGCGGGAGCGACATGCTGGATCAGGCCCCTGAGAAACAGTAGGAGAACTGCTCATGGCACGTCTCGTTGGCGTCGATCTTCCGCGCGAAAAGCGCCTGGAAGTCGCCTTGACGTACATTTTCGGCGTGGGTCGCACCCGCGCAACTGAAGCTCTCAATGCCACCGGCGTTGACGGCAATCAGCGCGTCCACCAGGTTTCCGATGAGGACCTCGTCAAGCTGCGCGATTACATCGAAGAGAACTACCAGGTCGAAGGTGACCTGCGACGCGAGATCGCCGCGGACATTCGCCGCAAGATCGAGATCGGCTCGTACGCCGGCATGCGTCACCGCCGTGGTCTTCCGGTTCGTGGTCAGCGCACCAAGACCAACGCCCGCACCCGCAAGGGCCCGAAGCGCACCGTGGCCGCCAAGAAGAAGGCCACTCGCTGAGCCGCAGTTACTCCACGAGCGGTGCCCAGCACTGACTCGTATCGATCACCTTTTACAAACTCAAGGAGTTTTGGCATATGCCTCCAAAGTCACGACAGGCCGCTGCGGCGCGTAAGCCCCGCCGCAAGGACAAAAAGAACGTCGTTAACGGCCAAGCACACATCAAGAGCACCTTCAACAACACCATCGTGTCGATCACAGACCCGAGTGGCGCTGTGATCTCGTGGGCCTCCTCCGGCCAGGTCGGGTTCAAGGGCTCGCGTAAGTCCACCCCGTACGCCGCGCAGATGGCTGCTGAAGCCGCTGCTCGCCGCGCCCAGGAACACGGCCTCAAGAAGGTCGACGTCTTCGTCAAGGGCCCGGGTTCGGGTCGCGAGACCGCCATCCGTTCGCTCACCGCGGCGGGCCTCGAGGTCGGTTCGATTCAGGACGTCACCCCGCAGCCCCACAACGGCGTTCGCCCGCCGAAGCGTCGCCGCAACTGAGCATTGCTCGGGTGCGCGAAACGATAACCGTCATCCATCAGTGTCGTACCGCCACCGCGAACGTCATATAGCGGACGTTCCAAGAAAGGACACAACGTGCTCATTGCACAGCGCCCCACGCTGACCGAAGAGGTCGTTTCTGACTACCGTTCACGGTTCGTCATCGAGCCTCTCGAGCCGGGCTTCGGCTACACCCTCGGCAACTCGCTGCGCCGCACACTGCTCTCGTCCATCCCGGGCGCGGCAGTGACGTCGATCCGCATCGACGGCGTTCTCCACGAATTCTCGACCGTTCCCGGTGTGAAGGAAGATGTCACCGAGCTCATCCTGAACATCAAGAACCTCGTGGTGTCGTCGGAGAACGACGAGCCGGTCGTCATGTACCTGCGCAAGGAGGGTGAGGGCGTCGTGACCGCCGCCGACATCACCCCGCCTGCCGGTGTTGAGATCCACAACCCGGACCTGCACATCGCGACCCTTAACTCCAAGGGCCGCCTCGAGGTTGAGCTGATCGTTGAGCGTGGCCGCGGCTACGTTTCGGCCCAGCAGAACAAGGGCGCCGAGGGCGAGATTGGCCGCATTCCGGTTGACTCGATCTACTCGCCCGTTCTCAAGGTGACGTACAAGGTTGAGGCAACCCGTGTTGAGCAGCGCACCGACTTCGATCGACTCATCATTGATGTCGAAACGAAGCAGGCGATCGCACCTCGCGACGCCATCGCGTCGGCGGGCAAAACCCTCGTGGAGCTCTTTGGTCTCGCTCAGGAGCTCAACCAGGAAGCCGAAGGCATCGAGATTGGCCCTTCGCCGACCGACCAGGCTCTCGCCGCTGATCTGGCGCTTCCGATCAACGACCTCAACCTCACGGTTCGTTCGTACAACTGCCTCATGCGCGAAGGTGTGTACACCGTCGGTGAACTCACCAACCGCTCCGAGGCAGACCTGCTCGACATCCGTAACTTCGGCCAGAAGTCCATTGACGAGGTGAAGGCGAAGCTCGCTGAGCTGGGCCTCTCGCTCAAGGATTCCCCGGCCGGCTTTGATCCTTCCACTGTTCTTGACTCGTACGGCGACGACGAGTTCGGCGAGCAGTTCTGATTTCCATCTTTTTCTTCGAGGAGAAACAACATGCCTGCACCCACTAAGGGCGCTCGACTCGGCTCGTCCCCGGCTCACGAGAAGGCCATTCTCGCGAACCTCGCGACCGCCCTGTTCGAGCACGGTGCCATCACTACGACGCAGACCCGCGCGAAGCGCGTTCAGCCCCTTGCCGAGCGCCTCATCACCCAGGCGAAGAAGGGCGACCTTGCGAACCGCCGCCGCGTGATGCAGACGGTCAAGACCAAGGAAGCTGCGCACCTTCTTATGACCGAGATCGCTCCGAAGTTCGCGGAGCGCCCCGGCGGCTACACCCGCATCACGAAGCTCGAGAACCGCAAGGGTGACAACGCCCCCATGGCACTCCTCGAGCTCGTTGAGGAAGAGTACTCGCCGAAGCAGGCCGTCGTGAAGGAAGCGGAAGGCGCTGCCAAGGCTTCCGCGAAGGCTGACGAGGCTCCCGCTGAGGAGACCAAGGTTGAGGAGACCGCTTCGGAGGACACCGCTGAGGAGACCTCCGAAGAGATCTCGGAAAAGACCGAGGACTGAGCCTCGGCTCCTCTTTACGTAGAAGAAACGGCCCGACACCCCGCGAAAGGGGAGTCGGGCCGTTTCTCGTGTGAGGCGTAGTTTGCGTCGAAACCAGGCCCGGTGACGTCACTAGTTTCTATAGAGAGCGTCGGCCTCGCGGCGCTTTTGCGAGTGAGCCTCGTCGAATCCGTGTTGCCCCTGAGTATCGGCAACAGCGGGAAGGGTTTCGCCAGGGTGAACGGGAAGCCACCCTGAGCCAAGTTCGATGAGCGAGCCGTGCTTCGTTGAGTAGTACTCGCCGGAATCGACGAGGGCGAAGCCACGAGCGCCTCGCGAGGCGGCTACGAGGTGGTGGTGGAAACGCGACGTGATCCAGAACTGTCCGGGAGCAAACCGGAATGGTGCGGTCCAGAACTCGCTGAACGGTACGAAGCGACCAAAGTTCACTCCACGCTGACTAAGCGCCTCGTACCCTCGGTAGTCGGCCCCCGGTAACGCTTCTACGTACGTGAGGCGGGTGTGCTTCAATGCAGGATCCTTGAGCGCGTCTTCGACAACGTCGAGGAACCCTTGGAAGCTGTCCTCGCCAATGGCGTCAGACTGCACGCATACGACAACCTCGTTGACGTCACCAAGCGGCATGCCTGCGGGCGGAAGCCCGAGGAAGGCATCGTCGAGGCCCGCCTCAAGGGAAGCGAGCGCGGCGCTTTCGCGGTCGCGGACGCTCACGTGTGCGAAGCCGTCGAAATCGGCTCCTGCATTCGGGGTAAGGCCTTGCCCCGTGGCGATGAGCCGGGCCCCCGACACAGCGGCCGACGCGCGCATGCCCTCGAGCAGTCCGAGGTTCAGAGGCCACTGGCTGTTAAGGAAGCCGCCTCCAAGGAGATGGAGGGTTGTCGCACGGTTCATTTCGGCGATTTGGAGGTCAAACAGCGGGCTTCCCAAGTCCGTGACGATACCGGTAATGCTTCGCTGTTCCCATTCTTGAGACGCGAGATCGAGTACGCGAAAGAGGGTATCGGTCGTCGTGAGGTGCGGATGGTCGCCACGGAAGAGCACCGACGCTGACGCGGGGTGGCGGCAATCAAGCCACACTTCTGCTGCCGGTTTTACTTCGGCAAGATACCGAAGCCAGGTTCGGGCGATGAGTTCGTCACCGTAGTTTGGATAGCTCGCCATAGAGACGAGATAGATTCGCTCGCCGTCGCCCCGTAAATCGTTGTGTGCCGGATCGGCAACAGCAGCGGAGGACGGTGCCGGCGGCTTTTGCCGCGAGAGAAATTTAGAGAAGGCCACGTCGCTCCATGTAGCGGTAAAGGAAGGCCGCGAGCTCGGCTCGCGTCGTGTTGTTGAAGGGGCGGTACGTGCCGTCGTCCCATCCGCGAGAGATGCCCGCCCAGCCCATCCACTTGATTTCCTTCTCGAAAATGAGCGAGGAATTCACGTCTTTGAAGCCGCTGAAGTGCACGTTCGCGAGGCTTTCTCCCGAGGCACGGAACATGAATGTTGCCATCGCGTCGCGGAGAATCGGTTGGTACGGGCGGAATTCCCATCCTCCGCGGACCTTCCATCCCGTTGTGAGGCCCGTGGAGTGTGCCCAGCAGATTTCCTTGTAGAAGGGCTGGCTTCGATCGACGTCAAGGAAGGGGGAGCGTCGCGGCGGAGTGTAGGCGGGCTCGCCTGCGATGCGGTACATGTAGGCGATGACGGCATCGCGCCACACGGGGATCTGGGGGCGGAATGTGCGGTCGGGCCAGCCACGGATGACGCCGCGGTCCGCGAGGGTGTTGATTTCGTGCGCAAAAATCAGGTTGTCGGGTACGTCGATAAAGTGCCTCGGGCCGGGCGTACTGTTTGTGCTCGGCGAGAACGACACCTTCCCATTGGCCTTGGTCGCGGTGCCGTTTTCGAACCGCTGAGTAGTGCCTGTCGTGTCGTCCAGCGGGCGGCCCCACGACGGTTTCCAATCGGAGGCGAAGGGGCTCTTGTGGGCAGTTGTGCGTCCACCTGCCGTGAGAATGAGCCCGCTCGTGAGGCGAGTGACGTCGTAGGCTCCTTCGGCCCGGCGAACGTGCGTCACGGTTCCTAACGAGCCACGCCCGCCGCCGTTGACGTAGGCAACGAGGTGCTCGGGGTAGCGGCTCTTGAAGTCGATGAGTTTTTGTTGCACGAGGCTCCGCAGAGCGGGGAGCTGACCGTAGTAGGTGTCTCCCGGGCAATCCGTGTAGTTGACGTCGCGATGCGCGAAGAGGTTCGGCATCTGGTAGGTGCCGGTGCGCTTCACGCGGGAAAGATTCACGGTCCACTCGGCGCTTCCGTAGACGTCTTGAGTGAACGTGCTGGCGAGCTTCCACGCGGCCACGGTGGCGACGGCATCCAGCGCCGCGGTGGGCACGGGAATGTTCATGTAGTCGCCCATGACGGAGATACCGCACGAGCCCGTGTTGAAGCCGCGGGCGTGGGCGCCGGCAACGTTGCGGTGCAGGCCACCTGCGCGCCCTTCAAAGATTTGTCCGTATTTGTCGACGACCACGTTATAGCCGAGGTCGGCCCAGCCGAGGGTTGTGGTGTGGTAAGTGAACATGCCACGCACGAGCTGCGGGCTCTGCGCCTGCGTGTAGGTGTTGGAGCCGCCGGTGTGGTGGATGCAGATCGCCTTGAGTTCCTTGGCGTAGCTCAAACGGGAGGCCTTGACCGTGCCCGCGTTCCATTCTTGGCGGGTGATGAACGTGGGCGCCCCGGTGGCGGGCGTCACGGTTGCCGGAAGGATGCGGGTGATGCCGGTGCCTCCGCCGCTCGAGGCGAGACGAACGTCGCTACCCGCTTCCGAGGTCGTGATGAGATGGACGGTGAGCTGCTCGGAGATATCTTGGCCGTCACGGTAGGCGCGAACATTGACTGCGCTCGAAGGGCCGATCCACACGGCGTCGGTAGCCCTCTCCTCAATGTCGGTCATCAGCTCGGCGCTGATCCAGTCACTGAAGTCGCCAGTGTTCACGTCTTGACCCTGGAACTCCACGACGTCTGGTGCGTCGATGTCATCGGGCCAGGTGGCGGCAGCCATGGTGATGTAGCCCGCGACCTGTTTGGCGGGGGTGCCGTCAAGTTCGGGATTCTGTTCGGAGGCGCCTTGGGTATCGACGGTCGACGTGCGCGCGAGGTCGCGATCCACAACGGCGGTGTCGCCTCCGCTGGGAGCGGGGGAACCGTCGGCGAGCGCGAGGCCCATGCCAACTGCGCCCACGCCCGCGACAGCGAGGGGAGTCACGGCGCCGATCTTGAAAAGGGCGCGACGATTAAAGGGGGATTTTTCGAAGCTCATGGGGGAAGTGCTTTCGTGTGAGGGGGAAGTCGACTTCACCATAGCCCACGAGGACTCTTATTGGGAAGGGCCTCGTGGGCTCTTGCGTGAAGGTCAAGCGAGGTGCTGTGGAAGCGTTCGTGCGCGTCGCTCGCGCAGCTCCGTCACGGGGAAGGTTCCGACGCCTGTCAGCTCAAGATCAGTGCCACCGCTCGTGCCGATACGGGCCGCGAGCACGGAAGCACCCCTGGCGAGTTCCTCGAGAGCGGGGGCATCTTCGGGGCGCACGGCGACGATAGCGCGGGCGTGCGATTCGGAAACGAGGGCGGTGAACGCATCGATGGTGTCGCGTTCTGTGAGTGAGGACAGGTCGATCCTCGCCCCCACGCCGAATCGAGTTGCCGATTCCACGAGCGCTTGGAAGAGGCCGCCTTCGCTCAGGTCATGGCTTGCCTGTGCGATGGTTTTTTCCGCGGCGCCGATGAGCACCGAGGCGAGTGCTTCTTCTTTCTCAAGAGACACGCGTGGGGGCGTGCCGCCGAGGTGGGAGTGGATGGCGTCGGCCCATGCCGAACCGGAGAGCTCCTCGCGGGTGTCGCCAAGGAGGTAGATCTCGAGGCCTTCTTCGTGCCAGCCGGAGGGCACGCGGGTCGCAACGTCGTCGAATACACCGAGAACGCCAACGACGGGTGTCGGGTGAATCGCAGAGTTGAGGCGTCCGGGTTCGCCCGTGGAGTTGTAGAGGGAAACATTGCCACCGGTCACGGGGACCTCGAGCTCTTGGCAAGCGTCGGCGAGCCCCGTAATGGCTTCGACGAACTGCCACATCCGGTCGGGGTCTTCGGGCGAACCGAAATTGAGGCAATCGGTCACGGCGAGGGGGCGCGCGCCCACTGCCGCGACGTTGCGGTAGGCCTCGGCGAGTGCGGCACGAGCACCTTCACTCGGGCTCAGCATCGTGTAGCGGCCGTTGCCGTCGGTCGCAATCGCGATACCACGGCCGGTTTCTTCATCGATGCGGAGTACCCCCGCGTCGTCGGGCATGGCCAGCGCGGTGTTGCCGCCAACGTAGCGGTCGTACTGGTCGGTGACCCACGCGGTGCTCGCGAGATTCGGGGACGTGGTGAGGGACCACAGTTGCTCGACGAGTTCTTTCGTGCTTGCGGGGCGGGGAAGATCTTCGGCGCGGTCGGCCTCGAGGCCGTCCTGCCACGCGGGTCGCGCGTAGGGGCGGTTGTAGGTGGGGCCTTCGTGTGCGACTGTCGTGGGGTCGACATCGACGATGCGTTTGCCGTAGTGATCGATCGTGAGGCGGCCTTCGCCCGTGACTTCGCCGATGACGGCAGCTTCAACGCCCCACTTATCGGTGATCGCGAGGAAGTCATCGAGGTTTTCCGGCGTGACGACGGCCATCATGCGCTCTTGAGATTCACTCATGAGGATTTCGCCGGCCGTGAGCGTGGGGTCGCGAAGGAGCACGTTTTCGAGGTCGATGTGCATGCCCGAGCCGCCGTTGGAGGCAAGTTCGCTCGTTGCGCACGAGATGCCTGCCGCGCCAAGATCCTGGATTCCCTCCACGATGTTTTTCGCGAACAGTTCGAGGCAGCACTCGATGAGCAGCTTCTCCATGAACGGGTCGCCCACTTGAACGCTCGGGCGCTTCGCCGGCCCCTCGTCCTCGAAAGTTTCTGAGGCGAGGATTGAGGCGCCGCCGATGCCGTCGCCGCCCGTGCGTGCGCCGAACAGCACGACCTTGTTGCCGGCACCGGTCGCGGAGGCCAGGTGAATGTCCTCGTGGCGCAGCACGCCTACGGCGAGGGCATTCACGAGGGGATTCGTTTGGTAAGCGGGATCGAACACGGTTTCACCGCCGATGTTGGGCAGGCCGAGGCAGTTGCCGTAACCACCGATGCCGGCGACGACACCGTGGGCCACGCGGGCGGTGTCGGGGTGGTCGATCGCGCCGAAGCGTAATTGGTCCATGACGGCGACGGGGCGGGCACCCATGGAAATAATGTCGCGCACGATGCCGCCCACGCCGGTCGCGGCTCCCTGATAGGGCTCGACGTAGCTTGGGTGGTTGTGAGACTCGACCTTGAACGTCACGGCCCAGCCATCCCCGATATTGACCACGCCAGCGTTCTCGCCGATGCCTACGAGGAGGTTTTCCTTCATTGCAGGGGTTTGCTTTTGGCCGAACTGCTTGAGGTGCACTTTCGAGGATTTGTAGGAGCAGTGCTCCGACCACATGACGGAGTACATGGCGAGCTCGGCGTTCGTGGGGCGGCGGCCGAGGATTTCGCGAATTTTCGCATACTCCTCTTCCTTGAGGCCGAGGTCGGCCCACGGCTGCGTTTCGTTCGGGGTTTCGAGGGCCCGTTCGATCGTGTCTGGCTCGTGGGTGTTCATGCTGGCGGCTGTCCTCCGTGTCGGTTGTTCTCAGCACCTTGCATTTTACGTCCTCGCACGAAACGGCGCGGGATGAAAGAGTGGGGGTATGTCGCCTACCACGAAGACCCTTGCGCGAGTTCCGAGCGCTGCAGCTGTGTGGGCGGCGATTCTTACGCGCGCGCCCATTGCGCGGTCCGAAAAACTCCCCGATCTTCGCTACATTGTGCGCGGGGTGCGTGTGGACCGCGCACGCGCGGTGCGCTATGCGCGCCTCGTAGCCCCGCATCGCCGGGATCCGTGGCCTGACGCACACGTCGCTCACCCCGGATTCGTGCACGCTCTCGCGCAGCCTCTGGGCCTCGCCCTCATGGCGCGCCCGCGTTTCCCGCTTCCCGCTCTCGGGCTCGTGCACGTCAAGAATTCTCTTCTCCTGCACAGGTCCGTGCACGTGGGGGAAAAGCTCGATATTGAAGCGCGTGCGGGATCGGTGTCGCACACGCCGCGCGGGCACATGTGCGAGATCGTCTCGGTGTTTTCACGGGGCGAAGACATCCTCGCGACGAATGTGTCAACGTACGTCTTGCGGGGCTCGGCTAGTCGAGAGCCGCGAGACGGTGAGGCGATGAGGAGTGAGCGACATCCGCTTGCCTCGCATGCGCCGCGCTCGCGGTGGAAGCTTCCCGCGGGGATCGGGAGAGAATTCGCGCGAGTGAGCGGGGATGCACACCCGATCCATATCAGCGCCCTCGGTGCACGGGCGCTTGGAGCCTCAGCCCCGCTCGCGCACGGCATGCTGCTTGGTTCCCGGGCGCTGAGTGAGGTTAGCCCGAGCGTGAGCTCACCTCTTTTGTGGGAGTTCGAGGTGCCCTCGCTTCCGCCTCTTCCCTCGACCGTGTGGGTGCGTTACGAGCGCGAGCAACAGCAGATGGCACCCGCCGCAGGCCAGTCGGTCGCGTTTTCGGGCTTCAGTCTCCGGGGTCCGACGCCTGCCGAGCGCACGGTGCGCCTCAATTTTTCCGGGCGTGTGCGCACCCTGGTGTCGACGTAACGCCTTCATCAGTGCCGGCAGCTGCCGGGAGTAGGGGAGAGGCTCAGGAGGGTTCAGGAACGTTGCTGAGGTGCGCGTTAGTGTGAAACGCGCAAAGGCAAGGGGCGGTGCCGCAGGTTTACCGCCCGAAGGTGCGGACGAAGGAGTGCCATGCCCCTGTACGAGTTCCGGTGCGGTGAAGGTCACCTCAGCGAAGCCTTGTTGCCCATGAGCAGCACGACTCGAGAACGCCAGTGCCCCGAGTGCGAAAACACCGCGAAGCGCCTCGTGAGCGCCCCCGCGGTGCGTTCGCTCAATCCGGCCCTGACGAACGCGATTGATTCGGCGAACCGCAGCGCATATGAGCCTCAGGTTCATTCGTCGCTTCCCTCTTCGCCTGGCGCCAAGTCCACGCCCGTGTCGCACGATCCGCGCCATCGTGCACTTCCGCGTCCGTGACGCCTCGGGTGAGTACGCAATTGAGCACGCAAAGGAGCACACGCAATGCCTAAGAATCTTTTCCCGCTTGATTCTTCGAAATCGTTCAAAGACCAGGACATCGTTGGACACAACCGTTGGCACCCTGACATTCCCGCAGCTGTCACGGTCAACCCGGGCGACACGTTCCGCATCGACTGCCGCGAGTGGTTCGATGGCGACATCAAGAATGACGACAGTGCCCAGGACATCCTCGAAGCTCCCGTGAGCAAGGTGCACGCGCTTTCCGGCCCGTTCCACATCAAGGGTGCGAAGCCTGGCGACCTGCTCATCGTCGACATCCTTGACGTGGGCCCGATCCCGCAGGAAGACGAGGGACCGCTCGCCGGCCAGGGCTGGGGCTACACCGGCATCTTCGCGAAGAACAACGGCGGTAGCTTCCTCGTGGATCAGTTCCCGGATGCGTACAAAGCCGTGTGGGACTTCAACGGCCAGACCGCGACCTCGCGCCACGTCCCCGGCGTGTCGTTCACGGGTCTCATCCACCCGGGTCTCATGGGCACTGCGCCTTCGCACGAACTGCTCAAGAAGTGGAATGATCGCGAAGCCGCGCTCATCGCGACCGACCCGAATCGCTTGCCTCCGCTCGCGCTTCCGCCCGAACCGAAGGATGCCGTGCTCGGCACTCTTACGGGCGAGGACTTCGACCGCGTTGCAGCCGAGGGTGCACGCACCGCACCGCCGCGTGAAAATGGCGGCAACCAGGACATCAAGAACCTCTCGAAGGGGACGCGCGTGTTCTACCCCGTGTACGTGGACGGCGCGCACTTCTCGGTGGGCGACCTTCACTTCTCGCAGGGTGATGGCGAGATCACCTTCTGTGGCGGCATCGAGATGTCGGGCTTCATCGACGTGCACGTCGATGTCATTCCCGGCGGCATGGACAAGTACAACGTCAAGGAAAACGCGATCTTCATGCCCGGCAACGTCGAGCCGCGCTACAGCGAGTGGATCTCCTTCTCCGGCACGTCCGTCACGCTCGACGGCGAGCAGCGCTACCTCGATTCGCAGCTTGCCTACCAGCGTGCCTGCCTCCACGCGATCGACTACCTCACGACGTTTGGCTGGAGTCCCGAACAGGTGTTCCTCATGCTCGGCGCCGCCCCTATCGAGGGGCGTTTCTCGGGTGTTGTGGATATCCCGAACTCGTGCGCGACCGTGTACATCCCGACAGCGATCTTCGACATTGATGTTCGCCCCGGCGCCGGCGACGTGCCGAAGATTGATCCGGGCATTGGTGCCCCGCGCGCCGCGAATGCGTAACGCACGCGCGTGACATCGCCGAGGGCGGGAGACAGCTCGAAAGGGCTAGCTCCCGCCCTCGGTCTATGCCGTAGGCTCGACATTATGATCTTCGCCCCTGAGGAGAATGCCGACGCTCTCGACCGTCTCATCGTTCATGACGCCGCCGAGAATGCGCCAAACGTACCGGGAGACATCCTCGTACTCGATGATCGCTCGGGTGCACTCACGGCCTGGGCTTGTGGCTGGATCGAGGGGCGCTCGCGGGTATTCGTTCGCAGTGTCTCGCGGGCTCACGCAGCAGAAGCACGTGCCGCCGCGAGGAGGCGCGGGGAATTGAACGACCGCCTGCTCATCGCGGGCGATGACTCGCCCGCGCTTGACCTCGGCTCGTTCCTCACCGAGCACAATTTTTCCGGCAGCCTCGCTCTCGGGCGCCTGCCGAAATCGCTTGCGGCGCTCGAGGAAAATGCCCGGTTCCTCGCGCGGCACGCGCACACAATGGATCGGGAGATGACGCTCGTGCTTGGAGGCGCGACCAAACACATGACGCGGTCGATGAACGATGCACTCCGGGCCGGTTTTGGTGAGGTCCGTGGTCTGCGCGGCAAGGGCAAGTTCCGCTCGCTCTATGCTTCCGCTCCAGGTGAAAGCGTCGCCCCGCCCCTCGCGCGTCGTTCGGCCTGGAGCAGCGGCGAACTCGTCGCCTACGGGGGAGTCTTCTCCGGGGCCAAAGCCGATCGCGGGGGAGAGGCCCTCGCACGCGCGGCCACGACACGGATCGCGACCGCGACCGAGCGTGGGCTGGCCCCACTGCGCGTTCTTGACCTCGGCTGTGGAAACGGCATGCTTTCGCTCGCAATGTGCGAGACGGCAGCACGCGGTGGCGGGAAACTTTCGCTCACGGCGACGGATATCGACCTCGATGCGGTGCGTTCAACCCGGGCCACTCTCACGCCTTACTCAGGGCAGCCGGGGATCGATGTGCGGGTCGCGTGGGACGATGCCGCTGCCGGGGAACCGTCGGAATCTGCTGATCTCGTGCTGCTTAATCCGCCATTCCACGACGGTACGCGCGTTGATGCGACCCTTGTTGAGCCCCTGGTCGAATCGGCTCTTCGCCTCCTGAAGCCCGGTGGCGAGCTCCTGCTCGTGCACAACTCGCACCTTCGCTACCGAGCGCTCCTCGATCGGCGCTTCGCCACAACGCGTGAGGTGAGCCGCAACCGCACCTTTACCGTGCTGAGCGCGATGAAGGAACGCCTAACGGGAGAGCTCTAGTCGAGAATCGAGTTCATGACGGACGCGAAGAAACCGAGTCCGTCCACGCCCGTGCGGGTGCCCTCGCCACGAACATCCGGGCCGAAGCCCTTTTCAACGGCGTGCTCGGGGTGGGGCATGAGGCCCACGACATTGCCGTACTTGTTCGTGATGCCGGCGATACCGCGATAGGACCCGTTCGGGTTGTCCTCGAAACCGGCGGGGCCGCCCTCGGCGCCCTCGGCATAGCGGAACACCACGCGGTTCTCGGCCTCGAGCTCATCGAGCGTCTTCTCGTCGGCGACGTAGAGGCCATCCTGGTTCTTGAGCGGAATCGTGATGACCTGCCCCTGCTCATACGCGGTCGTCCACGCCGTACGGTTATTGTCCACGCGCAGCGGTTGGTCGCGGCACACGAACGTACGGTGCGCGTTCTTGATCATCGAGCCTGGGAGCAGGTGGGTCTCGGTGAGGATCTGGAAACCATTGCAAATGCCAAGCACGGGCATTCCGCCCTTTGCAGCATCCACAACGCGCTCCATGATCGGGGCAAAGCGCGAGATTGCGCCCGCCCGCAGGTAATCGCCGTAGCTGAAGCCGCCAGGAAGAATCACCGCGTCCACATCGCGAAGATCGTCGTCCGCATGCCACAGCGCCACCGGCTCTGCACCCGCGATCCTCACGGCACGCAGGGCGTCGCGATCATCGAGAGTACCCGGGAAGGTCACCACACCGATTGCGGGCATCAGGCCTGCTCCTCCTCGACGCGCACCGAAACGACGTCCTCGATGACGGGGTTGGAAAGGAGCTCGGTCGCGGCTTCGCGCACGCGCTCGAGAACTTCGCTCGTCACCTCGCCCTCGACTTTGAGTTCGAAGCGCTTGCCTTGACGAACCGAAGTGATCTGCTCAAAGTCGAGCCTTCCGAGGGCGCCGAGAACGGCCTTTCCCTGCGGGTCGAGAATTTCGGGTTTCGGCATCACGTCGACGATGAGGCGGGGCATGTCATCTCCAGAAAACAGTAGGCACGAAAAAGTCGTCGAAAACTGCGCGGGTTGCGCACTCCTTGATTCTACCGGTCCGTGCGGGCTCCGCTCATCTTTCGCCCCTACGGTGGCGGTATGGAGATCACACACTTCGGCCACTCAGCACTGCTCGTCACCTACGCGGGGGAGGGCAGGGCCGACGCCTGCAGGGTTCTCTTCGACCCCGGAAACTTGAGTGACCCCCTCGTGGCGGGGCTCGAGGGTCTCGACGCGATTGCGGTAAGCCATCAGCACCCCGATCACGCGCACCCGGCCTACCTCGAAAAACTCTTCGAGAATAATCCCGAGGCGGCCATCCTGCTTGAGCCTCAGACGGCAACGCTCCTGGGTGAGGTCGATGAAACCTCCCGCTTCCGGGAACGGTTTACCGCTCTTGCACCCGGTGGGCGAGCAACCGTCGGAAATTCTCACGTGACCATACGGGCAGCCGGTGGTGCGCACGCGACGATCCACCCCGCGATCCCGCCCGTGGGAAACGTGGCGTTCATTGTCGAGGCCCCAGGGGAGCAGACCTTTGCCCACACGGGAGACTCGCTTGTGCCGCATCCCGAGTTGATCGGCGTCGACGTGCTCTCGTTCCCCGTCGTGGCACCGTGGTCGAAAATGCAGGAGACGATCGACTTTTTGCGAATCGTGAAACCGAAAGTGGCGATCCCCGTGCACGATGGGGTCGCTTCGGCCGCTGGGCGCGCGATCTACCTCAAACAGTCGAGCGCGTACAGCCCTGACACATGCGATGTGCGGGATTGGCCGTGCGGCACGGAACCTGGAAAAGGGCGAGTCCTGAGCTTCTCGCGGCTCCCGCGTCAGCCGCGCTAGTGAACCTCGAAACCGCCGCGCGCGCGGAACTGTTCACGCACGCGCTCCACGAGTTCTTTCTCGGGCGGGCGCGTGTCGCGAAGCTTGTAGTCGAGACCGAGTGAGTCCCATTTATCGGTGCCCATTTGGTGGAAGGGCAGCACCTCAATGCGACTCACATTCGAGCGCCACCGCTCAACGATGTCGGCGACTTTCTCGACGTTGTCGTAGTCGTCGGTGAGGCCGGGAACAAGCACGAACCTGGCCCATACCTCAATCCCTTTCTCGTTCAAGCGATCGCCAAAGTCAATCGTTGGCTGAAGCGCGCGGCCGGTCGTGCGCTTGTAGACCTCGGGATCGCCGCTCTTGACGTCGAGGAGAACGAGATCGACTGATTCGAGCAGTTCGTCGGAAGCGTTGCGGCCGAGGAAGCCCGAGGTGTCGATCGCGGTGTGAACACCCATCTCTTTCGCTGCCTCGAGGAGGCGCTTCGCAAAAGCAGGCTGCTGGAGAACTTCGCCGCCCGAAAGAGTAATGCCGCCGCCCGATGCCTTGAAGATACGGCGGTAGCGCTTGATCTTTGCGATGAGCTCATCCGCGGTGACGTCCTGACCGTTCTTGGCTTCGAATGTGTCGGGGTTGTGGCAGTACAGGCAGCGAAGCGGGCAACCGCTAAAGAAGATTGTGAGGCGCGTGCCGGGGCCGTCAACGGCCGTGACGAGCTCCCATGAATGGATGGAGGCGAGGTCGCCCTCGCGCACCGCCTGGAGGCGATCGGGGCGTTCAAGATGCGACTCTTCGAGGCCCTCGATTCCGGCGCCCTGGCGCCTCTTATGAAGCGGAAGATCAACCTGGGTGATGCTCGCGCCCGCGGACTCGGTCATGGATCGCCTCTCGTCAAAGTCGTGGAAGGCGTGGAATCGGAGGCCCGCATGGGTCGGGGACACGCCCTAAAAAGTTGGGCCCGGAAACCGGAGCTTCCAGGCCCAACAGGTGAACGCTTCGATGCGCTTAATTATTGCGCATCACGCGTGTGAAGTGATGTGTCTCAGGCGCCCTGGTGGAAGGTGCGGTTGAGAACGTCGAGCTGCTGCTCGCGCGTGAGCTTCACGAAGTTCACGGCGTAGCCCGACACGCGAACGGTGAGGTTCGGGTAGTTCTCCGGGTTCTCCATCGCGTCCACAAGGGTGTCCTTGTTGAGCACGTTGATGTTCGCGTGGTAGAGGCCGGACTCCATGTTGTTCTCGGCGCGGTTGGTCTTCATGGACTGAAGGCGCTCATCGAAAGTCTTGACTGCCATTGTTCTCTCCTCAATCAGAGTGATGGAAATGTGGGGTGAAAACCGGTCGGGCCCGAGGGGCTCGCGCCCGACCGATTCACGTTGTGGGGATTCAGACGATCAGTCTTCGTCGTCCATGATGAAGCCAGAGTCGAGAATGCCGACCAGGTTCTTGACCTGTTCGTCCTTCGTGCGACCGAGGCCCTGCGGGGTGATCGTGTTGGTCAGCGAAATGCCATCCAGCGCGTCGTTGTAATCGAGCTTGCCAACGGAAAGCATCGAGGCCACCATGCCGTGGCTATCCATGCCGTTCTCCGGGTTGGCGCCCGGTGCAAAGGGCGTGCCCTTCTCGTGGCCCGAGGGGAACGAGCCGGTCGCCTTGCCGTACACGACGTTCGACGTAATCGTGAGCACCGACTGGGTCGGGATCGCGTCACGGTACATCGGGATCGCCTTGATCTTCGACATGATCGTGTGGACAACGGTCGCGGCGATGTCGTCGGCGCGGTCATCGTCGTTGCCGTAGATCGGGAAGTCGCCCTCGGTGCGGTAGTCGACCACGAGGCCCGACTCATCGCGAACCGGGTAGACCTTCGCGTACTTGATGGCGGAGAGCGAGTCGGCAACGATCGAGAGGCCAGCGATGCCACAGCCCATCGTGCGCGTGATATCCGAATCGTGAAGCGCCATCTCGACTGCCTCGTAGGCGTACTTGTCGTGGCAGTAGTGGATGATGTTGAGCGCCTCAACGTAGGTGCCCACAACCCAGTCCAGCATCTCTTCGTATTTCTGCCAGACCTCGTCGAAGTCGAGCGGGCCCTCGCCCTGGATGGGCTCGAACAGACCTGCTTCGGTGACCTGCTTGCCGCTCATCTCGTCGCGGCCGCCGTTGATCGCGTACAGGAGCGCCTTAGCGGAGTTCACGCGAGCGCCGAAGAACTGCATCTGCTTGCCGACCTTCATCGGGGACACGCAGCACGCGATGGCCGCGTCGTCGCCCCAGCGGTTGCGGATCTGCTCATCGGACTCGTACTGCACCGAGCTCGTCTCGATCGAGATTGCCGAGCAGAAGTCCTTGTAGCCCTGCGGGAGGCTCGGATCCCAGAAGATCGTGATGTTCGGCTCGGGAGCCGGGCCGAGGTTACGAAGCGTCTGGAGGAGGCGGAACGAGGTCTTCGTGACGAGCGTGCGGCCGTCCTCGCCGATGCCGGCGTCGGACCAGGTTGCCCAGTAGGGGTCGCCCGAGAAGATCTGGTCGTAGTCGATCGTGCGGAGGAAGCGCACGATGCGGAGCTTGATCACGAGAGCGTCGATGAGCTCCTGCGCGTCGGTCTCCGTGATGCGGCCTTCGTCGAGGTCGCGCTGGATGTACGAGTCGAGGAACGGCGACAGGCGGCCGATCGACATGGCGGCGCCGTCCTGGCTCTTGACCGAGGCGAGGTAGGCCATGTAGACCCACTGCACGGCTTCCTGAGCGGTAGCGGCGGGGCGGCGGAGGTCGAGGCCATAGGCGTCACCGAGGTTCACGAGCTTGTTGAGAGCCTTGATCTGCTCGGCGTGCTCTTCGCGGAAGCGGGCCCAGTGCTCGCTGAACGGCTGATCCGAAACCGCGTCCTTCGCGGCCTTCTTCTCGGCGATCAGGAAGTCCGCGCCGTAGAGCGCGAGGCGGCGGTAGTCGCCAATAATGCGGCCGCGGCCGTAGGCATCGGGAAGACCCGTGATGATGTGCGAGCTACGTGCTGCGCGGATGCGCGGGGTGTAGATGTCGAACACGCCATCGTTGTGGGTCTTGCGGTACTTGGTGAAGATCTTCTTGATCTCCGGATCCGGTTCCTTGCCGGCTTCCTTGATCGCGGTCTCCACCATGCGCCAGCCACCGAAGGGCATCATCGCGCGCTTGAGGGGAACGTCGGTCTGTAGGCCGACGATGACGTCATCGTCTTCGCTGATGTAGCCAGCGGGGAAGGCGTCGATATCAGCGGGGGTCTTCGTATCCACGTCGTAGACGCGGCGGCGGCGCTCCTCCGAGAGGTACTTCTTCTCGAGGGTGTCCCACACGCGAAGAGTCTTGTCGGTCGCACCCGCGAGGAACTCGGCGTCGCCCTCATAGGGGGTGTAGTTGAGCTGGATGAACTCGCGAACGTTGATGTTCTCGTTCCAGTCGCCGGACTTAAAACCGCGCCACGGGTCGAGTTGTTCGCCCTGGGCTCCGGTGTTCTTTTCTTCCACAGCAGTCATGTGAGCCTTCCTTCCATGGCGGGGGCTAAGCCGCATGCTCGTGAGGTGTGCTGGTAGTTAAACGGTAGGAGCGGTGCCTATTTATGTATGGGACTTAGAGCCCGTTCCGTGGCGTCGGCCACATGGTAGCGCCGGGGTCTGGAAGGGGGTTGGGGAGGTTAGAAGGTGGTGCCTGACAGTCGCTCGTAAGCTTCGATGTATTTCGCGCGCGTAGCCTCCACGATGCTCGCGGGGAGTGCGGGCGGCGCAACCAGGGAATTCTTGCTCCAGCCGCTCTCGTTTGCGAGCCAATCGCGCACGAATTGCTTATCGAAGCTTGGCTGCGTGGAGCCCGGTTGGTACTGGTCAGCGGCCCAAAATCGCGACGAATCGGGAGTGAGAACTTCGTCACCCAAGACGATGTTTTTGGTGTGTCGCGAACGGCCGAACTCAAGCTTTGTATCGGCGAGGATGATGCCTCGCTCCCGGGCAAAGCTCTCCGCCGCGCGGTACACGGCGAGCGTGCGATCTTCGAGTTCCTCCACGAGGCTCGCACCGAGCCTCTCTCGCGCTTCGCCAACCGAGATGTTCTCGTCATGCTCGCCCTGTTCAGCCTTCGTTGAGGGGGTGAAGATCGCGGAAGGCAGGCGGGAGCCGTCAACGAGCCCCGCGGGGAGTGTATGGCCGCCGACCGCACCCTCGCGGCGATAGTCTGCGAGCCCCGAACCCGTGAGATACCCGCGCACAACGCATTCAAGCGGCACCATGTCGAGCGCTTCGCATCGAAGGGCGCGCCCGCGCACCGCGTCGGGAACGTCGCTCGCGCTCAAGACGTGGTTCTCTGTGACATCTGCGAGATGCTCGAACCACAAAAGAGACATCGCCGTGAGGATGCGTCCCTTATCGGGGATCCCAGGGGTGAGCGAGTAATCGAACGCGCTAATGCGGTCGGTTGCAACGACGAGGACTTCGCTCGCGTCCTCGAGAGTGCTTCCATGGGGAACATAGAGTTCCCGCACTTTGCCGCTCAGCGCGTGATCCCAGCCCTCAAGAGTGGGAGCCTCCACGAGAGCCCCGTTTTCGTCCGTGCTCATAGTCGTACCGTCCTTTCGATCTCGCCGTGAGCCGCTCGTTCGGCGATATCCGTGCGGTAGTGGGAGCCGTCAAGCAGCACGTGCGCGATAGCGGATTGCGCGCGAACGCGCGCATTGTCGAGGGTGTTTTCTCGGGCGACGACGCTCAGTACACGGCCTCCGCTCGAGAGGAGGGTGCCGTCGGCATCCCGTTTTGTGCCCGCGTGGATGACCGCACAGCCTTCCTGTTCAACCGAGTCGAGACCCGTGATCTCGCGGCCCGTGTGCGCCGCGAGCGGATAGCCTTCGCTCGCGAGCACCACCGCGACGGCGCTCTCCTCGTGCCACGTGGGGGTCGCCACTTTCGTGAGGTTCCCCGTTGCGGCGGCGTGCAATAGTGCGCCGAGGTCGCTTTCGAGTCGCTCGAGAACCACGAGGGTCTCGGGATCGCCGAAGCGCACGTTGAACTCGATGACCTTGAGGCCATCCCGCGTTGCGGCAAGGCCGCAAAAGAGAAGCCCTGTAAAAGGGGTGCCTCTCTCTCGCATTGCACGCACGAGCGGCTCGGCAATTTTTTCGACGCTCGCTCGCATGGCGGCTGCTTCGTCGAGCCAGGGAAGCGGGGAATACGCGCCCATCCCACCCGTGTTCGGGCCCTCGTCGCCCTTGAACGCGCGCTTGAAGTCCTGGGCCGGAACGAGTGGGGTGACCCGCTCGCCATCGCTCACGCAGAACACCGAGAGCTCGGGGCCATCAAGAAACTCCTCGAGGACCACCCGGGCATCATCGGCGGTGCTTGTGAGGCATGCGCGAGCGTGCTCAAGCGCTTCGTCGCGCGAGGCGGTCACGACAACGCCCTTGCCTGCCGCGAGCCCATCGGCCTTGACGACGTAGGGGACTTTTCCGCCGGGATTGAGCTGATCCATCGCTGCCTCGAGTGCGGCGGGATCCGTCACTGTGATCGAGCGCGCCGTGGGGATGCCCGCGTCGTTCATCACGCGCTTCGCGAAATCCTTCGAGCCCTCGAGCTTCGCGGCGGTCTTCGAGGGGCCGAAAACCGTGAGACCGGCCGCGCGCATCTCGTCGGCAAGTCCCGCGACGAGCGGCGCCTCCGGGCCGATCACGACGAGCTCGATTCCGAGGTCGCACGCGAGACGCGTGAGGGCCGGGCCATCGCCGAGAGGGACGTCGTGAAGCGTTGCGTGCTCGGCCATACCCGGGTTGCCGGGAGCGGCATGGAGGTCATGAGAAGAGGAGTCTTTGCTGAGGCGTCGCACGAGGGCGTGCTCGCGCGCGCCCGTGCCCACTACGAGAATTTTCACGCCCTCAAGCCTAGCGGTTCGGGCTAGGCTTCTCGCGTGAACACCGAGCCCAAGGCCCCAGACCCCTCGCCTGCCCCCGAGAAACGCCTTCGCGTTCGTCTCGACCTCGCCTACGATGGCACCGCGTTTAAGGGGTGGGGAATCCAGCCGGCACTTCGGACCGTGCAGGGGGAGCTTGAGGCGGGACTCGCGAAGATCGTGCGCGAGAAGGTGCGCGTCACGGTCGCGGGCCGCACCGATGCGGGCGTGCATGCGAGCGGCCAGGTTGTGCACGTGGACATCCTCGAGGAGCAGTGGCGACGCATGCCGGGCCGCAGCGATCGCACGTGCGAGGAGTCAATCATCCAGCGCCTCGCCGCTGTCCTGCCGAGCGACATCGCGGTTCACCGAGCATGCGTTGTGAGCGAGGATTTCGATGCGCGCTTCAGTGCGCTTTCGCGCACCTACCGCTACCGCATTTGCGACGATTACACGCGCCGCGACCCTTTGCGCCGCGACGTTGCCTTTCATAAGCGCGCTCTCGATGCAGAGGCGATGCACAACGCGGCGCGCGCGCTCGTTGGCGAACATGATTTTCTCTCCTTCTGCAAACCCCGCGAGGATGCCACGACAATCCGCACCCTTCACGCGGTCACGTGGGAGCGTCCGCACACAGGCAAGGACGAGGGGCTCGTAGTCGCCACCGTCACGGCCGACGCCTTCTGCCACCACATGGTTCGCTCCATCGTTGGTGCGAGCGTTGCCGTGGGGGAGCATCGCCTCGACGCCGAGTGGATGGCAGCCCTCGTGACGATTCCGCGCCGTGATGAAGCGGGAAGCGCGCCCATGTTCTCTCCCGCGGGCCTCACGCTCGAGGGCATCGAGTATCCGGAGGAGTCGGCTTGGGCCGCTCGCGCGACCCAAACGCGCGGCAAACGCGGGGTGCCATTCACGCGCGGGTGAATGGTTCGGCGGTTGCTGAGGCCAAGCGAGTCTGCACTCTTCAAATGTGAGGGAAAACAAGGGCGCGGCAGCCGTCGGCCCGTTGCCCTCGCCGAGGATCCGGACTAGAGTTGAGGGCTGTTGTGCCATAGATGCGCGCTCTGCCGCTGCCGCTTTCTCACGCTCGGCGCGAAAGAGCTCCTCACACGCATCTGAGCCTTACGCCCGCTCCTAAACCCGGGTTCACGGTTCAGCACGGCATTTCTTGGTCATGCTTTAAACCAAAGGAAGCGTGTCCACGGTCCATTCGAACCGTGCTTTCGCACGCCCGAAAAGGGGCGTTGCGGAGCACTTAAACGAGAGAAGAAGGCACGAGTGCGTACGTTCACCCCGAAGCACGACGAC
The DNA here is from genome assembly GCF_003989295.1 of Dermabacter sp. HSID17554. Taxonomy (NCBI): domain Bacteria; kingdom Bacillati; phylum Actinomycetota; class Actinomycetes; order Micrococcales; family Dermabacteraceae; genus Dermabacter; species Dermabacter sp. HSID17554. The sequence continues at coordinate 326,108 of NZ_RBLW01000003.1, read as the reverse complement.
GTCGAGCGTTCCTGGTACGTCATTGACGCAACTGATGTCGTCCTCGGCCGGCTCGCTTCCCACGCCGCTCAGCTCCTGCGCGGCAAGCACAAGCCGGTCTTCGCACCCCACGTGGATGCGGGCGACTTCGTCATCATCATCAACGCTGAAAAGGTTGCCCTCACGGGCAAGAAGCTCGAGCAGAAGCTCGCTTACCGCCACTCGGGTTACCCGGGCGGTCTGCGCTCGACTCGGTACGCCGAGCTGCTCGAGAAGAACCCCGAGCGCGCGATTGAGAAGGCTGTCAAGGGCATGCTCCCGAAGAACAAGCTTGCCACCCAGCAGCTCAAGAAGCTCAAGGTGTACGCGGGTCCCGAGCACCCGCACCAGGCTCAGAAGCCGGTCCCGTTCACCATCGACCAGGTGGCGCAGTAACGGGCCCCGCCCGGCTACGCCGATACGAGATCTGAGGAAATCAAGTGGCAGAAACCACCCCCGAAGTTGAGGAGTTCGAAGGCGAAGCCTCGAACTACACCACCGAATCCACCAACGAAGCTCCCGTAGGTAAGGGCTCGTCGATCTCCGCCCCCGGCTACGGCACCGGCCGTCGCAAGCAGGCTGTTGCCCGCGTGCGCCTCGTGCCCGGCACCGGCGAGTGGACGGTCAACGGCCGCACCCTCGAGGAGTACTTCCCGAACAAGCTTCACCAGCAGGAAGTGAACGATCCGTTCAAGCTCCTGGACCTCCAGGGCCGCTTCGACGTCATCGCCCGCATCTCCGGCGGTGGCCCCTCGGGCCAGGCCGGTGCGCTGCGCCTTGGCGTGTCGCGTGCGCTCAACGAGATCGACTCCGAGTCGAACCGCCCGGCCCTCAAGAAGGCAGGCTTCCTCACGCGCGATGCTCGCGTCATCGAGCGTAAGAAGGCCGGCCTCAAGAAGGCCCGTAAGGCACCGCAGTTCTCGAAGCGCTGATTCTCAGCCCTTTGCACTGCATCGAAGGCGTCACCTTATCGGTGGCGCCTTCGAGCGTTAACGGTGTCAGGGCCTAAGGTTGTAACCGTGGTCGTTCTCGATATTCTCACCGAGCAGCCGCTCCTCGCCCTCTTTCTTGTGATGGCGCTCGGCACCCTCCTCGGGCGCGTGCGTTTTGGCCCGGTCCAATTTGGTGCGGCTGGTGCTCTCTTCGTGGGACTTGCTGTAGGCGCGCTCGACCCTCGTCTTGGCGAAGGTTTTGGCACGTATCAAACATTCGGGCTTGCCCTGTTTGTGTACATGATCGGGCTCAGCGCCGGCAACGGGTTCTTCCGCGACATGCGCAAGCAGTACCGGCTCATGCTGGCCGTGGTGGGAATTTATGCGATTTATGCCTTGGGCGTGAGTGCCCTTGGTTCCTTCGCGGGTCTTGGCAAGGAACTCACCGCTGGCACATTCACGGGCACACTCACCTCGACCCCCGCACTCGCCGCTGCGAGTAGGGCCTCCGGAAACTCCACGATTCCAGCCGTCGGCTACGCGATCGCGTACCCGTTCGGCGTCATTATCCCCATGGTGCTCGTGTCGCTCATGATGGCGAGCCCCCGGATACGCTCGAAATTCTCCGCCCGCAGGGATCCAGGCCGCCCGCGCGGCGCGCAGATCCGCGACATGAGCGTGCGCGTGACCTCCACAATCGCGCTGATGGATGTGCCCGGAGTGCGCGAGGGGACCGTTTCCGCCTCCTACCTCCTGCGTCGCGGCATGATGACCATCGTGCGCACGGATACGGTGCTCCACGAAAACGACGAAGTCGTGCTCGTGGGATTTCCCGAATCTCTCGAAAGGGCGCTCGAGGTGATCGGTGAGCGCGCCGAGCACCGCCTCCTTGATGATCGCAGCGCCGTGGACTACCGCCGCATCCTCGTCTCGAACCCGCGGCTTGAGGGCCGGCTCCTTCGTGAAACCCGGATCGCCTCGCGCTATGGCGCAATGGTCACACGCCTGCGCCGGGGAGATGAAGATATGGTTGCCTCGCCCTGGACTCGCCTCGAGCTCGGCGACCGCGTACGCGTCGTCGCTCCGCGCGAGGAGATTAGCCGCATCACCGAGTACCTTGGCGACAGCGAGAAGCGCATCAATAGCGTGGATTTTCTCGCGCTCGGCCTCGGGATTTCGCTCGGTCTTCTCCTCGGTCTCGTGGGGATTCCCCTTGGCGGGGGAGCATCGTTCGCGCTCGGAAACGCGGCGGGGCCCCTCGTCGTAGGGCTCATTCTTGGCCGGTGGGAGCACACGGGCCCCATTCTGTGGACCCTTCCGCGGCCCGTGAACCTCACGATCCGCCAGCTCGGCCTCTCCGTATTTCTCGCAGCGGTCGGCGTAATGTCGGGCCCCGCGTTTGCCGAGAACGTTTTTACCATTACGGGTCTCAAGGTCGCACTTGTCGCTGCGGCCTCGCTCGTGCTCATGCTTCCCCTCGTTCCCATTGCCGGTGCCCTGCTCGGAGTAAGTCTCGAGCGCGCGGCTGGTGCCGTTGCGGCCTTTGTGGGGCAGTCGGTCGTTCTCGAGCATGCCCTCAACCTCGGCCGTGACGATGAGCGCACGGCATCGGGGTATGCCGCCGTGTATGCCCTCGGTATCGTTGTGCAGTTGCTGCTCGTGCAGTTCATGGTCACCTAAAGCCTCCCCGCTACACTCGAAGAGTTTTCCTGCACGCCTCGTGCACCCCGATGAAGGAAGAATCCACATGGCACGTTTGTTTGGAACCGATGGCGTTCGCGGAGTCGCGAACAAGGACATCACCGCGGAGCTCGCGGTCGAATTGGCGGTCGCAGCGGCCCATGTTCTTGGGCAATTCGGCGCATTCGAAGCGCGCAATAGCGGGGAGCGCCAGGCGAAGCCTCGTGCAGTCGTCGCGCATGATCCGCGCCCTTCGGGCGACTTCATTTCCGCCGCAATTTGCGCGGGCCTTGCATCCGCGGGCGTTGATGTTCTTGACGCCGGCGTGCTTCCCACCCCGGGCCTCGCCTACCTTGTGAAAGATTCGGGCGCCGATCTCGGCGTCATGATTTCCGCGAGCCATAACCCCCACCCAGACAACGGCATCAAGTTCTTTGCACGTGGCGGCACGAAGCTCCCCGACGAGGTCGAGGATGCGATCGAGGCGCGCCTGCACGAAGAATGGGCCCGCCCGCTTGGTGCAGAGGTGGGGTCGATCGCCCCGTACGAGAACGCGGTCGATGCCTACGTCTCTCACCTCCTGTCGACCCTCGAGGTTTCCCTCGAAGGGCTGAGCGTCGTTGTGGACTGCGCCAACGGTGCGTCCTTCGAAACGGGACCCAAGGTTCTCGAGCGTGCGGGTGCGAGCATTCACGTTCTTGGCGATCGCACCGACGGCCGGCAAATCAACGAAGGCTGCGGCTCGACCCACCTTGAACAGCTCCAGGCCGCCGTGGTGGAACACGGCGCCGACATCGGCGTGGCGTTCGACGGCGATGCTGACCGCTGCCTCGCCGTTGACGCGGAAGGATCGGTGATTGACGGCGATCAAATCATGGCGATCCTTGCTCTCGCCCTCAAGGAAAAGGGCAAGCTCGCCGACGACACGCTCGTCGTGACCGTCATGAGTAACCTGGGCCTGAAGCTCGCGATGCGCGAGCATGGTATCCAGCTCGGCCAGACCTCCGTTGGAGACCGCTACGTCCTTGAAGAGATGACGCTCGGCGGCTACTCAATCGGCGGCGAACAGTCCGGACACGTCATCCTTCTCGAGCACGCCTCGACGGGCGACGGTGAACTCACGGCTCTCCACCTCCTTCAGCGGATGAAGGAGACCGGAAAGAGCGCCCGCGAACTCGCAAGCGTCATGACTCGCATGCCGCAGGCCCTCATCAACGTGAGCGGTGTCGACAAGAACCGTGCGCAAATCGACGCGGTCGTGACGAAAGCCGTTGAGGAAGCGGAGGCCGAACTTGGCGACACCGGCCGCGTGCTTCTTCGCCCCTCGGGCACTGAACCGGTGGTGCGTGTCATGGTCGAAGCAGCCGAGGACGAGCACGCCCGTAGCGTCGCTGAGCGCCTTGCCGGGGTCGTGCGCGAGCGTCTCGCGCTTGAGGGCTGATCCTTCGAGTGTGAGGGCAGTTCACGTCCTCAATAGTTTGGGGTCCGATGGTTGCTGAGCAGCCGTCGGACCTTATTTTTTGGTGGAGAAGCGCGGACCGGGGGAGGCGGATCGTTCCGGTTGGCGCCTTCGAAGGGGAGAGCGGCTGGGGACTGCTCACGAGGCTCGGAGCTTTGCGAGGTGGCAGGTGGTGGCTTCTAGATGCGACGCAACAACACCGAGTGGATCTGGTGGTTTGGCCCTTTGCGGAGGATGAGGTCGGCACGCCCACGCGTGGGCTGCACGTTTTCCTTGAGGTTCGGGCCGTTGATTGTGTCCCACACGTGGCCGGCACGCTCGATTGCTTCGGTGTCGCTGAGATCGGCGTAGTTGCGGAAATACGACTCGGGGTTCGAGAAAGCGGTTTTGCGCAGTGTCAGGAAGCGGTCGATGTACCAGCGGCGGATGTCGTCTTCCTTAGCATCGACGTAGACCGAGAAATCGAAAAAATCGGAGACGGCAACACCGAGGCGGCCGTCGGCGCGAGGGCGAGCCGGCTGGAGCACGTTGAGGCCCTCGACGATGAGCACATCGGGGCGTTCCACGATGATGCGCTCGCCTGGAACGCGGTCGTAGGAAATATGTGAGTAGACGGGCGCTTCGACGCGGTCCTTGCCGCTCTTGACGTCGGCGATGAATCGCAAGAGTGCCCGGCGATCGTAGCTTTCGGGGAAACCTTTTCGTTCGAGGATGCCGCGGCGCTTGAGCTCAGCGGTGGGGTAGAGGAAGCCGTCGGTCGTGATGAGCTGGGCGCGCGGAGTTTCAGGCCAGCGCGCTGTGAGGAGACGCAAGAGGCGCGCCGTCGTAGATTTGCCAACCGCGACTGAGCCGGCGACCCCGATCACAAAGGGGGTGCGGCGGAAGTGCTCTTGGAGGAAGCTCTGGCGGAGGTTGCGCAGGTGTTGCGCGGTCATGACCTGAAGGTTGAGGAGTCGTGAAATGGGCCGGTAGATGTCGTTGACCTCGGCGTAGTCGAGGGGGTCGCCCTGACCGCGGATCTCCTTGACTTCCTCGGGTGTCATGGGAAGCGGCGTTTGGTCGCTGAGCCTTGCCCAATCTGCGCGACTGATCTCCGTGAAGGGAGTGAGATGGGAGTCATCGAGTGTCGCGCGGCCCTGATGCGGGCCGCGGGCAAAGGAGGCGTCAGAGTCCAAGTGGTCGAGCATTCTTTAAGTTTAGGGTGACGCGCGAGTGCGGAGTACCGTTTTTTCTCGGGTGGGGCGTTACTCTCAGTGGCATGTGTGGAATTGTGGGATATGCAGGACCCGCCGCAGCGGGCACGTCGTCGCGACCGAGTGAGGTCGTTCTCGGGGGACTCAGCCGCCTCGAATACCGGGGCTACGACTCGGCGGGCCTCGCGAGGTGCGGCGATGGCGAAATCGAGCTCTTCAAAGCCTCGGGGAAGATTCAAAACCTTCGCGACAAGCTTGAGGAGCAGGAATCGTCGATCTCGAGTGTGGCCATTGGGCATACGCGCTGGGCGACTCATGGAGGCCCGAGTGACGTCAACGCCCACCCGCATCTCGGCGGGAAGAACGGCGAGATCGCGCTCGTGCACAACGGCATCATTGAAAACTTCGCGTCCCTCAAAAAGGAACTCGCTGAGGCAGGCTACGAGTGCGTGTCGGATACCGACTCGGAGGTTGTGGCGCATTTGCTCGCACGCGAATTCGAGAACGCCGAGAACCTCACGGAAGCGATGCGCGCATGTGTCGCTCGTCTCGAGGGGGCGTTCACGCTGCTCGCGATCCATAAGGACACCCCGGGAACAATTGTGGCGGCGAGGCGCAATAGCCCTCTCGTTGTGGGGCTTGGTGACGGGGAAAACTTCCTCGGCTCCGATGTCGCAGCATTCGTGGACCACACGAAGCGCGCGGTTGAAATCGGCCAAGATCAGATTGTGACCGTGAGTGCCGAGAGCATCGACGTGATCGGCTTCGACGGCACGCCCGTTCCCGAACCGAAGCAGTACACGATCGAGTGGGACGCGGCCTCCGCGCAAAAATCCGGCTACCCCTCCTTCATGGCGAAGGAGATTCACGAGCAGGCCAAGGCCATCTCCGATACCCTCCTCGGGCGCCTCGAGAACAATGAGATCGTTCTCGACGAAATGCACATCGACCCCTCGCACTTGCGTTCGATCGACAAGATCATCGTGGTCGCGTGCGGCACTGCCGCCAACGCCGGCGAGGTCGTCAAGTACGCGATCGAACACTGGTGCCGCATCCCCGTCGAAGTGGAACTGGCCCACGAGTTCCGCTACCGCGACCCGATCGTGCACGAGCGCACGCTCGTCGTTGCCATCTCGCAATCGGGTGAAACGATGGATACCCTCATGGCGGTGCGCTACGCGAAAGAGCAGGGTGCGAAGGTCGTCGCGATCTGCAACACGCGTGGTGCCACCATCCCTCGCGAATCCGACGCCGCCATCTACTTGCACGTGGGCCCGGAAATCGCCGTGGCCTCCACAAAGGCGTACCTTGGCCAAATCGCCGCGTGCTACCTGCTCGGTCTTTTCCTCGCACAGGTGCGAGGCAACCTTTACGGGGACGAAATCGAGGCCATCATGCGCGACCTCGAGGAGATTCCCGCCAAGATCCAGAGCGTCCTCGACAACTCCGGTCAGGTGGAAAAGCTCGCGCGTGACATGGTCGATGCCACGAGCGTGCTGTTCCTCGGCCGCCACGTGGGCTTCCCGACCGCACTTGAAGGTGCCCTCAAACTTAAGGAGATCGCCTACATTCACGCGGAAGGCTTTGCCGCGGGCGAACTCAAGCACGGACCGATCGCCCTCGTGGAAGAGGGGCAGCCGGTGTTCATCGTTGTACCGAGTCCGCGCGGCCGCGACTCGCTTCACGCGAAAGTCGTCTCGAACATCCAGGAGGTGCGTGCCCGCGGCGCCCACACACTTGTGATTGCCGAAGAGGGCGATTCTGATGTCGAGCCCTATGCCGATGTGGTGATCCGTTACCCGCAAACGCGCACCCTGTTCGCGCCGCTGCTGACGATCATCCCGCTGCAAATTTTCGCGTGTGAGCTTGCCACGGCGAAGGGGCTCGACGTTGATCAGCCTCGAAACCTCGCGAAGTCGGTCACGGTCGAGTAACGGCCTCGGGCAGGGTGAACCGCCCAGACCTACAATGGGGACTATGTCGAACCCCTCGAATGCGCGTGAGCACAGCTTCGTGCCCCTCGGGGGTGAAGCAGTTTCGGGAATCGGCGTGGATATTGTGGATATCGAGCGTCTCGGTGACCGGCTCGAGCGGCAACCGCGGCTTTGCGAGAGGCTTTTCGCGCCCGAGGAGCGAGAGCTGAAACTTGCTTCTCTTGCTGCGCGCGTCGCCGCCAAGGAGGCGCTTGGTAAGGCGCTCGGGAATCCGGGTGACCTCTCGTGGCACGACGCGATCGTGCGCCGCACGGAGACCGGTCGCCCCTATCTCGTGCTTCGCGGCGCCGCGCTCGAGACCGCGATTGCGCAGGACGTACGATTCGCGCACCTGTCCCTTTCGCACGACGGCAACCTCGCGACCGCGATGGTTGTGCTGGAAACCGTCGGAAACCGTGGGCGGGCGCACGGGGATGAGGAGCCCCAATCATGAACCTGACACCGGATATCGACCCTCTTATGAGCCCTAACCGGGCGGAAGTCTCGCTCAAGGCGATCGCGCACAATGCCGCGCAGCTGCGCGGCGAGATCCCGGAGTACATCGCCCTCATGGCGGTGGTGAAGGCCGACGGCTACGGGCACGGCATGGTGGAGGCGGCACGCGCGGCGATCGCCGGCGGTGCGACCTGGCTGGGCGTTGCCCACCCCGCGACAGCCCTCGACCTCGCACGTGCCGAGCTCGAGGTGCCGATCCTCGCGTGGCTGCATGAGCCGGTTTCGGCCAAGGAAGTTCTCCCGCACGCGATCGGCGCTGGCGTAGACCTCGCGGTGAGCTCCCTCGAGCAGCTTGAGGCAGTGATCGATGCAGCGCGTTCGATCGAGCGCCGCGCCCGCGTGCATGTCGCGCTCGATACGGGAATGGGGCGCGAAGGCGCGCGTAGCGAGCGGATCGAAGCGATTGGCGCGGCGATTCTCGAGAGCTCACACGTGTCCCTCGCGGGTGCCATGAGTCATCTGTATAACGCGGATGTGCCGGGTGAGGCGAGCGTGCGAGAGCAGGCTGAGCGGTTTGACGCGATGTGCGAGCGTCTTGAAGCTTCCGCGGGCCCGATTCCGCTGCGTCACCTGTCGGCAAGTGCCGGGGCGCTCGTGGGCGAGGAGTTCCGTTACGACATGGTGCGCCCGGGTATTACGCTGTACGGCTACTCGCCGGTCGAGACCGATCTGGATCTTCGCCCCGCGATGTCACTGACGTCGCGTATCTCGCTTGTGAAGCGCGTCGAAGCGGGGCAGGTCGTGGGGTATGGCGCTCGCTATGTGACCGAGCGGCCCACGACTCTCGCACTCGTGCCGATCGGCTACGCCGACGGCCTGGATCGACGGCTCACGAACCGGCTCCAGGTGCTCGTGCAGACGACTTCGACGTCGCGGCTTGTCCCTCAAGTGGGCACGATTTCGATGGACCAGATCGTTCTTGATCTCGGGCCCGAAACTGACGCCTCGCCCGGCGACCGCGTCGTGATTTTCGGCGACCCTCAGCGTTACCCGGGGGTGTGGACTGCGGAGGATCTCGCGCGTGAGGCGGGGACGATTCCGTACGAGATCCTGACGTCTATCTCCTCGCGCGTTCCTCGAGTGGCGTTGCCTCTCGTGACTGACGCGGCCGAGCGAACGTGGAGTGTGCAGGGTGACCGCCCGGCGCCGCGGTCGTTCACGGTGCGCACGAGTGGCGCGGAAGATACGAGGCGTGCCGCACGCGCGATCGCGCATCATGCGAAGGCCGGCGATCTCTTCGTGCTGGACGGGCCGCTCGGCGCCGGAAAGACGACATTCACGCAAGGGTTCGCGCGGGCCCTCGATGTTCGCGGCAATGTGGCTTCGCCGACGTTCGTGATTGCGCGCGTGCATCCCGCGAATGCAGAAGGCCCTGATCTTGTGCACGTCGATGCGTATCGGCTCGACGAGGACTGGGATATCGAAGATCTGGATCTCGATTCGGATCTTGACACGTCGATCACGCTCGTTGAGTGGGGCCGCGACCGCGTAGAGCATCTTGCAAGCTCATACGCGATCGTTGAGCTCCATCGCGAAGAGAGCCTGCAGGGTGGGCCGCTTGATGATGACCCGGATGACACGGATGAGGAGCGCAGCCTCAGCGTGACGTTTGTGGGCGAGCGTTATACGCGTGAAGAGCTCGTGCGCATTGGCATTGATTTGCGCGAGGCTGGTTTTAGCCCGGAACAGGGCGGGGAGTGACATGGCTAATCTGACGCTGGGAATTGATACGTCGGGTGCGGTGAGCGTGGCGGTTGCCGACGCTTGCCAGGTTTTATCGCGCCGCATGGATGAGCGTGCGCGGCACCACGACGAGGTACTCCTTGAGATGATCGACGCGGCGCTCGCCGAGGCGGGGGCGTCGCGCGCGGACATTTCGTGCGTCGTCGCTGGCCGCGGGCCGGGACCTTTTACCGGGCTGCGTGTGGGTCTTGTGACCGCGCGATCGATCGCCACGATCCTCGGTGCGCGGCTCATTGGCCTGCCGAGTCTCGACGCGATTGCGCTCGAGGCAGCGAAGGAGAGTCCCGACGCAAAAACAATCGCGGTGGCGCTCGACGCGCGGCGCCGCGAGGTGTACTGGGCGCTCTACGAAGTGAGCGGTGATGTTTCCGACGATTCTTCGCGCGAGATTGTGCGCACGTTTGAGCCGGGGGTCGCTGCGCCGGCAGAGGTTGCGTCGAGTCTTGCCGCCGCCGATGTTCTCGTGGGAAGCGGCGCGCATTTGTACCCGGAGATCTTGCCACCCACGGGCGAGCTGCGCCATGCGGATGCGGGCTTTCTCATCCAGGCCGCGCTGAGTGCTGAGGCGCGAGGTGAGGATCTCAGTTCCACGGAGCCTCTTTATTTGCGCGAGGCCGATGCCGCGAAGCCAAAGCGCCGTAAGTCGACGCTCGGTCTCGGCGACCGACCCGCCTAGCCATGCCGGCGATTGGGCAGCCTCTTGAGCCTTCGCGTATGCGACCTGGTGCGGGGCCGTGGAGCCTTCGTCGTGTGACACGTGCGGATGCTCCTGTGCTCGCGCGTCTGGAACGTGAGCTCTTCCCGGATGAGGCGTGGAGTCTCGACATGGTTCTCGACGAGATCACCCACCCGAGCCGCGCCTACGTTGCCGCAGTTGACGAGACCGGCGGTGTTCTCGGCTACGCGGGAATCTTTGTTGGGGGCGATGCCGCCGATGTGCAAACGATTGGCACGATTCGTGAGGGGGCGGGTATTGGGCGTGCCCTCCTCGCGTGGTGCGAGGAACGTGCGCGCGAGGAAGGCGCCGCGAGTTTGTTCCTCGAAGTGCGGTGCGATAACGCGCGGGCGAGAGACCTGTATGTGCGAGCGGGCTTCGCCGAGATCGGTGTGAGGCGAGGCTATTACCGCACCCCCGATGGGCCGATCGATGCGATCGCCATGCACAAACCCCTCCCCACTCGAATTCCATAGGGGTTGTGGGGGTTTGAGCCGTCCCCCGCCCGCCCCTTACCCGAATTGCATAGAGGTTGAGGGGGATTGACGGCCCTGAGGGAAGCCGGTGTCCACATTTGTGTCACACCCGTTGCGCGCGGCGAACGCGCATGGTTGGCTATGTGACATGGGCCTCGCTCGGGGGAGTGCGGCCGGCTTTCGGAAGGGGCGCACATGCGGAGCGGGCATTCGCAAATTTTCGGCGCGATCGCTGTCGTGACACTGGTGGCGGCATTAGCGGGGTGCGGGGGTGAAAAAGCTGATGGCAGTCCGACGCCTGCTTCGCCCACCACCGCCGCCTCGGCTGCTAGTGATTCCGGCGGTGGTCCCTCTCAGGATGCGTCGGACTCCGGTGGTGCGGAATCCGATGGCCGCACGAAAGGGCTACCACCGGAGAATGAGGCACTGAAGGCCCCAGACAAGGCGGATTACCTCGGCATCTCCTATCCAACGGATCAGGGGGCGCAAGCGACGGCGAGGTATTTCATTGACGCGATGTACTACGGCTACGCCACGGGTGATACGGAACCACTGGCGGACGTGTCCGATCATACGAGTTGTGTGGAATGCACCGAACTAATTAATGACATTCACTCGTGGCGTGACAAAGGTAAATACCTAACTCCGGCGAGAGTGAAACTTGATGATGAGTGGATCGTTGACAAGTCTGACGACCTCACTAAAACCGAATATTGGTTCACGGTTGATGAACTTCAAGTTCGGCAGCAAGACTCAACTACTAAAACAATTGCCAGAACTCAAACAGCCTCAGCGTTTCACCTCGCCTTTAAAGATGGAACGTGGATAGTGCTGGCGTGCAGATGGGAAAAGGCCGATGATCTGCAAGAGTAGATTGTTGGGTTTCGTTGTCGCTCTATTGACAAGTGTGATGCTGACTGCCTCCCCGGTCTGGGCCGAAGATGACCAGGAGGAGAAGTTCACTGCTATCGGTTCCGACGAGCGAGTAGAGATTGTCGGGCGTATTTCGAAGAAATCACCGCCAGGTCATGGACCCCGCATAGAGCGTCCAAGGGATATGACACCTGGCAAAGGCGATGCGGTGACGGATGGTCCTCGTCGAGTGTGGGCTGCGGCTGATGATCCGGATCTGGGTTGTCGGGCTGATAAAAGTAGTTTTGCTGTGCAGGCTGTAGGTATGGGGTGCAGTGGAATAAGTGTTGTGTGTTCGACTGCGATCCCTGGCGCGTCGATGAGTATCGGTAGGGATGTTGATGCATCCACAGGTGCTCCCGTTTTCGGTACGGAGCGGTGGTCGGGTTGTTCGCGGCCATCGTCGGGCGGTGGCGGTGTGGCGCCGGCGATGCCCGTGGTGACGGAGTCGGATTTTCGTTCGCTCGGTGTTCAACCACTTGTCGCGCACATAGGGCCGCCGGGTGGATGGATTCCGATAGGGATCGACATGATCGCGTGGGCGGAATCGGATGTGCAGAATTTTGAGATGCAGATGCTTGGTCAGGCGGTTCGGGTGCGGGCGACCCCGGTGAAGTATGTGTGGGACTTCGGGGATGGCACGGTGCTCACGACGTCATTTCCCGGTCGTCCATACCCCGAGCGAGACGTGTCGATGCGATACGCGCACCAGGGGTGGTATGAAGTTTCACTCGTGACGCAGTTCAGCGGTGAATACTCGGTCAATGGCGGCGCGTGGCAGCCGATCGCGGGGAACATCGAGGTGGCGAGTGAGAAGCGATGGATCTATTCGGATCTTCGCGAGTCACGCCTTGTGGGCGATGAGGTTCCTGACGAGTACCTTCGCGAGCCGGAGCGTGGGCCCGACACGTTGGGTCCCGTGAATCCGAATGCGCGAGTGGAAACACTGACCGAGCCGAAAAAGCAACGCTAGAGCTCACAGGAATCCAGATCCCCCGAACTTCCCTGGCGACAGACAAGCTGTAAAGGTGGAGAGCGGAACCTAGATCACCCCGAAGCTCTCGGGTGTTAAGCGCCGATCAAGACTGCTGGGGCCAATGCTCGACGTTCGCCGGAGTCGCGGTGAAAGGCGAGCAAACGTCGGAATCCTTCCCCTTCCCAAACGGAAGTGTGACCGGCCAGCCCACGCCAGACAATTCGTGTACCCAACCGCACGAGGAACGTGACGCTGCATTGTGCCAGGACAAGGGAGAAAGTACGCCGTTTCCAGGTGGCAAACCCCCACAAACCCTATGCAATCCAGAAAGGGGAGTGAGGGAAAGGTGCGCCGCTGTGGTGCACCAAACCCCCACAACCCCTATGCAATCCAGGTGGGGGGCTAGTTGGTGAAACGCCTGATTTTCTGGAACTCATCCGCGTAGTGAGCGTCGAGGTGCTTTACCGCGAACTTTTGGCCGAGGTACAGCGTGATGGCGCCGATCACGAGAGCAAGGACCGCGCCCGCGTATTCAAGTCCAGGAACGAGCTTGAGCCCCACGACGATGAGGATGATGCTCGGGGCGAGGGGGAGCCACGTGCCAACAAACGTCGCGAGGAAGGTCATCCACATCTTGCCGCTGCCACCACCACTGCTGGAGTTCTTCATCGTTCCCGGCTTTGGTGCGGGATAAGGAAGGAACGCCGTCGTGAGAAGGGAAACACCCCACGAACTCGCCACGAACCCGAGCGAGGCCGGAACCGTGAGCGCGATGAACTGCGGCTGCGATTGGAGGAGCGGAGCGGCAATGGCCACGATCACCACGAGCGGAAGCATGAGGACGCCCAGGGCAACATAGCGGCCGAGAAGGTTGGCGCGGTTGTTCATGCCGGCAACGATATTGACCCACGAGGAGGGGCCGTCGAAGCCGATCTCGTTGCTGATCGTGATGCCGGCAAGCCACGCCACGAGTGCCACGGCGAAGTACGCCATAAAAGCGTTGCCGTCGACGACGACGCTCATCGCGAGCATGAAAATCGCGAGGATCGGCGCGATGATGAGCGCCGTCGAATAACGAGTATCGCGGCGCCAGTACTTGAGCGAACGCCCCGCCGAAGCACCGAGCGGGCCCGGCTTGAGGAACCGCGGTACGAGAGGTTTGATCTTGGCATCTTGCTCCTGGCTCGCGCCCTTGAGCGCCTGGAGCTGCCCTTCGGCAAAGCTCAGGCCCCACCACTGCCACAACAGCCAAATGGTGGCGATTGTGAGAACAAAACGGATGAGTGCGGCGATCCACAGTCCTTCGGCGAGGTCCATGGGCACCGCAAACGGGGCGCCGAAAGGCGTCCATAGGAGGAATTCGTACACGGGCCCCGCGAGGCGGGCAATGCCATCCATGATCCCCCCGCCCGAGTTGAGAAGGAGGTTTGCGCCGTAGACGATGACGAGGAAGGCGATGAGCAGGAATGCCTGCAGTCGTTCCTTCTTTCGCTTCGCGATGCGGATCGTCGAGGTCCACGCGAAAATCGCGCGTGGAATGAGCACGCAAAGGAGAAGCCCGAGCGCGGTCATGGGGACGAGAGAGATGAGGGCAATGATGGCACCCGGCGTCGAGATTGCGGCGCCGTTGTTCGAGACCAGTGCACCTATGAGCCAAATCGCCTCGAGAACAACAGCCACGAGCGCTGCGAGCGCCGTGAAAAGGAAACCGACCGAAATGAACGAGGCCACGAGGATCGGCTTCAAAAGCTCCTTGGGGCCTCGACCGAACTGCGCGAAGCGAGCGGGGGAGAGCGTGTCATCCACGCCGAACAGGAAGAGTGACTGGACGGTCCACACAACCACGGCGCCGAGGCCCACCGCGCGAATCACGAGGGTAAAAAGCCCCGAGTCAGCGGGAGCAAACAAGAGGCCCGACATGGCGATCGTAAAGAACACGAGTGCGCCGACGCCGTACAGAAGCGCGAATCCGAGTCCGATGATCTTAGGCCAATTCTTGTGGAAACTGCGCTTGAGCAGCGTCCACTGAAGCCGTGGGAGCAATCGCATGAGGCTCGGGGTCGTCTTTGGCGCTGCCTTCGATCCATCGTCGGCGGTGGCCGAGCTTTCTCGGTCGAGGTTGTCGAAAAACTCTTCGGTTCCGACGCTTGCCGGGGCCTGATCGTTTACTGGTTCAACCACGAAAGATCCCCCTGTGCTTCGTCGACACCGGCGATTTCAATGAAGCGATCTGTGAGGCTGCCGCCACGGCGAACCTCGTCGATCGTGCCCTCGGCGCGCACTTCGCCATCGGCGATGATGGCAACGTGCGTGCACAGGCCCTCGACGAGTTCCATGACGTGGCTCGAGATGACGACGGTGCCTCCACCTTCGACGTACGAGGTGAGGAAGGTGCGGATGCCGTGGGCTGAGACCGGGTCGACCGCTTCGAGTGGCTCGTCGAGCACGAGCAGCCGCGGCGCATGGATGAGGGCGCACGCGAGCAGGATCTTCTTCGTCATGCCCGCGGAGTAGTCGGTGACGAGTTTGCCTTCGCTATCGGCGAGACCGAGCGCCTCGAGGAGTGACTGCGCGCGAGTGTTCACCGTGTCGATGTCCATGCCGCGGATGAGACCCACGTATGTGAGGAGTTCGCGGCCCGTGAGCCGGTCAAACGTCGGAAGCCCATCCGCGAGAACGCCCATCTGCGCCTTGGCGTCGTTCGGGTGCGACCAGACGTCGGTCCCCAGTACCTCGGCGCTGCCGTCGTCGGGGCGGAGCAAGCCTGTCGCGATCGACAGGGCCGTTGTTTTGCCAGCGCCGTTGGGGCCGACGATTGCGTAGAACGATCCGCGCGGAACTTCGAGCGACACACCGTGCAGAACCTCGGTTCCGTCGAAGGATTTGCGCAGGCCACGCATGGACAGTGCTGGTGTTACGGCCGAGTTATCGACCGATGTGTCAATGGTAGTCATGCCATAAACGTAGCAGGGGGAAATGGGCGCGATTCAGGTTCGCCGGGAGCGCCTGGATTCCGCACCGATATTGCCGCGCACCCGCACAAGTGTGAGGGCGAAAGCCCCGAGGAGTACGAGGACCGTGACGATGCTCGCGAGGTACGGGTTTGAAAACACCGAAAGGACACCGATGAACGCGATGAGGAGCACGAGGATAAGCTCGCGAAGCTCATCGGCGAGGGCCGATTTTCGGCTTGCCCGCAAGCGCACAACTCCGAGTTGCGAGGAATCGAGGTTGAGCCTGTTGCGCAGGCTTTTCTCAAGCAGAATCGGTGCGAGATCAGAGGTCGCACCAAGGTGGGAGGTCGGGTTCGCGTAGAGGCCCGTTTTCGACTTTGTGAGAGCGCCGTGGCGGCGTTGCACCTCTTCGCTCATCGCTACCGCGCGCACACGCACCTCAGGAATATGGCCATCCGGGTGAGGGCACCCTTCGATCACGAGTCGACCACCATCCTTCATGCCGAGGAGTCGAAGCGTGAGGGCATCGACGAGCGCAATCTCCGTTTCCATGTTCGAATGATCCGCGGTGTAAACCCGTGCCGTGACGTAACGCGTTGGGCACACCGCGTCCGCAACGGGATTTGAGGCAACGCGTGCCGGGGCAAGCTGCACGTATTCACCGAGACCCATGCCGAGCGATTCACGTATGGTCTGGTCAGCCTCGAGCGTGCCCTCGGGAACGTCGTCCCTATAGTCAACGGACGCGATGACGCCGGGCCGGGTCTCTAGTTCACCGTTGTTGCGGAAGCTTCGGTAGGTAGTTGTGACCGAGGCGTGGGTGCCGATGTCTTGGCGAAGCGACGGGTGGGCCACGACCTTCGTTTCGCGCGAGCGATTGAGGTCATCGCGCGTCGAGGTGACGCGAAGCCAGGGAGTGCGGCCGCTTCCCTCCCACGCGGGAGGCTCGAGCGAGGGGATTGTTGCGTACGCGGTGTACCCGTCACGTGCATGCGCAATAGCGCCATCGGGTGCGAGGTTAGGGAGGGCGCGCAGCTCGTGTTCGACGAGGAGCTTCTCGAAGCGAGCGATAGCTTCGGGGGAGGTGAAGCCCTCTTGGATCTCACGATCGTCTTTGGCGAAGAACTCGGCGAAGCTCGCGTACTCACTCCGCTTCGAGAGCTCACGGAAGTAAGCGAAAATTTCCGATTGCGTCGTGAGGATTTTCGCCTCGCGCGTATCGGCGTCAAGAATGTACCCCTGATCCGCGTCATACACGTAGAACGATTCGGGGCGCTCGGCAACGACCTCGCTACCGTCTTCGGCGATGGAGAGGATCTCGAGTGGAAAGTCCTCAGCACTGACCTCGCGACACGAATAGCCAGGTTCGGTTGAGTTAAGTGCACGGAGCTGGTCGGTCGTGAGCCACGATGCCCACACGATCGTCTCCGCACCTCTTTGTTGAAGCGGGGTCGCGGCGATATACCCCCGCGGCGCGACGGAAGCGAAATAGCCAATCGCCATGTTCGTGACACGGGCCTTCACGATCGGGAAGAAATCCGAACCGTTCCAGTTGCGCTGGTAGAACTTATTGCACATGACTGACGGCGCCGCGTTTGAGCCAACCGCGATAACGAGGTGGCGAAACTCCGCCCACGGCTGGTGCTTGAGTTTTGCGAGCGAGTCGAAAGACCACACGTCGTCGTTGTAGCGCACGTTTGCAAAGCCGAACCGGCGCTCCTTGACGGGGTTGAGAGGGCTGGTCTTGAACGACGTGGAGCTTTCGATCTTGTGCACAAGGAGGCTGCCGCTTGGTGGCTCCCAAGGATAGAGGAGGGGGTCGTTTGTCGCGGAGATCGATTCCTGGCGCATGCCACCAGTGTGGCATAAGAGGGGTGCCTCACGGATTGAGGGGCTGTAGGCCGTTCGGTAGGATACGCTGTGGTTCTTCCGTCTCGGCTGCCGTGGGCGCCGGGCCCCACCTGTTTGGAGTGCATATGCAACCGCCTAGGCGCGTTAATCTTCCCACCGAAAAACCCACAGGCCGCAAGGGGCAAAATCTCGCCCTTCCCCTCGAAGTGGAGGAGCTGCCCATGGGGCTGCGCCGCGCGGCCGCGTGGAGCTGGCGCTTCATTGTCGTCATTGGCGCTTTGTGGCTCATCTTTCATGGCTTCGGGATGGTCTCGACCCTTTTCATCAGTGTGCTCGTGGCGATCCTGCTCGCCTCGATGCTCCAGCCATTCGTCAAGCTTCTCACGACCCACACTTTCCTTCCGCGCATGGCGTCGGCCGCGATCGCTCTCGTGGGCCTCATCGTGGTGGTCGTGGGAATGTTCGTGCTCGCTGGCCGCCAGCTCGTAGATTCGTGGGACGGAATTTCCACGGCAGCAGTATCGGGTTTCACGCAGCTGTGGAATGACATTACGGGGTACTTCAAGATCGACCTTGATTCACTCGGGAACCTCGGTCAACTCCAAAAGGAGGCTCTCGATCAGCTCCAGAAGAACTCCTCGAGCATCATCTCCGGTGCCTCGAGCGCCGCAAGTACGGTGGGCAATCTTGGCACGGGCGTGCTCGTGTGCCTTTTCGCGTTGTTCTTCTTCCTCGCCGACGGTGGAAATATCTGGCGCTGGTTCCTGGGCTTTGTGCCCTCTCACTCACGCCACGTGACGCACGAGGCTTTTCGCCGTGGATGGAAGGCTCTTTCCTCATACTGCCGCACGCAAATCCTCGTTGCGGCAGTCGACGCGACGGGTATTGCCCTCGGTATGGTCGGCATCGATATCGTGAGCGGCATCATGGGGCGCTCAGCGGTCGCGCTTTCTCCCTACGCCGTTCCGATCTGGCTCATCGTGTTCCTCTTTAGCTTTATTCCGCTCGTTGGCGCGATCGTGTCAGGTGCAATCGCCATGCTCCTCGTGTTCGTGCTCCAGGGGTGGACCCCCGCGCTCATCATGCTTGGCATCGTGATTCTCGTGCAGCAGCTTGAATCGAACATTCTGCAGCCGATCCTCATGGGGAAGGCCGTGGAGCTCCACCCGCTCGCGATCTTCCTCGGTGTTTCTGCAGGCGCCGTTGTTGCGGGAATCCCGGGCGCGCTTTTCTCGATTCCGCTTCTCGCGTTCCTCAATGCTCTGTACTGCTACCTTGACGGCCGCGACCCCGATCCCTCGCTCGGTATCGATGAGAAAAATATCGCCTACTTCGAGACCCGTGAACGGGAGCAAAAGAAGACTCTCGCGGAACGCGCGCGACTCATCCCTCAGAAGTAAAACGCAGGCCGCAATAGTGACGAGAGCTTATCGCGGTCTGGAGCGCGGTCGCTCTCGTGAGTGAACGCAAAGCGAAAGGGCGTGGAGTGCGCTCCCAAGGGGGAGGCTCCACGCCCTTCGTTCGTGTGGCGACTTCGCCGCTCACACCGTGTACGGCTTTGCGGCCTTAATTTCAATCGGAATCGACTTGCCGTTGGGGGCCGTGTAGTCAACCGTGTCCCCGGCCTTAGCACCAACGATGGCAGCGCCGAGCGGAGACTCGGGCGAGTACACCTCGACGTCTTTGCCTTCGGCAATTTCGCGGTTGCCAAGCACGAATGTGCGCTCCTTGCCGGCCATCGTAATGGTGACCAGCATGCCGGGCTCGACAATCCCGTCGTCCGCGGGGGTCTCGCCAACAATAGCGGTCTTGAGGAGGGCCTTGAGCTCGGCGATGCGAGCTTCGAGTTTGCCCTGCTCTTCGCGTGCGGCGTGGTAGCCGCCGTTTTCTTTGAGGTCGCCCTCGTCGCGGGCGGCCGCGATGCGCTCTACAACCTCGGTGCGTCCGGGACCCTCGAGATGCTCGAGTTCCTTCACGAGGCGGTCGTAGGCGTCCTGAGTGAGCCAGGTGCCCTGGTTGGGTTCGCTCATGGTTCTCCTTGGGATCAAAAAAAAATGCGGACCCCATGGTGGCCATGGGCTCCGAATCCACGTCTCAGTGGTCACACAAGTATACAGTGAACGAACGTGAAAAGAGATGAGGCACTCGCCACAGCGTCACATTGAGGGGCAATCGTGCCGCGGCCGTTCCGCGTTGATGCGGCCATCAGCTCTCGAGACTTCTCCGATTGCTCGGGGATCATTGCTGAGACCGCTATTGCTGCGCTGCCTCACATTTCCTCACGACCCCGCTCACGGCGCTTCCCTGCGTCGTGATCTCGGCGGTGTGCGTTGACAGGCGGTTCGTTTGGGGTGGAATGTGCACGACCGTGTAGCCCACTTGCGCGCGTACAGAATTGAGGGCTTCGAGTGAGCAGTCGAGCGCCGTGCCGGGAGTGGCGTTAACGGAGAACGTCACCGAGACGCGAGAGTCGTTGATGTGGCGGTAGGAGAGCGTGTTCGTTTTGATCGCTTGCGAGGAAATGAAAGCGAAGGCTACCCAGATCACGGTTGCGACGAAGCCCACGGCGATGACCACGGTCCCCACGAGCGCCCAGCGGCGTTTTTCCGGGGAATTTCTCACGCCGTAGCGTTCTTGAAGTGTGCGCTCGCGGGAAGTCATGCCTACATTGTTTCACGTGTGTGAACTTTGTGTAATGACGACGGGGCGCTACCGCGCAGGTGTGGCGCCAGAGGAGACGGGTGTGCCGAAAGCTGCCCTCGCACCGAGCGATGAGACCTTCAAGGCACTCTTGAAGCATGGCGGGCACCCCGAAGCCGAAGTCGAGAAAAACCCGTGTCGCTTGCGACTCATGGCCGTTCATGCGCACCCTGACGATGAGTCCTCTAAGGGCGCTGGAACCATGGCCCGCTATGTCGACGAGGGCGCCGAGGTCACCGTTGTGACGTGTACGGGCGGCGAGCGCGGTGACATTCTCAACCCGCGCCTCAAGGACGATCCTGAAGCCAATGCCGATTTGAGCGCCGTGCGCCACCGCGAAATGGACCGCGCGCGAGAAATCTTGGGAATTAACCAGGTGTGGCTCGGCTACATCGATTCGGGCCTTCCCGAAGGTGACCCGCTGCCCGCGCTTCCGCAGGGGTGCTTTGCTCTCATTGATCCCGAGGAGGCCGCGCGTCCTCTCGTGAAGCTCGTGCGGGAGCTGCGGCCCCACGTCATGCTGACCTACGACGAAAACGGGGGCTACCCCCACCCCGACCACATCCACACGCACAAGATCAGCATGCTCGCCTACGAGCTGGCGGCGGACCCAAACTATATGCCCGAGCTCGGCGAGCCGTGGGCGGTGGCGAAGATTTACTATCAGCTGCTGTTCCCGCCGGCCCAGATGATCGCGTACGCCAAGTACATGCGCGAGCATGCTCTCGAGAACCCCTTTGAGGCGCAAATGGAGTACTTTGAAGGCCTCGATCAGCGCCCCATCACTACGCGGATCAACGTTTCGCGGTATCTTGAAGTTCGTGATGCTGCGCTTCTCGCGCACGCGACGCAGGTCGATCCGGATGGTTTCTTCTTCGCCGTCTCGAATGAGATCAAACGCGAGGCGTGGCCCACCGAGGACTTCCAGCTGCGGCACTCGCGCATCGGCGTGACGCTTCCGGAATCCGACCTCTTCGAAGGGATTCGCCAATGATTCTCGCGCATTTCTCGCCCGTCATTCTCCTTGCCGATGGCGCGACGACGCCTCCCGGAATGGAGGAGATGACGACCGCGACGGTGACACCGGGGCTGCCCGGCTTTTTCGTGTTTCTTGCGATGGCCGTCGCGATGCTGCTCCTCGCGCTCGATTTGTCGCGGCGCGTGCGCCGTTCGAGCGCGCGTGAAAACGTTCGGCGCCGCATGGAGGAAGCAGCGGAAGCCGAGCGTGGCGAGAGCCGTAACGAGGCTGAGCGTTCTTAGACGACCGATAGCCACACGGCGACGAGGTGGCATACGAAACCCACAACCGTGAACGAGTGGAAGATTTCGTGGAAGCCGAACCACGCCGGTGAGGGGTTGGGTTTTTTCGTGCCGTAGACAACCGCACCGAGCGTGTAGGCGACGCCACCCGCGATGATGAGCGCGATGACGGCCGCGCCGCCGCCGGCATAGAGCTGAGGCATGTAAAAGATTGCGACCCAGCCGAGGGCGACGTAGGCGGGGACGTAGAGCCAGCGCGGGGCGCTCGTCCAGAAGATTCTGAAGGCCACGCCGATGAGGGCGCCGACCCAGCACACCGCGAGGAGCACGGTCGCATCCTGCCGATTGAGGAGCGCGACGGCGAGCGGGGTGTAGGTACCGGCGATGATGAGGAAGATGTTTGCGTGGTCGAAGCGCCGGAGCGCCAGCGTCCCCTGAACCGACCAGGTCCCGCGGTGGTAGGTCGCGGAGACGCCGAAGAGCATGCCAGCGGTCACGATAAACACGACGGTTGCGAGTCGCACGGCGAGGGTGGAGCCAGTCGCGATGAGGAGCATGCCCGCGATGAGCGCGGCGGGAAAGGCCACCAGGTGGATCATGCCGCGCAGCTTCGGCTTATTCGGCAAAGTAGGCAGGTGAATGCCGTACGCGCCGAGGAGCTCGGGAACGCTTGTTCCGGTGCCGGCGCTGGGAACAGCTTCACCGGCGGTCGGGGTCTTGGAAGTTCCGACGCTTGCCTCGCTTCGCTGCGCATCTCGCTGGTCAGTGCTCATAACGGTAGCGTAACTTACGGTGACGTAGGTGTCACGGTGGCGGGTGAATCTTGACGTGTTCACCCCACTTTTGTGAAGGACTCGTGGCAATCCTTTGCGGCGTGCACGGGAGAGCGTGCACGCCTGCCACAATGGGGGACGTGAATTCTTCGAGAAACCCCGACACTTCGCCGCCCGCCGCGTCTTCAGCGGAGCGTGGGCCGCGCCATGTCGGCATCATTCTCGACGGTAATCGGCGATGGGCGCGTGCGAAGGGGCTCGAGGTCTCCGAAGGGCACCGCGCCGGTGCCACGGTAGTTCTCGACGCCATCGACTGGGCGCGCGAGAGCGGTGTCGAAATCCTCTCGCTTTGGTTGCTCTCCACCGATAATTTCCGAAGGCCCGAGGCGGAGCTCGCGCAGCTCTTTGACATCATCACCGACCTTGCGTGCGCAGTCGCCCACAAGGGTTACCCACTCCGTATTCTGTGCGCTGAGAACGTGCTGCCCGCCCCCCTCGCCGAGCGACTCCATGCGCTGACCTCCGCGGAAAGTGCGACCGAGAAAGCAGAGCCGAATTCGCCCTTCGAGGTCAACCTGGCGATTGGTTACGGCGGCAGGCGCGAGATCATCGAAGCCGTCCACGCCCTCATCGACGAGGAAATCGCGCGCGGGGGAGACCTCACGAGCCTGCGCACCGCCGTGAGCGAAGGTAGCGTCGGAACCCACCTCTCCACCGCCGGTCAAAGTGCACCGGACCTGCTTATTCGCACCTCCGGAGAACAGCGGCTTTCAGGCTTTCTCCTGTGGCAATCCGTGCACTCCGAACTCGTGTTTTGCGAGACGTTGTGGCCAGACTTCACGCGCGGCGATTTCGATGCCGCCCTCGACGAATACGCGAGCCGGGAGCGTCGCTTCGGCGCTTAAAGGCGAAGGTGTGTGCGGTTACTGCAGGGGATGATCCTCCGCCCCGGGTAACGCCAGGGTGAAGGCTCGGTGACCGTCTTGCTTGCGCGGCGCGCCAGGCGGCTCGCGCGGCGAAAAGCGGTGCAAGGATCGAAGCGATAGCCGGTCGCGGGCGACCGGAAGGACTTCGAAAGCGAGAGACTATGAATGCGCCGCTGACCTATGTTCTCGATACGTCCGTTGTGCTGGCGGACCCCCACTCGATCTTTCGATTCGCGGAGCACCACGTTGTGCTCCCGATCGTGGTGATCACGGAACTGGAAGGAAAGCGGCACCACTCCGAACTCGGGTACTTCGCGCGCCAATCCCTGCGCATTCTCGATGAGCTGCGCGAGACTCACGGCACACTCGCCGAGCCACTCCCGCTCGGAACCCAGGGCGGCACACTGAGAGTTGAACTCAACCACCAGAGCCCCGAGAACCTTCCCGACGGCTTCCGCCTTGGAGACAACGACACGCGCATCCTCTCCGTGGCGAAAAACCTCCAGGTCGAAGGGGCCGAGGTCGTGCTCGTTTCAAAAGACCTGCCGATGCGCATTAAGGCGAGCGCCTCGGGACTGAAAGCCGAGGAGTACCGCGCGGAACTCGCGCGCGATCGTGCGTACACGGGCATTACCTCCGCCGAGATCACCGAAGAGCAGATGGCAGCGCTGTGGAGTGAAGAGAACGGCGCGCGCCACGTGGGCATCGAGATCCCGGAGCTTGCCGAACTTGGCACCCACACGGGCCTCAAACTTTCCTCTCCGCGTGGTTCTGCGCTCGCGCGCGTACTTCCAAGCGGCAACGTGCGCCTCGTGCCGGGCGATAGCAATGTGTTTGGGGTGACGGGCCGCAGCGCCGAACAACGCATTGCGATTGATCTCCTCCTCGACGACGAGCTCTCCATCGTGAGCCTCGGCGGCCGCGCGGGCACGGGCAAGTCAGCGCTCGCCCTGTGCGCGGGGCTCGAGGCCGTTCTCGAAAAGCGACACCAACGCAAGATCATGGTGTTCCGGCCGCTGTACGCGGTTGGTGGGCAAGAGCTCGGCTATCTCCCGGGCGATCACGACGACAAGATGGGGCCGTGGGCACAAGCCGTGTTCGACACGCTCGGCTCGATGGTTTCCAGCGCGGTCGTGGATGAGGTACTCGGGCGAGGCCTCCTCGAGGTTCTCCCGCTGACCCACATTCGAGGCCGCTCTCTCCACGACGCCTTCGTGATCGTTGACGAGGCGCAGTCGCTCGAGCGGAACGTGCTGCTCACGATGCTTTCGCGAATCGGCCAAAACTCGCGCGTAGTGCTCACTCACGACGTGGCTCAGCGCGACAACCTGCGCGTCGGTCGATACGACGGCGTTGCCTCCGTGGTCGAGGCGCTCAAAGGTAACGAGCTCTTCGCCCACGTGACGCTGCAGCGTTCCGAGCGTTCGAGGGTCGCCGAACTCGTGACCCGCGTGCTCGACGCGCCGATTTCGTAAGCTGCGCTACTCGCCCGGGGTTGAGGCCGGGGGAGTGGTCATCGCCGACACGTCGAGCGCGGAATCGAGCTGCTCTTCGGTGAGCTCGCCGCGCTCGACGTAACCGAGGGCGATCGTCGCTTCTCGAACGGAAACGCGATGCGCGACCGCATGCTTCGCGATCGCCGCCGCGTTCTCGTACCCAATGAGTCTATTGAGAGGTGTGACAACCGAGGGAGAGGCCTCGGCAAAGAAGCGTGCGCGATCCTCGTTCGCGCGGATGCCGTCGATCGTCCTCGTCGCGAGGACGCGCACGGAGTTCGACAAAAGCGTGATTGATTCCAGAAGCGCCGTGCCCATGAGGGGAATCTGGACGTTGAGCTCGAAAGCTCCCTGGGCGCCGCCCCATGCGATCGCCGCGTCATTGCCCACGACGCGCGCGCACACCATGAGAACCGCCTCGGGAACGACCGGATTGACCTTCCCGGGCATGATGGAACTGCCCGGCTGGAGATCGGGGAGCGCAATTTCTCCGAGACCCGTGTTGGGGCCCGAGCCCATCCAGCGCAAATCGTTGCAGATCTTCGTGAGTGACACCGCGAGCGTGCGCAGCGCGCCGCTCATCTCCACGAGCGCATCGCGCGCCGATTGCGCCTCGAAGTGGTTGCGGGCCTCCGTGAGTGGAAGGCCCGTGCGCTCGCGGAGAATTTCAATCACACGGGGAGCGAATCCGGCGGGGGTATTGATCCCTGTCCCCACGGCGGTTCCACCAAGCGGGAGCTCGGCGGTGCGGGTGATCGCGGCCGTCACTCGCTCGATTCCGTAGCGCACTTGCGCGGCGTAGCCGCCGAACTCCTGGCCGAGCGTGACCGGGGTCGCGTCCATGAGGTGCGTGCGGCCGCTCTTGACGACGCTCGCGAACTCCTCTTCTTTGCGCTCGAGGGCCTCCTTGAGAGCCTCGAGAGCCGGCACCAGGCTTTCCGTGACGTCGCGGGTGACCGCGAGGTGCACCGAGGTGGGGAACGTGTCGTTGCTCGATTGCGAGGCATTGACGTGGTCGTTCGGGTGCACGAGAAGCGCGTCCGTGCTTGCGAGACGGGCGAGCACTTCGTTCATGTTCATGTTTGAACTCGTGCCCGAGCCCGTCTGGTACACGTCGATCGGGAACTGCGCGTCACACTCGCCTGCGCTCACGCGCTCGGCTGCTCGTGCGATCGCCGTCGCGCGGTCGTTGTCGAGAACACCGAGCTCGGCGTTGGCGAGTGCAGCGGCGCGCTTCACCTCCGCGAGTGCGTGGATGTTCGAGGGTGCGAGAGGGCGATGGGAGATGGGGAAATTCTCGACTGCACGTTGGGTCTGGGCGCCGTAGAGGGCCGAGGCCGGAACGCGTACCTCGCCCATGGTGTCGTGCTCGATGCGAAAGTTCTCGGTACCGGTCATGTCAGTCCTCCGCGGGGGAAAGCGTGCAGCGGTCAGCAATTTCGCGCGCCCACGGCGGGTTCGCTCCCGCGCGCGAAACGGTTACCGAGGCAAGGAGCGCGGCGTGCGAGAGGATTTCTTCGATTTCGGTGGCCTCGAGCGCGGCGATTTTCTCCCGGCCTTCAGCGCCGAGGAGTCCCTTGCGTGAAAGCGCATCGAGAAGGCCAGCCGAAAAGGTGTCGCCCGCGCCGACTGTGTCTGCGACATCGACGCGCACGCCTGGAATGTCCACGCGGCCTCTCGCCGTGAATGCTGTTGCGCCCTGCCCGCCGCGCGTGATGACCGCGAGCTTCACCCCGCGGCGAAGCCACGACTGGGCGGCTTGATCGATATCGCTCGTCTCGTAGAGCCACTCGAGGTCTTCGTCGGAAGCCTTCACGATGTCGGCGAGCGCGATGTTTTCCTCGATCGGCTCGCGCGCGAGCGAAGGATCACCCATGAGGCTCGGGCGAGCATTTGGGTCGTAAGAGATGAGGGCGCTCTCGCGAAGCGACGCAACGACACGTCGGAGCGTATCGGCACCGGGATCGAGCGTCGCGGCAATCGAGCTCGTGTGCACCGCCTCGACTTGTGCGGGAAGATCGCGCGGATCCGGATCCCACGTGATATCGAACTCGTAGGTTGCCGCACCACCGTCGCCGATCGTCGCCGCGGCGGTCGATGTAGTCGTTCCCGGCTTGATCGAACCCTGCGTGAGCGAAACGTTTGATGCTTCCACGTGGTGCTCGATCGCGCGTCCACGCTCATCGTCACCGATGTGCGTGAGGAGGTGCGACGTATGCCCGAGACGGCCGAGGGCAACGGCCACGTTCATGGGAGAGCCGCCCGGGAACTCAGCCGTTGGGGCGTCGGTGCGGATCACGATGTCTGTCAGGGCTTCGCCGATTGTTAGATAGGTGCTCACCTTCCGTATTGTTTCAGATCACAGCACGAGCCGCATCACTCAGAGTCACGGCGCGCACCGCGGTGGAATTTGGGACAATGCGGGTATGTCCGAATCACACGAGAGACCGCAGCGGAAAAAGCGCGAACTGCCTACGAAGAAAAACACCTCGGTGAGAAACCTAGTGTGGGCAATCGGACTTAATCTCATCGTTGTGGCGATTGCGGCGGTCGTGATCGTTGGTCTCGGTCGAAACGACAGGGGTACGGCTACATCCACGCACTCCAACGTCAATGTGGAAGAGAGTGCTGCTCGTGCGAGCGAGGCACTCGGATTTCGTGCGGCTGATGCGGAACCCGAAGGTTTCACGGTGCGCGACGCACAAATGTCGACGGCCGAGCCGGCCTACTGGGAAGTGCGGTACACCTCGCCCTCCGGTGCGTTGGAAACCCTGCTGCAGTCGCAAACGGATTTTTCCACGCTCTCCCCTCGAATCCGCGGAAAAGTGACGCAGGCGGACTACTTTGAGATCACGGGCACCGAATGCGCCCAACTCAATGTCGAGGTTCGCTCAACCGATAAGGACAGTGGGGGTACCAAGGCCGCGACGGGCCTCGTGTGCTCCGCTCGAGAGACGACGCTCATCGTGTACGGGCCGGGGGAGAAAGATGAGCACGTCGCGCTCATGAAGGCCGCCCTCGACCGTGTCAACAAGTGAGGAACTATGAAAGAGAACTCCCACCGCGCCCCGCACGGCGCCGCCGATGCTACGGAAAAATTGGACGCCACCGAGAAACTGGGTGCCACTCTCGGGGCCGAGCCCACCGAGGTTCTTACGCCCCTGAACGACCCCACCTCCACTGCGCCAACAACCACGGCAGCATCGCCGCGCTTAGCTGCACCCGCCTCTGAGCGGAATGTCGAGCCTTCGATTCCGCGATCCGCAGCCGCGACCCCTTCCAAGGCGCCGGAGCAACCGGCGCGTCGCCGACGCTCGACTCTTGCCCCCGTCATCGTGGTGCTCGGTCTCATTGCCACCGTGCTTCTGGCGATTTATTCCTGGGGAGGTATTTTCACGACCGGACAGCTTGCGTGCGTCATCGCGGGAGCCGCACTGTTTGCACTGACGGGAATTCTCGCTGTGCGGACGTGCAAGAGCACCGCCGGGCTCATCATTGCGTGGATCCTCGCCTTTGTGCTTCTCTTCGCCCCGCTCCTCGTCGCGATCTTTGCGCAGGGCGGGCCGGCCCTCACAAGCACCCTTATTTTCGGGGCGATCGGCATGTGGGTCTCGGGTGTCGCAGCCGTCGCTCTCGTTGTCGCCGTAGTTGGCACTTTTCTTCACGCACGCGCGGCAGCGCGGTAATACGGCCACGCTGCCGCTACTCGCGCCGCCGTACACCGCGTGGGGATCATCGCCTACGTGCGCGACAGAACGACACGTCAGTGCGTGGCACCCTCCGCTGTTGCCACGTCGCTTTCGTTTTCCACGATCGCGGCGATAGCGGCAGCGAGTCCCTTCGTGATCGTCTCCGTGGAGAGCGAGGGCTGGCCGGGCTTGCCAACGGTCTGCTCGGGGATGAAGGGAACGTGCACGAACCCACCGCGTGCTTCGCGGGGTCCGACGGTTGCCAGGTGATGGAGCACGCCAAACATGATGTGGTTGCACACGAACGTGCCCGCGGAGTTTGAGACGGACGAGGGGACGCCTGCTTCGCGGATCGCTTGCGCCATCGCCTTAATCGGAAGCGTGGCAAAGTACGCGGGGGGAGCGCCTTCGACCACGGGCTCATCGATCGGCTGTTGACCCTCGTTGTCGGCAATGCGCGCATCGTCGATGTTGATCGCGACGCGTTCGGGCGTGATGTCGAAGCGGCCGCCAGCCTGGCCAACACAGAGCACGGCGCTTGGTTGGTGCTCGTCGATCGCGGCGGTTGCGGCTTCAATCGCTTTGCCGAACACGGTCGGTACTTCGACAGTGACGATCTGTTCTCCTGCGATTTCGGCGGGAAGCGCCTTCACGGCCTCGAGTGCGGGATTGATTTTTTCCCCGCCGAAAGGGTCGAACGCGGTGACAAGGATAGTCATGTGAATTCCTCCAGTTAGAACGCGAGTGTGTACATCAGCACGATATGGACAAGCAAAAGCAGCGTGGCCGTCACGGCCTGCGATTTGATGACGCCGTACTTGTCTTTCATCTCCAGCAGAACAGCGGGTACCACGTTGAAGTTCGCCGCCATGGGAGTGAGAAGTGTGCCGCAGTAGCCGGCTGTCAGTCCTAGCGCCGCCACCACGATCGGGTTGCCGCCTTGCGCGACCACGAAGGGGATACCGATGCCTACGGTGATCACGGAGAACGCCGCAAAGCCGTTCCCCATAATCACGGTGAACAGTGCCATCCCCACGCAGTAGGCAATAACTCCCACGAGGGGATTGTGCGCAGGAATAACCTTGGCGACGGTGTTCGCGATGACCTCGCCCACACCCGCGGCGGTGAACACCGCGCCGAGCGCCGCGAGAAGTTGGGGAAGGATCCCCACGGGGCCCACGTCCATCGTGAGGCGCGCACCATCGACTGCCACGAACTTCGCGGGCGCCTTCGTGACGACGAGCCCCACGACGGTGGCGAGCACGGCGCCGGTTCCCACCGCGAGGTAGGTGGGCATCTCGAGTTTCTGGTACACGGTTGCCGCGACGAGCGCGAAAACAGCGAGGGACAGCGCAGGAATAAAGACCTTGTAGCCGAGTTTCGAAGCGCGTTCCTCAACGTGCGCGGGGTCGGGGCGATCCACCGCGGCGGGCTTGACGCCCCACACGGCGGTGATCGTGGCAAGCGCAATGACGCAGATGCCGATGAGCCACGCCGGAACCCACGGGCCGGCGATAAACGCGAACGCGAGGATGAACCAGAAGGACGCCGCCGGGATGCGGTTCTTGAGTGCGGCATCTTTCCCGCACAGGCCGCCTGTGATCGCGAAGATCACGCCGACGAGGATGAAGAAAAATTCGCCGATCACGATATCGGGGGTCATGCCTTCACGCTTCCTTCAGTGCCGGCCGATGCAGTGCCGGAGGTCGATTCGGCGCGAAGGCGGCGGTCGAGAAGGAAGTTGCGCACGACGCCGAAGATCATGGTCGCGATCGCGACGGGAATCGACCATAGTGCCACCGAGAGCGGGGTGACCTGGGTGTAGCCCTGCTCCGCCATTGTCGACACGATGAGCAGAACGCCCGGTGCACCGAGGAACAGGTTCTGTGCGAAGAAGTTGCCGAAGTTATCGGCGGCGGCGGAGGCGCCCTTAATCGAGTCGCGCTGCTTCTCGGTGATCGAGCCGAACTTCGCCTCGGCGGCGCCCTCCGCCATCGGCGAGATCAGCGGGCGCACGAACTGCGGGTGGCCCCCGAGCTGCACCGAGAAGGCAATCGCGACGGCGCGAATGAGCTGGTAGAGCGAAAGGACCGTACCGGTCGTCGCGTTCTTGACGGACCCGATGAGATCCACGGCTTTTTGCTTGAGACCGTAACGCTCACAGATGCCGACGACGGGCAGGGTCAGGATAAACAACGTGGCAACGCGCTGATCGGTGAACGACTGGCCGAGAAGGGTCAGCAGTTCGAGTGGGCTCAGCCCAGCCACGAGGCCAGTAACCAGACCGGCTACGACCACGACGGCAAGCGTGTCTCGTTTGAGCACGAAGCCCACCACGATAATCACGATGCCGATGAGCTTCAGGTACTCCATGAGTAGCCTTTCTCATAACGGTAAGTAAGTGTGCGCAGTCACTCTAGTCGTTACAAAACGGTGACGTCGAGTCGTGCACAGGCGTGAGACGCCTCTTCGCGTGCGCTATTCCTGCGAAGCGTCTTCGTCGGGCACATCCTGCTGGCGCTCGAGTGCGCGGTCGAGCCGTTCGCGTGCTCCGTCGAGCCACTGCTCGCATCGCTGAGCGAGAAGCTCGCTGCGCTCCCACAGCGCGATCGATTCCTCGAGCCCGCTCTGGTTGCGCTCGAGGGTTTGCACGATTGAAAACAGCTGGTCGCGGGCCTCCTCGTAGCCGAGCGCCCGAATATCCTCGGGGAGCTGTTGCGTCTCGTCTTTCGCGTTCTCGTTGTCCATAGCTATTCCCTTCAGCTTCTGTTAATCCTCGCCGAGCGACGTTGCGCTCACGCGTCCACCCGCGAGCCTGATGGAGAGGCGAGCGCCCTCCGGCGCTTCGCTCGGATGGGTGAGCGCTGAGCCATCTGTGCCTTGCACGACCGCGTAGCCGCGTTCAAGGGTGTGAAGTGGTGAGAGCGCCCGGGCCTGATCGGCGAGTGCTTTCACGCGCTCGCGGGCGCGCTCGAGAGCAATCGTGACCGATGCGCGAGCCGAGGCAATAGCCCCATCGATCACTTCGGCGTGGCTTTCGATCATCGTGTGAGGCTCGGCGAAGGCCGGCCGCGCTCGAACCGCAGCGAGAGCCTCTTTCTCCCGATCGATTCGTGAAGTAAGCGCGGAGTAAGCGCGCCTGCGGGCCTCATCCAATTGCGTCCGTTCAACGACCATGTCGGGGACGACAGTCTTTGCCGCGTCAGTCGGGGTCGATGCGCGATAGTCCGCGACGAGGTCAAGCAGGGGCGTATCGACCTCGTGTCCAATGGCCGACACGATCGGTGTGCGAGCCGCTGCGGCGAGCCTTACGAGAGATTCATCCGAGAACGGCAGCAGGTCCTCGAGGGAGCCGCCGCCGCGGGAAATGATGATGACGTCGACGTCCTCGCGCGCATCAAGCTCACGCAGTGCTTCACTCACTTCCGCTACCGCCTTCACGCCCTGAACTGCCACTTCACGCGTGGCAAAGCGCACTGCTGGCCACCGCTTTTCGGCGTTCACGATCACGTCGCGCTCCGCCGCGGATTTACGGCCGCAAATGAGCCCGATTGTTCGTGGAAGGAACGGCAGTGGGCGTTTGCGATCAGCGTTGAACAGGCCTTCGTTGAAGAGCGTGCATTTGAGTCGTTCGAGGCGCTGAAGAAGATCGCCAATTCCTACGGCTCGGATGTCGTAGGCATCGAGTTGGAGGCTCCCGCGCCGGCTCCAAAAAGTGGGCTTACACTGCACCACGACCTCGCTGCCTTGCTGCGGCTCGAGGTCAAGCTTGGCGAATGCGCTCGCGCGCATCGACACTGAAAAACTCGCATCGTCCTTCGTATCGCGCAGCGTCATGAACACGAGAGCGCCTTTGCCGCGGCTCACCTGAACGAGCTCGCCGCGCACCCATACAACGCTCATGCGGTTCACGTAATCGCGTACCTTGTGGCTCAAGAGCGCTACGGGCCACGGGCGTTCCGCAGTCGTTTCCGCTGCCGTTGCGGGTAGCGCCGGGACGTTCTCTCCCTCCGCTGCGTACATGCGGCTGTGGTTCACGCCTCGCTTGTCCATATCTCTACTGTGCCAGAACTGGGGCAGTTCCCGTGGGCTCCGCCCGTTAGTGTGGACAATCCACCGGCAAAGAAAGGCCGACGCCACCCTGTTTCGGGTAGCGCCGGCCCTTTGGATAGACCGCTCGCTTAAGCGGGGCTCATGCTACTCAGCGCGAGAAGCGGCGAGAGCGGAGAATCGCGATACCGCCCGCAACGAGCGCGAAGCCTGCCGCGAGAATTCCTGCTACCTCAGCGCCCGTGCGCGGGAGCCCATGCGAGGGCTTCGCTGGCCTGGCGGCGGAGGAAGCGTCGGACCCGTGCGAGCCCTTGCCCGGATGCCCCGTGCCAGAACCAGCGCCGCCTGTGCTGCCGGTGTTGCCGTTTCCAGGCTCGCCGCCCTTGCCGGGCTTTCCGCCCTCACCGGGCTTGACCGTGCCGTCCGGATCGACGGTCGTGCCGCCATCCTGGCCGCACTCGGCCCTCGTCACAGAGGCGCTGCGCACCTCGCTGTAGTGCTTCGCGCCGTACGGGTCGGTCGTGAGCGTGTACCACGAGAACTCGCCCTCGGGCAGATTGCTCGCGGGGACACTCACGGTGTCGCCGGAGGCGACGCCATCCTTGTGACCGAATTCCTTGGTCGTGAGCACATCGATGCGTGCATCGTTCGTCGTGAGGTTCTTATCCTCGGGCTTGATTCCGAGCGTGCTGTAGGGCACCTCGAAGTGTTGGACGTTGCCCTCTTCCTCTTCAAACATCGGGTCGTCGGAGTCGTAGTCCTTGAGCGACGGTGAGTAGGTGCGGATGATCATGCGACCGTTCTTGTTATCGAAGTGCATGAGGCGGAGGTAGCCGAGGCCGCCCTCGGGAAGGCCCTGGTAGTCGAACAGCATCTGGGTCACGATGCGATCCGGGGTGCCGTCGCCGTTGTCATCGAACTTGTCGTAGCGTGTGTGAGCGTCGTGGTAGTGGCCGCTCATGACCGCGCGCACGTTCGGGTTGGTCGCGATGACTTCGTCGTAGATTCGCTGCGGGATCGGGCCAAGGCCACCGGTGGTGAGCATGTACTCGTGAAGCTCGATGAAGGCGGTGCGCTCGGGGTACTTCTTGAGTACCTCGTTCATCCACTCGATCTCTTCATCGCCCGGGCCCCACCCCATGTACAGGATGATGTAGTCCTGGCCGCCTGCGCTCACGAGATCGTAGTGACCGCGGTTGTCCTTGTAGCTACCGCCGTACCAGGGATTGTTTTCGTAGCGATCCTTGCCGAAGTACTCGTAGTACTTCGAGTAATCGTTGTTGTGGTGGCCAACGTCGTGGTTGCCTGCAAGCACACCGTAGGGAAGCTTCGCGTCGTCGAGCTGCTTGTAGGTCTCGTCGGCGCGTACCCAGCCCTCGGCATTATCGATCTTGTCGACGATGTCGCCCGTGTGGAACAGGTACTGCAGATTCATCTTCTCGCGCACGCGCAGCAGGTAGTCGTGGATCGCGACTTGGTGATGATAGATCTTTTCGTCGTCGTTGTAGTACTGCGTGTCAGTCTCCACGGCAAACGTGTAGTCGTAGTCCGAACGCGGGGTGTCGTCCGCATGTTCACCGGGCTCTTCACCCGAGCGATCCGAGAGGTTCGCTCCCGCGTAGCCGATGCCCTGCTGAACGATGGCTTTGATTTCCCCGTCAACGCTGTGGCCTTTGAGCGGAACCATGGCCTCGAGCTTCGCCTCGCCGGACTCGGCGTCCGTGAGGGTGTGGGCGACTTCCTCCCAGCCGTTCTTCTCGGTGTTCCACACGAGCAAGCGCACGCGCTGGCCCTTGTTGGAAACGCCGTTCCAACTCACGCGCACCTCGGAGTTCTCGTCCGCGTCCTTCGGCACAGCGGTCGCGAACTCGTGGAAGGGAAGCGCATCGGAAGCGGTTGTCGTCTCGCCCGACTTCAGCGCTTCGCCCTCGCGGCCCGCTTGGTTCGCGTCGTGCACACTGCCAGCGGTACCCGAAAGCGTGCCCTCACTCAGCGAGGTCGTGTACCCCTCGCGGAACGACACCGTGAGGTTGTCCTTGCTCGGGTCGGTCGCGGTCGCCGAAACCGAATCGTCCACGCACGCGTTCAGGCCCGTGCCGTTTTCGGGGGCGAGAGAGGCCGACGGTTGCTCGACGGGCGTCGTGAACTTGATCTCTTTGGTCGACTCGTTGCCGAGCTTGTCGGTCGAGACGATCGTCAAGGTGTGCTCGCCTGCGGCGAGCGTGAGGCTCGACAGCTTCGCGCCGTTCTCGATGGGCTTGCCGTCGAATGTTGCAGTCGTGCTTGCAACGCCGGAGCCGGCATCGGTTGCCTCGAAGTTCACCGTGAACTCACCGCGCTGCTCGGAGCCATCCTCAATCGAGGACGTGATCGTCGGGGCGGTGTTGTCAACGATAACGGTCGTCTCAACAGTGTCGCCGGCAGCATTCTTACCGAGAACCTTGTGTTCGCCGTCAGCAACCTTCGTGGTGTCCCACTGGTAAGCGTTGGCGGTGTAGGCGTCGTCCGGAATCATGAACTTCGCGTTGAGGATTTCGACCTTGCCCGACGAATCACCCATCTGGATGATCTTTTCGGGGTTGCTCGCTTCAACGAGTTTGCCGTTCGCGCCGTCGTAATCGGCTGCGCGCAGTGTGCGGCCGTCGGGGAGTACCAGGCGAGCGTTGCGCGCGTTGAAGTCGTCGTTGTTCTCGTTCGGGTCAATGCCCGGCTTCGCCTTCGTGCCCGCGGCGACGTCAACCTGGAGTTCCTCGCCCTTGGTGAGGTACTTATGCGGAACCGGGGTCGAAACAGTGACCCAGTTTTCGTAGAACCCCTGGTCGAAGATCGTGAGGACCTCGTCCTTCACGAGCACGCCGTTGCGGAAGAAGGCATCGGTCTGCGTCGCATCGATTCCGAAGACCGGCTCCTTCTCGAGCGAGGGAATGTTTGCCTCGACCTCGGTGCCATCGACCGCGAGGGTGCGTTGATCAGAAGCGTTGTGGGTCGAGACCGAGAGGCGGGTGGTGCCGCTCACGTACTGCTTCTCGGTGACGTTGAGGCGAACCGGGCCCTTGTCGGCGCCGTCGACGCTCACGCGCGTCAGCGCAAGATTCGCGGTGTTCGTGCCGTCAGAGGCCAGAACTGAGTATTCGAAGTACTCCTTGCCCGTGAGATCCGCCTGGGGGATCGTGAGGGAGAAGGTGCCGTCCTCGCTCGCGAGGAGGTCCTTCACCATCGGTTTGTCGTCGGTGTTCGACTGGAGCGAGACGGTGAGGCGGCGAACCTGGACGTTATCGCTTGCCTTGATCTTGATTTCGGCATCCTTCGACGGGGCGAAGGACTTCGCGGTGTGATCCTCAAGAACCGGCTTCTCGGTATCGTCGTTGAGTTTGACGAGTTTCGAGGGAACTTTCGCGGGTGCTGCCTGACCTGGCGTTGCCTTCGAGATCTCACTGATCTCGTTCACCATAAAGTTGTCGGGGTTAACTTTGTAGTGGATCCCCTGGTCAGCCTGGGTGTCGTCGTTGCCGTCTTCGTTATAGAACACGCGGCTCACGGTGTGGCCGGTGCGAGTCTGGATCTCCATACCGCGAAGCGAGCCGTTCGCCATGCCGCCCACGTGGCTCTCAACGATGTCGAGGCTCTGTGCATCCACGCCGTAGTTCGCGGCGAAGTCTTCTACCGTCTTGTCGTCGTTGTGGCCGTTCTTGATCCACACGATCACGGTTCCGCCGGGCTCGACGATCTTGTTGTCGGGCTCCATGGGCCACACGGCCTGGTTACCCATCTTGCGGCCTGCACCCGGGTATTGGTAGGCGATCTGATAATCGCTCAGATCAATGGCCTGAGTTGTGGGGTTATAGATCTCGATGAACTCGTAACCGTCACCTTTTCCGGTGTTGGTGGAATCGGGAACGAGCTCGGTGATGAGGAGCTGGCCGACGGTCGTGTCAGCCGCCGGGCCGGGGATGTTTTCTTCCGGTTCGGGCTCCGCCGGTTCTTCGGGCTGAGAATCGGCCTTGCGATCCTCAAGTTGCGCCGGGTCAATCTTGCCGGCGGTGGGAGCAGCCGGGCCTTCGAGAACCTCGAGGCTCTTCGCGCTCGAATCGGCAGGGGTGCGGAACTGTGCGGACTTGTCCTCAGCGACCGAGCCCTTCGGGTAGAAGGAGCGTGAGACTTCTTTGTTGTTCGAGTCGAGAACGCGAATGCCGCGGTTGCCGCCGTTGGCCATGCCCTTCTGACCAGTGACGCGCTCGACGCGGGCGGAAGCGTCCATGCCCCATTGAGTGCGGAATTCCTCTACGGTGTGAGCGCTCGAATCGACCTTGCCGTCATCGCTCGTGTAGCTCAGCCACAGGGTCACGGTTTCCCCGGCGGCAAGCTCGATCGGCTTTTCAGGTGCGAGGGCGACGTCCTTTGCGGTGCTATCGCTGTCTTCATAGATGTAGGCGAACGAATAGCCGCCCTCACCGATCGTGAGGGTTTTGTCGGTCGTGTTGGTGACCTCGAAATACTCGTAGTGGTCCGAGCCAGCATTGTTCGGTGCAATTTCAGTGACGACGAGCGGCCAGGTGCTCGCGGGGGCTGCTTCGGCAGCGGTGAGGGTTGAAGGAGCAATGCCGGCGGGAACGATCGCGGGGCTCGCGACGAGTGTAACGCCGAGCGCTGCTGCCGCGAGGGACTTGGAGTAAATGCCAGGAGTGCGGCGCGTGCCGCGTGACTGAGGAGTCATACCCTTCACTTTCGCTAAGTGGATGGTGGGAATTTGCGGGGAAGCGCCCTCCAAATTGCTCCGGGAAATTAACAAATCAGTAAAGCAACGGTCGTTATTCGCTGTACTCGCCATGTACGAGTCGAAATCACGCATTCAGGTTGTGCGGATTGACCTCGCGTGCGAGCTGGGTCACTGGTTCGACTCCTTCGAGGGCGCCACCGACGATGTGAAGCTCCTCCATCGAGCGCGCCGCGGGCACCACTCGCGCCTCGTACGAACCCACCGCGTTGTTGAAGGCCCGCACCGACGAATCGAGCGAACGGCCGAGTTTCGCAAGGTGCCCTCCGAGAGTGCCGAGCCTCTTATGCACCTCGCGACCTGCTTCGAGCACGCGAAGCGCGTCCTGGTTCAGTGCGTCCGTGCGCCACGTGTGGGCGACGGTGCGCAGCAGCGCCATGAGGGTCGCGGGAGAGGCGATCACAACATCGAGCGTAAAGGCGCCATCGAGCAGCCCTGGATCCGCCTCGAGCGCACCCGCGAGAAGGCCGTCGCTCGGCACAAACAGCACCACGAATTCGGGGGAGTCACCGAGCGAGGCCCAGTACGACTTCGAGCTGAGGTGCGTGACGTGCGATCGCAATGCCCGCGCGTGCTCCGCGAGGTATTTCGCCCGTTCGTTTTTCTCCGTGGCCTGGGCAGCACGCAGGTACGCATCCATGGGTGCCTTCGCATCCACGACGATCGTGCGCCCGTGGCTCAAATGAACGACGAGATCGGGCCGCTGGTTCTTCTCCCCGCTCACGTTTTTCCCGCTGAGCTGTTCGGTGAAGTCCGTGTGCTCGAGCATGCCCGCGGCCTCGACGATGCGCCGCAGCTGCACCTCGCCCCACTGGCCTCGGCTCGTGGGGGCTTTGAGGGCGCTCACGAGGGCGCTCGTCCCCATGCCCAGATCGCGCGTGCGCTCCGAGAGGTTTTTCAACTGTGAGGCGAGGTCACCGTCGGCCTTATTGCGTGCCGCCTCCGTGCGCGCAACCGAGCGTTCCAAACTCGTGAGGGTTTCCGAAATGGGGGAGAGGGTTCTGGCGAGCTGCTCCGAGCGAGCCGCATCGACTGCTTCACGCCGAGCCGAATCGCGCTCAAATCGCTCCGAGGCGAGTTGCAGAAGCTGGGTGCTCGACGCGTTCACCGCGCGTGCCGCGAGTGCTTCGATGTCGGCTCCGTTCGCGGAAGCCCTGGCTTCAGCCGCGCGAACCCGCTCGCGCATGAGGATCCACATGACCGCGGCTCCGAGAACAGCCCCGATGAGCAACGGAAGGAGAACGGTCACAAGAGTCGAAAAGTTCATGCTTCTACCTCACCACGGGGGTGAGACATTTAAAGTGCGGCACGCCCTGAGGAAGGCAAGCGTCGGACCCTGCCCCTAGAATGAAGGGCGTGGCTTTGACAATTGGAATCGTTGGCCTGCCCAACGTTGGTAAATCGACCCTGTTCAACGCGCTCACCCGTGCGGAGGTGCTCGCGGCAAACTATCCGTTCGCGACGATCGACCCGAACGTTGGTGTGGTGCCGCTTCCCGACTCGCGTTTGAATCGCCTCGCAGAGATCTTTGGCAGCGAGAAGATCCTGCCCGCAACCGTGAGCTTCGTGGACATCGCCGGCATTGTGAAGGGGGCGAGCGAAGGCGAAGGCCTCGGCAACAAGTTCCTCGCAAATATCCGCGAGGCCGATGCCATCTGCCAGGTCACCCGCGCCTTCAGCGACCCCGACGTCACGCGCGTTCCCGGCTCTGAGACCCCCGCGGGCGACATGGAGACGATTTCGACCGAGCTGATCCTCGCCGACCTCCAGACGATCGATAACGCCCTTCCGCGCCTCGAGAAAGACACGAAGCGCAAGGTCATCGACGCCGCGATCCTTCCCGAGGTACTCAAGGCCAAGGAACTCCTCGAGTCCGGAAGCACCCTTTTCCAGGGGGCCGACGGTGCCGGGATTGACGTGTCGCTTCTTAAAGAGCTGCAGCTCATGACCGCCAAGCCGTTCATCTACGTGTTCAACACGGACGAAGAGGGCCTCGCGGATAACGCGATGCAGGAGGAACTGCGCAAGGCTGTCGCCCCAGCGGAGGCGATCTTCCTCGATGCGAAGTTCGAAAGTGAGCTCATCGAGCTCGAGCCGGAAGAAGCCGCTGAAATGCTCGCCTCAACCGGCCAGGAGGAATCCGGCCTCGACCAGCTTGCCCGGGTCGGCTACGACACCCTCAACCTGCAGTCCTACCTCACGGCTGGGCCCAAGGAATCGCGGGCCTGGACGATCCACAAAGGCTGGACCGCGCCCCAGGCCGCAGGCGTGATCCACACCGACTTCGAGCGCGGCTTCATCAAAGCCGAAATCGTTTCCTTCGACGAGCTTGACGACGCCGGTTCCATGCAAGAGGCGAAGGCTCGAGGCAAGGTGCGCATGGAGGGCAAGGACTACGTTATGCAAGACGGCGACGTGGTTGAGTTCCGGTTCAACGTGTAACACTAAGTTACCGACGAAATTCCTTCTATCCATTCGAGTGCCGAAAGGTCGCTTGCTAGCTATTCTGTTACCCAAGGAGGAGCGAGCGTGACTAGGGAGGTCGTCGCGGCAACCTGGGTTGAAGACGGAGGTCCTCTTCCAAGCGTCAACGCAGCTCTCGGCATATATGTGGACCACTATTCGATGGAGTTGGTGAATTCGTGCTGCGAGAGGTAAAGATCGTCGGCGGCGCGTGCTTCGGTGAGAGGCCGCTAACGATTACTGACTTAAAGCCCGCAAGCTTCTTCTATGGCCCTAACGGATCCGGGAAGACGACGATCAGCCGAGCCTTCGCTGGGTATGGTTCCCTGCAGCTCGAGCCCGAGTGGCAAGCTGATTCTGAGATGATGATCCGGGTCTACAACAGAGACTTTGTAGACAAGGTACTGGGCGAGTCCAAACGGATTCCCGGGGTCTTCGTTCTCGGAGAGAACAGCGTCGAGGCCCAGAAACGTCTTGAAGAGATCGAGTCGCCAGGAGGTGAGCTCGCTCAGGCCCGTGACAGGTACGAGAGGGCTAAGACTAGCCACAAGAAAGCGGAAGCAGACCAGTCTGACGCAAAGGCGGAATTCAAGAATGCCGCGTGGAAAAAGTATCGTGCACTAGTCGATGAACACACGACTTTGTTGCCCGCCTTCACCGGCCAACGCGGCGTAGGCAATAGCAAAGAAATGCTTGTGACTCGCCTGCTTGAGCGCGGACCGCTAGGCGAGTCCGAATCCCTGCCTAAGCTTGAAGAACTTCTCGCTGAAGCTAAAGCGGTATTCGACACGGATGCAACAGCCCGAAACCAGCTCGCTGAAATCGATGAGTTCCGATGGGATGAACGTGACGACACTAATCTTCTGGAGCGGAAGATCGTGGGCAGCTCCGAAGCTTCACTCAGCGAACTTGTGGATCAGCTGGGGAATGAGGACTGGGTTCAAGCCGGACGCCAACACCTTGACAATGCGCATGGGCTTTGCCCGTTCTGTCAGCAAACGGCACCCAAGGATCTCGCTAAGCAGCTTGAGGAGATGTTCGACCACCGATACATGGAGCAACTCGAACGGCTGAGGTGCCTGGCAACAACACATTCGTCGTGGGTTCGATCAATTGGTGACACTGTCGAAGGCTGGAGCGAGGAGTCCAGCGGCTACCTCGATGGGGCTGAGTTCCAGAAGTCCTTTGGAACGTTGAAGGCAATCAACGAAGCTAATGCGAAGCTGCTCGAGCGGAAACTGCGGGCGCCCTCTGAGCTAGTGAAAGTGTCTGCCACGAGTGCTCCGATTGGCGCTCTGAACGCCGTCATCCGCGAAGCCAACACCAAAATTGACGCGCACAATCGGCTAGTTCAGTCACAAAAAGCGGAAAAGCCCGTTCTGGCCGCCAAATGCTGGACATACCTGGCCGATGTACTCCTCCGCGAGGAACTTCAGGCGTACAAA
Source organism: Dermabacter sp. HSID17554 (assembly GCF_003989295.1). Classification (NCBI taxonomy): domain Bacteria; kingdom Bacillati; phylum Actinomycetota; class Actinomycetes; order Micrococcales; family Dermabacteraceae; genus Dermabacter; species Dermabacter sp. HSID17554. The sequence goes on along the minus strand of NZ_RBLW01000003.1, from coordinate 285,134 downwards.
AAGAAATCCGTGGGACTGCAGAAGGGGGTCGACTGCACACGCGAAAAGATCGCTGAGGCGTCGTCGGCAATCAGTGATCTTAATGATGAGGTACGTAGTCTGCAGCGTTTCGTCGAATCATCGCAACCAGTAATCGAAGAGATTAATCAGCTTCTTAGACGATCTGGATTTACATCGTTCCATATCGTCAGCTCCGCCGAGCTTACGGATGGCTATATGCTGGCGCGCAACGGTGTCGCGCTAGATGAGCGTTCCCTTAGCGAGGGAGAACGAACATTCATCGCCTTCCTCTACTTTTATTTCCTCCTCAATGGGCGGGATGGCAGCCCATTACCGGGAAAGATCTTGGCGGTGATCGACGACCCGATTTCTAGTCTCGACAGCGACGTGCTCTTCATGGTGAGCACACTTGTCCGCGAATTGATTAACCGAGCGCTGTCAAAATCGGATCATGTCGCTCAAGTCATCGTCTTAACGCATAACGTGTACTTCCACAAGGAGGTGACTCAGCGCAGGCACAACGATGCGGGATCGGGCCGCTGTTACCATCTCATAAGGAAGAGTTTGACGGGCCCCAATGTCGTTGAGTCACATCCCGAGAATCCGGTGAGCACCGAATATGAGCGTCTTTGGTCCGAAGTTCGACGCGCCGCTCAGGGTGAGCAAATGAGCATTATTGGTCTCGAGAACGTCCTGCGTAGAATCATCGAGAACTACTTCCGAATCGCTGGGGGGATCTGGGAAGAGGATCTTGTACAGCACTTGGAGCCAGCGGAACGACCGGTCCTTCGATCCCTATTCAATTGGATTAACGAAGGTTCCCATGGAGTCTTCGAGAACCTCCATTACTCGCCGAGTATAATTACCCAGCAAACGTATCTCGAAGTTTTTGAGCGCATCTTCGACAAATCCGGGCACGGTGCCCATTACAGGATGATGATGGGGTAGGGTCTGAGGCCAGTCGTTAGCGAGTAACGATCTAGCTTTGGTGATCTTGGCGAAAGTTATCGTCATAGGCTACTCGGTCAGGTCTCGGTTCAATGTAGGAGCGAGTCCTGCTCCGTATTCCCCGTCGATCTATGTGAACGGTGAGGCGCTCCAGTCTCGTTCTTGCTTCCTGCATTTCACCATTGGCGCTATCATGACTGATAGCACAGGAGGTGGTCGTGATGTCATCCATCATCGTGCGCGGTCTGGACGACGGCGTGAAACAGCAGCTCGCTGCCCAGGCTGAGGAGCATGGCCGGTCCATGGAATCCGAGGTTCGCGACATTCTGACCAAAGCTGCACGCAGGCCGCATATCGGTATGGCACTGCTGTCTGTGGCGCGGGATGTCGGTGGGGTCGATGAGCTGCCCGTTCCGAGGCGCGATGACGTCGCAAGGGCTGCGGTCTTCGAATGATCGTCCTCGACACGAACGTCATATCGGAGATCTTTCGACCCTCGCCGGAGCCTCGTGTCGTCGAGTGGCTCGTGTCTCTGACAGGTGACGTCGCGATCACCTCCATCACTCTTGCGGAGTTGCTTGCCGGCGTCCGAAGGCTGCCGGAAGGCCGACGCAAACACGAGTTGGCGCGCGGGATCGAGGAAGCGGTAGCGCCGTATCGGGGGAGCCGATCGGTGCTCGCATTCGATGCTGACGCGGCGGAGCGATACGCGGAGGTGCTCGCGGCGCGCGACGCAGCAGGGGCGCCGATCAGTACCGCCGACGCCCAGATCGCCGCGATCTGTCTGGCGTGCGGGGCAGTGTGCGCGACGCGTAATGTGAAGGATTTCCAGAACACCGGCGTCAAGATCGTAGACCCGTGGAATGTGGACGCGTGAAGCGTCGTTCGATTGAGGTCCTCGCCCACCGGAATCTCACCGAGGCTGATCTGCGTGGGCCTCGGCAGCTCTTCGGCAGCGAGTACCAGGAGTTCGGAGAGTGGGATCCGCAACCTCCCTACGGTTACGCGCCACATGATGTCCACATCATGGCGCGGATCGAAGCTCGCGTCGTCGGCCACGTGGGATAGGGACGTCGCGAGATCACTGTTGGCACGCAGGCCCTCGCGATCGCGGGAGTCGGCGGCGTCTCGATCTGCGCTGACGCACGAGGGGCGCGTCTCGGGAGCAAACTCATGAGCTGGGCAGCGCAGTCGATGCGCGATCTTGGCCATGTTCCGATCGGCTACTCGGGGTGTCAAGAGCAGGTCGTCCCGTTCTACGAGTCATGCGGGGAGACGAGGATCAGTGCGCGCGAGAGGTCGGCCGGGTGCGAAGGCGAACCTGCCTTGCAAGAACCTGGCCCGCCGATCCTCGTCCTGCCGGTCGCCCCGCTCGAGATGTGGACAGAGGGCGACATCGACCTGCGGGGGCGGGCTTGGTAGCCGCTGGCTGAAGACGGCTCTCTGTTCCGGAACGTGGTCGAAATTGGGTTCAATGTGTAAATTCGGTCCCGCATGACGAGCAGCCGCAGATGCGGTGCGCTACTCACTCAATAACGATCTCAACCTCGAAGCCCTCGCTGTTTTCGAGGAAGAGAGCGGTGTGCTCAGGCCCCCCAGCGTGTGGGTACTTGTCGGCAAACAACTCAGTCCACCCGTGGCGTGAGCACTGCCGTTGAAGTTCATCGAGAAGTGTTCGATCTTTCGCGCGGAGGGCGAGGTGATTCAGTCCAGCTCGCATGCGGTCGTGTGGGCCCGTGATAGCAGGCGACTCTTCCAGCACCACGTATGCCCCGCTTGGGTGAGTCCACGTCCTTCCTCGTGGCCAATTTGGATCGTGCTGGGCCTGCCACCCGAGTAGGGGGAGGAGCCAATCGAAAGAAGCTGCGGACGCGTGCAGGTCGGTGGTCCATAACTCTATGTGGTGCACGGGGTTGGTCATATGTGGAGTTTAGGCCAGGTTGTCGAAGGCTCTCGGTCCTTAGCTAGCGGCCGTCCTGCTGCATCCCTCTACTGCTTGTGCACGCTTGATCTATCTCGCTCAACGGTTTCGTCACTCGGTCGAGTTCCGGTTTAACGTGTAACGCGGGGCGTCAATGACGCTTCGCGTTATTGGGGGTAGGTTGAAGCGCGATCCATTCGTTCGCCGACAAGGACGCTGAAGGATTGTGGAATCGAGAGCGCGATGGGGTTTATTTACTAACGCTGCCAAGCTCCCCTCCCTGTGCATTCGGGAGACTATGGAGGGGTGATCGATGGGCTGAGCATCACACGGCGATCGTCGTCGATGGTGGCCCGTCCGGCCTAGCTACGGCATACTACCTGCGGCGCTTCAAAGTGGACTTCTCGGCCTGAGACAACCAAGGCGAACCCGGCGGTGCATGGTTGCACGCGTGGCCTTCACAGACGCACTTCTCCGCCGCGGAGTTCTCCAATTTGCCCGGTTGGCCTCTACCTCAATACCCTGAGTACCCGCCGACACGCAATGCCATCGACTATCTGGAAAGCTACGAACGACGGTATGGCCTCGCGGTTAGGCGTCCAGTGCACGTTCGTTGCGTATTCCATGTGGGAGGGATGTTCGACCTCGATTCGACCGCCGTTGGAGGTCACATGGTTCACACTCGAGCGGTCGCGCTGGTTGCCTGGTGATGTCGGTGGCCGCGATCTCTCTTTTCGCAGCTGCCGCTGGATTCTCGGCGGCGATTCCGGCTCAAACCTCGGAGGCGTTATCGCGCTCCCTCATCTACGTGAGCTCCTCAACCCCGGTTAGCTCACCTACTCCCATCCTCGATAGCTAGAGCGAGCTCGACCACGACCACCTGATCGGGTGCACTGGTTGTCGTTCGGCCCTCGTCCATCCCGCCGCCTCATGCACGGCTGCGAAACCGCGGTGAAGAATCTGCATGTGGTCGGTTACGGCAACTGGACCGGCGAGGGCTCGGCAACGCTGAAGGGTGTGGGGTCCTTTGGCAAACACTTTGCCCAGGTAGTCGCTGGCCGTGTCGATGAAGCTCGGCAGCACTTCGAATGAGTGTCCGCGGTATTAAGGCCGCTGAACTAATCAAATTGCGAGCCGGAAAGAGTTTTGCAATGACGCTTGGTCTCTCAGCAGTTCGATCCTTCCACGATCTGCGTTCGAGACGCGGAGCGCTCGGAGGCCCTTGACCGGATGGGGCACGTGCCGGGGGCTCGCTCAAGGCCCCCGTGCCCGCACGCAGCGAGAAGGGCCAGGCCGCCAAGGACGATCCCGATTCCACGGAGACGGACCGAGAATTCGAATGACGTGCCTGGCCCAAGGTACGTTCGCTTGGCGTGTGGTTTAACCCTTATGAGACTTGCCGGTCACAGCCTTAGCGTTTCGCTCGCGAAGCCCGCAGGCCGTTCAAAATCACGATGACTTCGGCGACCTCGTGCACCAACACGACGGCGGCCAGGCCCAGAACACCGCTGATTGCCAGCGGCATCAACACGATGATGATGGCCAGAGACAGCACGATGTTTTGGTTGATGATCCTGCTGCCTCGGCGGGCGTGCTGCAGCGCCTTCGGGATTAGCCGGAGGTCGTGGCCGGTGAAGGCGACGTCAGCGGACTCGATCGCGGCGTCAGAGCCGGTCGCTCCCATCGCGATGCCCACCGTCGCGCCCGCCAGTGCCGGCGCATCGTTGATGCCGTCGCCGATCATCGCTGTCGGCGTCTTAGAGGAGAGCTCGGCGACGATGCTTGCCTTGTCCTCCGGGCGCAGCTCAGCGCGCACGTCGTCGATTCCGGCGATTCCAGCCAGCGCCCGGGCGGTGCGAGTGTTGTCGCCGGTGAGCATGCTTACTTCCACGTCGTTGCCGTGCAGGGCCTGCACGGCTTCGGGGACCTCGGGCCGCAGCTCGTCGCGGACCCCGATCGCCCCGGCGAGAGCGTCATCGACGGTGACCAGGACGCAGGTCTGGCCCTCGGACTCCATGCGCTCAACGTCTGCTTTCAGTGGCCCGGCGTCGATCCATCGGGGGCTGCCCACAAGTACCCGTCGACCTTCGACGGTGCCGCCGATGCCATGCCCAGCTTCCTCGCTGATGTCCAGGGCAGCGGGCGCTTCGGGCCCCGCTGCCGCGATCGCCGCGGCGAGGGGGTGCGTCGATTGTTGCTCAACTGCCGCCGCGAAGGAAAGCACCTGCGTCCGATCGAATCCGTCTGCCGCGATCACTCCGGTAACCTCAGGCTGGTTGCGGGTAAGGGTTCCGGTTTTGTCCACTGCCAGGTGACGGATGCCGCCGAGTCGCTCGAACGCCGCGCCAGACTTGATCACCACTCCGAACTGGCTGGCTGCGCCTATCGCGGCCACGACCGTCAGCGGCACGGAGATTGCCAGCGCGCACGGCGACGCTGCGACCAGGACCACCAGTGCACGGGTGATCCATGTCTCGGGGTCGCCGAGCAGCGAGCCGATCACGCCGACCAGCACCGCCAGGATCATCACCCCGGGCACTAGGGGGCGGGCAATCCGGTCGGCGATCCGGGCGCGGTCGCCCTTTTCCGCCTGCGCCTGCTCGACCAGGTCCACGAGTGTGGTCAGTGAGTTGTCCGTTCCAGCTGCGGTCGTCTCGACCTCCAGCACACCGGCGGAGTTGATTGCTCCCGCGGGCACCTCGTCGCCGGGCGCAACCTCCTCCGGAATGGATTCTCCGGTGATCGCTGAGGTGTCAAGGCTGGAGCGCCCAGACCGAATGATGCCGTCCGTGGCGATCCGCTCCCCGGGGCGTACGACCATGAGCTCGCCAACCTCAAGGTCCTTCGCAGCGACCTCGGCCGTCGTACCGTCGCGCAGCACGGTCGCGGTTTGCGGTACCAGCTTCAACAGTGCCCGCAGTCCGCCTTGGGCCCGGTCCATCGCCTTGTCTTCAAGCGCCTCGGCGATCGAGTACAGGAACGCCAGCGCCGCGGCCTCTCCGACGAAACCAAGGATCACCGCGCCGACCGCGCTGATCGTCATCAGCAAACCAATGCCGAGCTTTCGCTTCGTGACAAGGTTCCGGATTGCTCCAGGCGCGAAGGTATACGCCCCTAGCAGCAGGCCGACCCAAAACAGCACCGTCGCGGGCGCCTCCAAGTCGGACCAGTCCAATGCCAGGCCTATGCTGAGGGCTACGCCGGAGAAGATCGGCAGTAGCAACTCGGGGTCCTTCCACCAAGGCCGATCGAGATCTTCGAGATTCGCGGCTGGTTCGTGTTCGCATCCACACGCCGAGCTCATGCGTCCGCTCCTTTCTCGCCGCAGCCGGGCACCGAGCACTCGGGGGCGATGCACGGGGCGTTTTTGTCGGTAGCCAACGTCGCGTTCACTAGCGCGTCGAGCGCTGCCGCGAGGTGCGGATCGGCGATTTCGTAGCGAGTCTTGCGGCCCTCCGGCTCGGCGACGACGATGCCACAATCGCGCAGGCAGCTCAGGTGATTTGAGACGTTCGAGCGGGTCAGGTCCAGGTCGCGAGAAAGCATGGCCGGGTAGCTCGGGCCGTCGAGTAGGGCCATCAGGATTCGGGAGCGCGTCGGATCCGCCATGGCCCGGCCGAGCCGGTTCATGACGTCGAGGCGTGAAGCAATAGTCAGCATATGCTGAACTATACAGCATCAACTGAACTATTGCAAACGCACTGAACTGACATTGAAGCGAAGAGCTTGCGACCTGCAGGAATTACTCGATGGGATAGCAGATGACTGATCCTTTGTGGTTCGGCTGCCACCCAACGCGGGAGCGACGTGGGCGGCGAGGTTCTCCAGAATCTTCACGTTGACGTCCACGCCCATCCCGGTGGGGATGATGATGAGCAGGGCGTCGGCGGACATGACGGCGGGATCGGCTTTGAGCTGCTCAATGAGCTTGTCGGGCTCAGCGGCGAAGGTGCGACCGAAGGTGGAGGCGCCGACGTCGGGAAGCATGCCCAGCTGATCGGAGCCGGAGGCCTGCATGCTGAACATCTGCATGTCCGCGCCGTCAGCGATGGGGAAGACGGAGCGCGAAACCGACGCGCGCGGCGTCCAAGCATGGTCCGCCGTCTTCCACGCGACGCGGTAGCGACTGATCTGGTCTGCCTGGATTTCGCTCAGGGGCTCGGCGTTGGTCTCGGAGACCAGAGTGGACGACATCAGGTTGAGCCCGTCCTCGGCGGTTTGCTCGACAGAAGCGTGGGTGCCGGAGCCGTAGGAAATGTGCTAACGCAGCTCGGGCACCATGGGGACGACCGGCAGGGCGGAGCCGGGCTGGAATATGTTGGGCTACTGCCGGTCCAGCGGTGCGGCGGTGGCGAATCCGTTGCCGTCCACTGTAGCCATGAACGCTTCGAAGTGGCCTCGCTGGCACAGATAGCGCATCGTGTGTCTGTTTCGACTCAGTCCGAGGAGTGCGCGGTGAGCAGGCCGATGAACTCGTCAGCGGCGTCAAGCTGCTTGGCAAGCTTCGCGCGACGTTCCTCCGCGTCGGTGCGGAAATCGTTCAGCGCCCGCCGGGCGCTCTCGGCGGCAGTACCGACGCCATCTGCGCCGTCGAGCGCCCGGAGTAGGTCGCCCATCTGATCGAGCGAGTATCCCAGTGGCTTCATGCGCCGGATCAGCAGGAGTCTGCCGAGATCGCCCTCAGTGTAGAGCCGGAACCCGCCCTCGGAGCGTCCGGAGGGCGTCAAGAGTCCGATCTCGTCGTAGTGGCGGATCGTGCGCTGCGACAGAGCTGTCCGCTCAGCCAGCTCTCCGATGTGCATCATTCCCGCTTCGGGCACGAGAGCCTCCTCATCTCATCGTCTCAGTTCGACACAACTCTCACGTTACGTTAGTGTTGACTCTCGTGTCCACATGAGACTGGACATGCCTCCGCCGTGGCGATCTATCGCCAGGCGAAGCCGCGCGTTGTCGCGCACCACCAGACATTCTCCGCTCCTGGCCTGAGAGCGCCGCCCTGAACAGATGGAGGTACCGCATGGCCTTGCCCACTGCGACCAAAGAAGACAAGGGTCGGTACCGGCCCGAACCGTCGGTGCTCACCGCACTGAAGACCCCGCGCATCCTCACTCGCGAGGTTCTCGCAGGCCTGGTCGTGGCGCTGGCGCTCATTCCCGAGGCGATCTCGTTCTCGATCATCGCGGGCGTCGATCCACGTGCGGGCTTGTTCTCCTCATTCGTGATGGCAGTGTCCATCGCGTTCCTCGGCGGCAGACCCGCCATGATCACCGCGGCGACGGGCGCTATCGCTCTCGTTATCGCCCCCGTCGCCCGCGACTACGGCTTGGACTACTTCATCGCGACGGTGCTTCTGGCTGGGGTCTTCCAGATCCTCCTCGCCGTCTTCGGAGTCGCCAGACTCATGCGATTCATCCCGCGCAGCGTCATGGTCGGCTTTGTCAACGCGCTGGCGATCCTCATCTTCATGGCACAGGTGCCCGAACTCATCGGCGTGCCCTGGATGGTCTACCCTCTCGTCGCGGTCGGGCTGCTGATCATGGTCCTCATACCGAAGATCACCAAGGTCATACCGGCCCCACTGGTCTCGATCGCTCTGGTGACCGCCGCCGCGGTCGTCTTCTCGATCAACGTACCCGCAGTCGGCGACAAGGGTGAGCTGCCGCGCAGCCTTCCCGAGCTGTTCATACCGAATGTGCCGCTGACATGGGAGACTTTCACGATCATCGCGCCGTTTGCCCTCGCGATGGCGCTGGTAGGCCTGATGGAATCGCTCATGACGGCGAAGCTCGTGGACGATGTGACCGACACCCACTCGAACAAGACCCGGGAGAGCTGGGGGCAGGGCGTCGCGAACCTGCTCTCCGGCCTGTTTGGTGGCATGGGTGGCTGCGCGATGATCGGGCAGACCATGATCAACGTGAAGGCGTCCGGGGCCCGGACCCGCATCTCGACGTTCCTCGCAGGTGTGTTCCTCTTGGCCCTCATCGTCGTCCTCGGCGACATTGTTGCGATCATCCCCATGGCGGCGCTGGTCGCGGTGATGATTATGGTCTCCGTAGGTACCTTCGACTGGCACTCCATCAAGCCCTCCACCCTGCGCCGGATGCCTAAGAGCGAGACGACCGTCATGGTCATCACCGTCGCCGTCGTCGTCGCCACCCACAACCTCGCCGTCGGTGTCGTCGTCGGCGTGTTCGTCGCCTCTGTGATGTTCGTGCGCCGCGTCTCCCACCTCATCGACGTCAGGCGTGAGATCACTGAACAGGATGGCGCTCGGATCGCGCATTACACAGTCGAGGGTCAGCTCCTGTTCGCCTCCAGCAACGACCTCACCACCATGTTCGAGTACGCCGACGACCCTGACCGAGTCATCATCGACCTCACGAGATCCCACATCTGGGATGCCTCCACCGTCGCGGCGCTCGACGCAATCGAGACCAAATACGAACAGCACGGCAAGACGGTCGAGCTCGTCGGGATGAACGAGTTCACGACTGGGTTCCACGCCCGACTCACGGGAGGACTCGGCAACGGTCACTGACAGGGCTCGGGTGGGCCAGTCGGTCACGTCGGGGGCAACCGCGGCGCAGCCGCGGGCGGCAGCCGCTATCCAACGTCACAACCATGAGATGCGCTAGCGCATGTCGATGACACCGTTGGCCACCTCGATGTGTTTGGTGGTGGCCGCGACAGCACCGAGCAGCGGCATCGGGGCGGAGGCCTGCGGCACGAAGTAGTGGACTCGGAAGGACGCGTCGTTCACGCCGATTTCGTTCGCAGCCTGGGCGATCCAGATGAGTCTTGGCGATCTTTTCCGCGGATGACCCGCGCTGGCCACCGAAGGCGTAATGCCCGAAGCTTAAGAATCGGAACGCTTCATTGGATAACGCTCCTTTTGGTGGTGTTAACGAGAGAGTGACTTTGTAACGAGATATCGTGGACTTCAAGTTCAACGTCTAGGTCCGTGGCAAGTCGGTAGCACGTTTTTCGATTCGATGCTTCGGGGCACTATCGGGGTTCCCGGTGGTCTTCTTAGATTGAGGGGTTCAGATTTCCTAACCTAAAGCTCGTTTGAGCGTGCTATCCACTGGTGTGCCTCCGATGCTGCTGCTCATAAGGGGCGGGCGCTCCATGAATACAAGGCGTAGGTCGCGCCTGAGGCATAGTCCGAGTTTCCGCACCCCTGGCCTCTGGGGTACGCGCTAGTCCCGCTCGGGGTAGCGCACGAGGAGATCGTTGCCGATGACTGCGCCGTCGTTGAGCGTTGCCTCGTTCACCGTCGCCCCGGCTGCCCCCAGGCCCATAATGTGGCCAACCTCGTCACCGCGGGCGATGAGGTGGTCGGCGATGATACGCCGGTGGCAGCGCCACCACACCGCCTCGGAGCACATGATCGCGGTGGGGGTTTCGGCGGCGTTCACCCGTAGCTGCGAGAGCGCGTCCGAGAACTCCCCGCCCAGCGCATGGTCGGCGTAATTGTGGAAACTGCGGTTACGCCAGTTGCCGTTAACCTCAAACGGCACCGAGTGGGACACGTTGCGCCGCCCGGTGAGGCCCTCACTTCTGCTGTAAGTGATGCCACATGTAGGAAGGTGTTCGGCAAGGGGGTCGCCGTTGAACCACGGGTACTTCCTGGACCCGGGCAGCTTGCGCACATCCACGATGGATGCCACACCGGCAGCCTTGATCATTTCAGCGAAGTCCTCGAACTCGAGGTTGGAGTGGCCCACGGTGAAAATGCGCATGTCGCCAATGCTACGCGTCAAGCGGTTACACCAACATTGGCGTCCAGGTATCGTGCATCGGCAGGTGGTCGGACCGGTAGAACGCGGAGGTAGCAGACAGGACGTTTGATGCATTCGCGCCCACCTTTCCGCCGTATAAATCCCATTTATGGCCGAGTATTCCGCACGGACCGTTCGGTTAAGTTTCAACGGATCGCTTTGGTGACATCGGAAGCCTGAGTTAATCGTATGTGGGGCGAATCCCATGTATGTCTTGTTTAAGGATGCTGCTGCACGAGGAGCGGGGCTGAGGCTACCTGGTGTGCACTCTATCTTTGCCGCACATAGCGGGGTGTGGTGGTTTTTAGCTGCTATTCACGAATGAGAAGGTGTTTTTGCAACGATACGTCGTCGAATTTAGGTTCAATGTGTAGTTTCGGTTTGCTGAGCCGTCGAGCGATGGTGCTTTCACCATCTGGGTGAGAGACGAAAATGCCTGATGTCTCCAGTCTCGGCCGAGGTAGGCTGGCGGAGTGGATGTGACTCTCCGGCCGGTGAGTGCCGATGTTCTCGACTTCTTGTGGACCTGGCAGCACGCGACGCCGGATGCCGAGTGGAAGCTGTGGGATGGACCCTACTTCGAGGCCCCTGTGAACCCCAGCCGTGAGGAGTTTGATCAGCGGCAGCGTGCAGGATTAGGCAGTCATGATCGTCGGATCATCGAGGTCGATGGGGAGCCGGTTGGTTTCGTTTCGCGTTTTGAGGAGGAGCCCGCAGGCGGCGGCTGGTGGGAGCTTGGCATTGTGGTCTTCGACCCACGTTGGTGGGGGAGAGGGATCGGCCGAGCAGCGCTTACCCAGTGGCTCAACCTGATCTTTGACGAGACTGCCGCTCACGTCGTCACCCTTCAGACGTGGTCAGGCAACGAGAGGATGATCGCCTCAGCAAGACGGTGCGGCTTCGTGGAGTGTGGCCGGATTCCCGAGGCGCGATTGTGGAACGGCCGACGCTGGGACAGCGTGAAGATGTGCGCATTGCGTCCTCGTCCGTCACTCTGGGAGTGCCGCAGAGACGCTCAGCTCCCGGATGACGTCGCACGGCTTCTGGCGACAGTCCCGGAGTGGTTCGGCCTGGAAGAGGCGAATCAGGAGTACATCGACGCAGCCCGACACATGGAGACGTGGTCTGTGCGCGACGAACACGGAAAGGTCATCGGCGTGACCTTGGTCGACCGCGACTTCCCAATATCCGCCGACATTCACTTCATGGTCGTGGATCGAGCCTGGCATGGTCGGGGCGTTGGATCAGCCATGCTCAGGGCCGTGGCGTCTGCCTCCCGTGCCGATGGTGTCCGGCTGCTCCAAGTGAAGACCTTGGGGCCGTCGCATTCCGACGCTGGATACGCCCGCACCCGCCACTTCTACGAGAAGTGCGGTTTCCTGCCGCTGGAGGAGACTGATCTGTGGGGTGAGGACAATCCCTGCTTGTTCATGGTCATGCCCTTGTAAGGATCGCTGAGCTTCACGACCTGGGCTGCGGTGATCCGTCATGCTCTTCGGTGCCGTAACTAGGCGGCGTTCCGTACCCGATTTCAGTCTGCGTAGCGCCCTCAGCGCAGTACGTCCCGATTTCGCTTCCCCATCGCAGTGAATGAGAAGAAACCGAGTCGTTCGTAGTAGCCGATGAGATCCTCATCGCACGCAAGATCAATCGAGTACATGCCCTCAAGTTGGGCGACGAGTCGATTCACCAGTTCCGTTCCGACGCCCTGCCCCTGATAGTCAGGATGAACTTCCAGCCAAGGGATGAACGCAGTGAGCACACCATCGCTGATCGCGTTGATGTAGCCAACGACACGTTCCCCTTCGAGCGCCCACACCCGCCGATACGAGGAGTCCATGACCTCGATAAGCTTCTCCGCGCTTGGCGGCACCGGCCAGCCGACGAAGAACCCCGACACCTGGTTCGGGGCAACTGAGCCGACACCAGTCCGATAAGTGATCATGAGGTCACCCTAGCGATCGCTAGTTACCCCAGCCAGTGAATATGAGCGACCAAGAAATTCAGACTCCTGCTGCCTGTGGCCAGATTTGTCACGCGAAGCGGAATTCGTCCGCGTTCCGTAGCCGAATAGCGTCTCGACCGATGCCTAGCTGCACCGCTCATCACGGGTTGCATGTAGGCTCTAAGCGTGAACTCACCTGGGGACGAGTACCATCCGACCGCCGACCAACCTCAGCCCTCGCTCGGTTGGCGAGACGATCCGATCACAACAGCCGACCAGGACACTCTCCAGCGTGCACCGGTAGCCCAACGCATAGCGCGACTGATCGACGAGAACCACTCCCCGGAATCCAGCGTTGTCTATGGACTTGAGGGCCCTTGGGGTTGCGGTAAGTCCTCAGTAATCGCCTTGATCACCACCTCCCTCACGAAATCCGAAGAACACCGATGGCATGTCGTCCCGTTTACGCCTTGGGCGACATCCGGAACAGAGGGATTGCTTTCCGAGTTCTTTTCCTCTCTTGCAACCGTTGCGCCAAAATCGAGTAACAGTAAGAACCTGCGTGACCTGATCAGTACCTACGCCGACATTGCGCGGCCTTTTGCAGCCTTGATCCCGGTCGCGGGATCGGCAGTTGCCGAGGCGACGCGAAGTCTCGAGACCCGCTTATCGAAACCGTGGAATGTAGCCTTCGACGAGATCGCGAGCGAACTGCGGACCCTCGGAACACCAGTACTGGTCGTCGTCGATGATATTGACCGTCTCCAGCCCGGTGAATTATTCGACCTTCTCAAAGTGGTGCGCCTGCTTGGCCGCTTCCCCGGTGTCGACTTCCTCTTGGCCTACGATGAACAAACCCTCATCGAGACCTTGCAGAATCCAGACCAGTCCAACGCATCGAAGGCTAGGGCTCGGGCGTTCATGGAGAAGATAGTTCAGTATCCACTGAGTATCCCGCCCCTTCTCACGAGCCAGATCGTGAAAATGCTGGACGCCGGGCTGACGGAGATTTTGACCCAGGAACGTGTCGAGACAAGCTTCGACAGGAACCGGTTCGGTGACATCATCCTGTCAACCATGCCCTCCCAACTCAATACGCCGCGCGCCATTGAGCGATTCCTGGCGCAAGTTCGCGAGCAGTTCAGGAGCCACGATCTCAGTGAGATCAATGATGTGGACCTCATCTTGACCGTCTTCCTCAAGACTCAGTTTCCCGACGTCTTCGCCCGACTGCAGTCGTGGAAGAGTGAACTAACCCGTTCGTCTCCTTCGATAGCGAGCTTCGGCAGACGTGAGGTAGAACAGCCGGATTGGGATCAACTCTTTGAAGTCCTCGATCGCGACACGGATCGTCGAGATGCTCGCGAGGTTCTAGCTGTTCTCTTTCCTGCAACTCGCGCCCCAAGCCCTTCCCGCGCTGCGCCCAGACGGTTCGCGCATCCCGACTACTTCGATCGGTACCTTGCGCAAGCTATCCCTGAACACGACGTACCCGACGCCATCGTCAGCCGAGCTATTGAGGAGGCGGCCGTCGGCCTCGGCGCCAATCTATGTTCGCTGCTCTCGGCCGACGACGAATCACGGGTGACCTTGACGCTGAGCAAGATCCGCTCGCTATACCCAGATATCAGAGAGCTGCCGTACCACGAAGGTCCCTCCGGTCCAGTCACGCTGGAGTTGTTAACCGTCGGCATGACCCTTGTCAATGATGCCGAAGACAGGCTGAGTTCTTTGACTTCCAACTTAGTCCACTTAACACACTGGGCTGCGACGCTGATCCGTCGTCTTGTCGACGCAAATCCTAAGAGTGATATTGATCGCGCGCTGATGGCATGCTCCGATATTCACCGTCGCACCCAGGTAATTACGACTGCGAACCGCGACATAGAAGCGCTCAATGATGAAACTGCGCAGACTCTGCGCGAAGCGCTGAATCGAGAGGCCGATAGATTGTCATCGATTTTGCTGAATGATCTCCGCCAGGGTGACGAATCGAAGCCACAAGCAGGCAACAGTTTCCTCTATGACGTCATCGCCGAGTCGCCGACCCTGGAACGCTTTCGGGCCGACATTGCGAATGGCCTAAAATCTGACGATTTCTCTCTCGAAGACATTGCGGCGAGGCTCGTCAATTTCTCTTACATAATCGGAGGCTCCGGGCGACCCTCATATGCGTCATTCTCCGGGGCCCTCTTCACGAGGATCACCGGGGTAGAAGCACGGTCGGTTGAGAGAAAGGATGTGAGCGACTGTCCCGACACTGGCTGGCTATACCGTCGACAGTTCACCAAGCCGCTAATCTCACCGAGAGAGGCGGACGCCAAAGAAGCCAGCGGAAGCGACTCGTGACAAGCGACGTTGTCTGGTCCCATGGCTTTCCAATCCGAGTGCGAGGGGAAAGATTAGACGGCAAAACGAAAACTGACCGCGTTCCGTAGCCGAATAACCTTTCGAGCCGCACCGTCAGTCAGCAGAGATGTGACACCGCAGCAGCTTGCTGAGAGGCGGCAGATGAGTCTCGACGAGATCGCGAGCCACGTCGCCGTCGAAGTACTGGTGCACCAGGATGTTGCGAGAACCCCAGGTCTGCGGCCACGTGATCTCAGGGTGCGTGCCGGTGATCTCATCGGGAAGATGGTTCACGGCTTCGCCTGACTGCGACTCACAGCGGCACCGCCTCGGTGAGCGCCTAAGCGGTGACCGGACGCCTGAGCAACTGGGCAGGAAACACGTCGATGTCATCGCGCCCGAACAGCGCGCGACTCTCCTCGAGCAGACCGAACGCACGCATCAGAAGATTCCCCTCCGCGGGGTCCATCCCGACGGCAAGCGTCTCGGGTGTCATGACGGTCTCAGCCATGCGTCCCGGGTAACGGGACCGGCAGCACGTCGACATGGAGCTTAGACATTGAAGCAGAACTCCACCGCGTCCCTAAGGGTTGCCGACATTCTCCCGTCTCGCCGCCGCAGTAGGCAGCACTGACGCACTACCGCCACTTACAGCCGGTCCTCTCGCCCGCCCGCCATGACGCACTCAACGAACGAGCGATAAGGCATGCTCACACGCGCCTCGCACCAAAAGGCCGGACCGCAGAGTCACGGAGGTTCCGAAGTAGTGGCTATCGCAGAGCGTCTAAGGGTTGGGGGAGGGAACCAGCCTTTCGGCGGCGGTACGGACCGTGGCCCTCAGTTACGGGTGCTCCCGCACGATCTCTCGCTGCCGCCCCGCCGGCAATCCGAGCTCGTGCAAGACGTTGAGGATCACGACCGCGGTCGTCACCTCGACGACGGCGATCAGCTCCCCGATGGAATGGTTGGGCGTTCTGCCCTCGTGCACGAGGTCATTGCGGGCGTGCGTCGTCCTCTTCGCCCAATGATCGACATCCGGTAAGAGCTCTGCGATCGCTTCCTGATCGGGTCGCGCGGCGAGGGCGTGGAGCCGATCACGGAGGTTCGGGTCGTTGCGGATGGCCCCCTTGAACCTGCCTCGGTGCTCATGGGGAACCTGCGCCAGCATCGCCTTTCGCCTCGCCCTGCACTCCGCGTTGGGGAACGGCTTCTCGTCGGTGCGGAGGTTACGGTGCAACACCTCGGCAGCACAGACTGCCGTCAGAAGATTGTTCTCGACGAATCGCGCCGGTGCGTAACGCAAGCCCAAGATCACGTTTGTAGCTGCCTGCAAGCGGCCATGGGCCTCGCACCATAGGGGCATGACCTCCTCAAACGGGATCGATCCGCAGGTGAAGAACATTCGGTGGTGATCGACGACCTTCGCATCATGCTTGCCCAGTGCGGCGGGCGAATAGAGTACATCGGCACGTCGGCGCGGCAAGGTCTGACCGTCAAGCAGCTGCGACTCGGAACCAGCCACTTCCAATCGGAGCCAGATCACTCCCGCTGCGCGATGCGTCGCCAGGGAGATCAGGTCCTGCACCAGGCTCGCCGCCGACTGAGCACCATTCAGCGAGAATGGTTCGGCGGGCGCGATACGGATGGACACGGTGTCACTCATACGCCCGACAGAGCCGCCCTTGCGCTGGTCGAAGTGCGGAAGCGTATGGGTGTGCTGAAGGCGATACTCGGTGCCGTCGACCACAACCGATTGCGCCTCGACCGGCTTCACCGAGATACCCCCGGTCCCGTCGATCTTGCCGTCGGGAGCCCCGAGAAATTCTTCGAACACAGAAGACGCTGCCCAGAGACTCAGATCCTCGACTGAGACTTCCGCCCCAGCGAACTCCGGATCCGCGTCACCGCTGGCATGCTCGCCGATGATGGCGACCGTCGCGGTCACGGTCTGCTTGTCAGGGCTCGCCACTCGCGCACCGATGGTCCTTCTGGTGCTCCTTGGAGCACAGCCGAGCAGAGTGATCTCCCTGCGCTCGGCCGTACCGTGTATGACTTCCCAGGTGCGGGTTCCTTCGTGAACAGCGGCCCATCCAGACGAGCCCGTCGTCAAGATCCGATCCTCTAAGGTACCGATCAGCGACAGAGAGAGACCATCTTCCGGGTCGTACCGGAGAACACCCGGGATCTTCTCGCTAGGGGCGTCAGGCAGCCACCACACGCCAGCCCACTCGCCGGCATTGTCGAGGTTCGGAGGATCATTAGGCATCGTGTTCCCGGTCCGGGCTCCCTCCTGTCTTACGGTCAGATTCCAGGTGGAAATTCTTATTTCTACCACATGCCCCTACGTAGGACTATCTATAGCGAAATCACGGTCAGCCGAGATCGGATGCAGCGAAGCTGCGCCTGGCATCCGACTCGTCGATCGCCGCGACGAATTCCTCCTCGGTGACCGAGTCCAGTAAGTCGAGGGGTGATCGGTCCGAGCCCTCCACGTCCTGCTGCAAGTCCGGACGCGGCGTCTGCCACCAGTCCAGGAGCGCCCTGGCGACGTCGGTCGGATCCGAGCCTCCGCAGGACCGGGCGAGCGCCTGGTTGATCTCGGCAAGCGCCTCGATGATCTTCCCGTCGCGGAACTGGAAGGCCGGGTAGAACTTCGTCCCTCCAAGCTCGACCTCGATCACGACGTCGTGCTTGAGGTAGGTACGCAGCAGGCTGCGCTGGGCGGCCTTCTTCGCCCGCGCTGCCTGCACCGGGGTACGAGTCCGCTCCTCGTCGATAACTTCCGCCCCCGTCAGCGACGCACGGGTCTCGGCGGCGGTCATGCACTCGGTTCGGTCGAGCAGGCTCGCGGCAGCCATCGGCGAACGGTCCAGCGCGAAGGCAAGGTCCCAGATCGGACTGCTACGCCAGCCGTCCGGGAATCCGAGCTGCTCCATGCCAAAGCCGACGGTGCGGGACTTGTCTTCGATGAAGTCGGCCAGGGCCACGACGTCGCCCCGCTCCGGCGCGATGGTCAGCAGGAGGTGGCGCAAGACTAGCAGTACGCCGTAGAGCCTGTTGTTCGTTCCGTCGTCCGCGAGCGGCGCGAGCAGGTCGTCGGCGTCCTTCCGAGCCTGCCCCGGCGCGTCGATGGTCACGTCGAATGCGCGGTTCCACAGCCGGCCGTGGTGGGCGCAGATGTTCCGTACGTTCCTGAGGTTGTTCAGCCAGTTGCTCAGGGCGCCGCGGTCTCCGCGGTCGTCGGCGGTGTGGACCTGGAACCGTGCGGCAAGGATCTCCTGGTCGGCCTGCAACATCAGGTCGTAAAGGCTACTCAGCACGCCGAAAGACATCACTTCTGTCGCGACCCAGATGGGCAGGTGGGGTCCGTACTGTTGACGGAAGTGCGCGACGAAGTCGCCCCGGGCGCGCTGCTCGTGTCGCTCGTACTCCTTGAGCCACTCGCGGTAGGCGGCAGTCGGCTCGGGCGGCGCGCTGGAATCTTCCTGCCTCGTCGCGCCGAGCGTCCAGGGATGCCGGTGGGCAAACGCGTCGAGCCTGCCGAGCCGGTGGCCGATGAAGAACCGGAAGGCGGTCTCGACGGTGCTGAGAACGTCGCCGAGGCGCATGCGGAGCTCATGATCGAACTCGTAGAGGGAGACCACGTGCGCGAGGCAGGTCCCGGCCACAAAGGTGTCCAGGCGGATCTCCCGGCCTTCGTCGTCGAACCGGGGCGCGGGTGGTGCGGGCCGGTCGCGGTAGAGGTGCCAGTAGCCCGACAACCGGTAATAGCCGTAGCGCTGCAGGATCTCGGCCGCGTAGGCGTCGTCGCCGCAATCCATGCCCCGACCGCGTAACCGCCGGATCTGTTCGGGGACCGTGAGGAACGGCTTGGCGTAGGTGCTGTCCGGCGTCGTCACGTGCGCATCGTCCTGATCTCCCCGGCACCCGGGGTAGAAAGAGAACAGACCCGCGTCTCATCTAGAGAAGCGAGCCTGCCGTGTTACCTCGAGGATACGGGTTCCACCTGCGCAGGTCAAACACTGCGCGCTCGTGCTGTCTCTTCGCTGACCAGATGCTAGAGCAAAAATCTCCGCTCCACCACGTTCCGGCACGGAGAACCATCTTCGGTCGAGTCGCGTCGACAGTCGCTCATCCCCTGCCCCCAACCAGGTCCCGGAGCAGCTCGAGATCGTGATGGTCCTCAGGTCGGAGCTCGTATCCCAACCTCAGCTCCATGAGCCTCGCCGCAGACGCGACGACCACGGGACGACCTCGAATCTCATCCCCTCGGCACGATCGCGCGCACAATGGGCGAATGTCTCGTCCCCGAAGCCTCTCTGGACACCGTCACCGGCTGCATCCACCTCCATCGGGTGGATGTCCACGGCCCGATCGTCCGATCGCAGTTCCACACGGATCGGCCGCCAGTCCTCGACGACCTCATACCCGCGATCGGACAGCCACTCGATGAGGGGATCCACCTCCGTCGCGTCAACGAAGACATCCAGGTCGCCGTGCGTTCTGGACTGGGCTCCAAGAAGGGCATCAACAGCCCAGCCCCCCGTTCACCTGATAGACGGCAGAGCGCTCGTCGAGCCAGTCGATGACACGGACGACCTCGTCGGCGTCCATTCCCCCCGAACTTCACGCGGCTTGCAGGGGCGTGATCGCCGCGATCTGCTCCTCCGCGAGGTCCTCCGCACGATCCAGCTCGTAGTGGCTCTGCAGGTTGATCCAGAACTCCGCCGACGTGCCGAAGTACTTCGCGAGCCGCAGTGCGGTGTCGGCAGTGATGCCCCGCTTGCCGTGCACGATCTCATTGATCCGCCGCGGCGGAACCCCGATCGAGACGGCGAGCTTGTTCTGCGTGATGCCGAAGCCCCCGATGAAGTCCTCCATGAGGACCTCACCCGGGTGGATCGGCTCGATCCTGTCAGTGGTAGTCAACGATCTGCACCTCCTCCGGTCCGGCGTCGCTCCACACGAAGTAGATATGCCACTGGTCGTTGATCCTGATGCTGTACTGCCCGGCCCTATCACCCTTGAGGGCCTCGAGCCGGTTGCCGGGCGGGACCCGGAGGTCCTCGAGAGACTCCGCGGACCCCACCTGACGCAGCTTGCGCAGTGCGACGCGATGGATCCTCGGATCGATGGACCGCACGCGCTCACGACGCCACAGCCGTTCGGTCGCCTTGTCGCCGAACGATCTGATCATGGAGCCAGTCTATAACGGAGGCCGTTATTAACGCTAGACGTTAAACCGGAACTCCACCGAATTCCAGTTTAACATGTAGCGCTGTTGAAGCCGTGCAATTGAGCTCCGAGTCTCACTCGATTTTGCTACGGGTGCCCCTGTCATCGCGCGCCCGCGTGAGGACCGTGAAGCCATTGCCAGCAGCATGACTGGTGAGTCGTGGCATGTACGAGGCTTAGTCGATCTTGGCCTCTGAGAAATATGGAGATTGTCCTGGCCACGACGCGGGCATGCCTCGTGTTGGGATTGAGGTCGCCTCAGACGGCAGCCCGCACAGCTCGACTATTGGATCTCGATTGCGACGACACCGCGACAGGCTGGCGCCTTACGGAAGAAGACCTAAAGCGCACGCACCGTCATAATTGGGCGGCTGGGTCTTTGGTGATGAGATGCTCAGGCTCAGTTCACGCCGGCTCGATCGGCCAACACCTTGGCCGTCACCGAGCGTGAATCCGGATCCAGAGCATGCTGGGCGACCGCCGCCGGTGTTCCGGTGACCAGGATCTGGCCACCCTCATCTCCGGCTCCCGGGCCGACATCGATGACGTGGTCGGCCTGCGCGACCACTCGAAGGTCGTGCTCGACGACGACCACCGTCGCGCCGTCATCGACCAGGCGACGTAGCTGGGTCAGCAATAGATCCACGTCCGCCGGATGCAGCCCCGTCGTAGGCTCGTCCAGGAGGTACAGGCTGTGCTTACGACTGGAGCCGCGTTGCATTTCGGAGGCCAGCTTGATGCGCTGCGCCTCCCCGCCCGAGAGTTCCGGGGACCCCTGCCCCAGCCGCAGGTAGCCAAGGCCGAGTGCGTGCAGGAATTCGACGGTGCGCAGAATCCTCGGCTCCTCGGCGAAGACCTCGAGCGCCTCGTCCACGGTGAGTGCCAAGATATCGGCGATGCTGCGGCCACCCCACTGCACCTCGAGGATCTCCGGCTTATAGCGCTTGCCGTGGCACACCGGGCAGGTGGTGTACGTGCCGGGCAGGAACACCAGCTCGACCTCGATGCTGCCCGCGCCATCGCACTCCGGGCAGCGGCCCTTCTTCGTGTTATAGGAAAAGTCCGACACCGACATATCCCGCTGCTTCGCCTCCGGGGTGTCAGCAAACAGCCTGCGGACGTAGTCGAAAAGGCCCGTGTAGGTCGCGACGGTGGAACGCACCGTGCGTCCAATCGGCTTCTGGGTGATGTGGACTAACCGACGGATGCTATCGATCCCCGTTGCGCTCTCCACCCGGAAATCCCGGGTCGGGTCGGAGCCTGCCGTGAAGTCAGCATCCGGATCCTCGTCCGAGACCTCGTCGGCGCCGACCACCTGCTTAGCCGCGCGGGATGCCACGTCGGCCAGCACTCCGGTGACCAGGGTGGATTTGCCGGAACCGGATACCCCCGTGACCGCGGTGAGCGCACCCAGCGGGAAGTCCACGTCGACCCCGTCGAAGGCGCGCGCGTGCACGCCGCGAAGGCTGATGGATTCACCACTTCCGGACGGGGTGTCTGTCAGCTCGGGGAAGCTCTCGTTCAGGGCGGTAGCAGTGGGCGAGTTCAGTTGCTCTGCCCGAGCGCGGAACTGATCGGTAGGGCCGGAGAACACCAGCTCCCCGCCGCGCTCACCGGCGCGGGGGCCGATATCCACGATCCAATCGCATTTCGCCACGAGAGACATGTCGTGCTCGACCAGAAGCACCGAATTACCCGCGTCGATGAAGCGTTGCAGCAGCTCGGAGACCGCCTTCCGCTCCACGACGTGCAGGCCTGCCGAAGGCTCATCCAGCACGTAGGTGGTGCCGAACAGGTTCGAGTTCAACTGGGAGGCCAGTCGCAGGCGCTGGTGCTCGCCCGCTGACAAGCTCCGTGCCGGGCGGGAGAGGCTCAGGTGCCCCAGCCCCAGCTCGATCGCCGCACGCACCGTGGGCAGCACCTGATCGAGCAGTAGCTCTTCGGCCTCGTCGTGTTCGTTCCACTGCTGTTTCGCGATCCCCGCCAAGTGCTCGAGGCGGTCTTCCAGCACAGTCAGCAGGTCCTTCAAAGCCAAGTCGTTGAATTCGTCGATGGCGTAGCCGGCGTAGGTGACCTTCAAGGTATCCGGCTGGAAACCACGGCCCTCGCAGGTGGGGCACGTCGATGAATGCATGAAGGAGAGCACTCGGCGGCGGGTCTTATCTGATCCCGTCTCCGCCAGAGAGTCGGTGAGGTAAGTGGCAACCGAGCGCCATTTGCCTTGATATGACAGATGCACGGCGTTTTCGTCCCGAACCGGGTGGACGGTGACCACCGGTCGCTCATCTGTGAACAGGATCCAGTCGCGGTCCTCTTGCGGAATATCTCGCCACGGGATGTCGAGCGGGTAGCCGAGGGCGCCCAAGATGTCCCGGAAGTTCTTGCCCAACCACGCTCCCGGCCACGCGGCGATCGCGCCGTCCCAGATCGATAGGCTGGGATCCGGCACCATCGACTCTTCCGTCGGCCGGTGCACGGTTCCGGTTCCCTGGCATTCGGGACACATGCCGGCAGTGGTGTTGGGGGAGAAGGCGTCGGAGTGGAGCCTGCCGTATTCCAGTCGCTCGCGCATACCTTCTGGATAGCTGCCGGAGCGGGAAAAGAGCAGCCGAACACTATTTGAGATATTCGAGATCGTGCCCACAGAGGAGCGGGCCCCACCGAGGGTGGTGGACTGCTGTAGCGCCACCGTCGGCGGCAGGCCTGCGATTGACCCCACGCGCGGGTTGACCGCGCCACCGATGAGGCGGCGCGCGAAGGGGGAGACAGACTCTAGGTAGCGACGCTGCGCTTCCCCATGGATGGTGCCGAAGGCCAGGCTCGACTTTCCCGACCCCGATACACCGGTGATCGCCACGAGCGTATCCCGGGGTAGGTCGACGTCGACGTGTTTCAGATTGTGAAGGTGCGCATCACGCACCCGGATCATCGGATCATGATCTGCACGTGTCGAAGCATGCGGAGCCTGTGACTCGGGCGTGGAGTGGGGCATGCTGGCTATTTTAACCTCGCGTCCTGTGTCCCTTATCGATAGAGGTTGCCATCGGTGTGGCATCACGCTTTCGCGATCTGCCCGACTCGGAACGAGGTAGTCGGTTGTCATCAGTTGAGATCTGTGAGGGCTTCGTTTTCCCGGGTGCCGTTGCGGCGAAGGGTGCGAATGAATTAAGTAAGGCGAGCCTTGCCTAATTGTGGTACGTTGTGCGGCATGCGATCAAAGCTCTCGTATACCGCGGTTGAAGTCCGCGTCGACGCAGTGCGCGACCTGTGCCCCTCGATGCGTCGAGTCACCCTGAGCGGAGAAGAACTTAAGAAGGCCGCTCCGCTTTGCCTCGACCGTCGGATCAAGCTCGTGCTGCCCCGATACCACGGTGACGCACTGGAGGACATCCCGCGTATCCCGGGCTGGTATGACGCCCTCGTGTCGTTACCGCCAAGTGATCAGCCGCCCGTGAGGACATACACGGCACGGGCAATGCGCCCAGACTTGGCTGAGCTCGACGTCGATGTGGTTCGCCACGGCACCAGCGGCCCCGCGGGGCGATGGATCGAAACCGTAACTGTTGGCGATCGGCTCGTCGTTGCCGTCCCCCGCGCCGAGGTCAAGGACATTGACACGATTGGCCTGGCTTGGCATCCGGGCAGTGCCAAGCAAATCCTGGTGGCTGGCGACGAAACCGCGGCACCGGCTATAGCCAACATCGCCGCCTCGCTGGCCCCAGATACCGTCGGCACCATCCTGGTCGAGATGCCGACCCCCGAGGACACCTGGCCTCTCACTGCCGCGCCCGGGGTTGACGTGAGAGTGTTGTGCCGCGAAGGTGAGGCTCCCGGAAGCCTGCTCGAACGTGAACTTCGCACGCTGACGTGGCCGCCTGAAGCGCCCGAAGCGCCCGAAAGCGTAGCGGCCGGTGACCTTGACGATGATGCTGGGATCCTATGGGACGAACCCGCCGGTGATGTCGACGGCGAGCATTTCGCCTGGTTGGCAGGTGAAAAAGGGGCAGTGCAACGTATGCGCCGCTTCCTCGTACGCGAACGCGGCTGCCCCCGCGATCGGGTGGCCTTCATGAGCTACTGGCGTCAAGGGCACGCCGAATCCTAGCCATCCCCGCGCGACCGCGTCGGTCCCGCATAACCCCAAAGGAACACCAGAAATGTATCCCTCAGATCTGCATCTCCGCATGCCTCGTCGCGGGCTGCTCGCCCTGGCCGGAGCCTTCTCGCTGCTTGCCGTCACCGGTTGCGGCAGTGACAGCTCGAGTGCTGGGTCGACAACCTCCGAAACTGCGTCGGCGGGCACTTTCCCCGTCGCGATGAGCCACGCGTTGGGCTCCACGACCATTCAGCAGGCACCCGAGCGAATTGTCACCATCGGACAAGGCGCTGCCGAAGCTCTTATTGGTTTGGGGGTCTACCCGGTTGGCGTCGAAGTCAATACCTGGGGAGCTGACAAAGACGGACACTTGCCCTGGATCCGGGAAGCGTTCGAGAAAGCGGGTCGGTCTCTTCCAGCTCTGCTCGCCGGCGGCGAGCAACTCGACGTCGAGGCCATCGCGGAGCTCGAGCCCGATCTGATCCTTGCCCCGTGGTCAGGGCTCACTCAGAAGCAGTACGATCAGCTGACCACGTTCTGCCCGACTGTCGCCTACGAGAAATCTGCCTGGACCACCACCTGGGATGGCGAGATTCGTATGGTGGCCAAGGCGCTCGGGCGACCCAGTGACGGCGACAAACTCATCGGCGATATCAAGAAAACCCTCGCCGATACTGCTGCTCAGCACCCGCATTGGGAGGGCACGACCTTCAGTTACATTTACACTCAAGGCCAGGGGACGCTTGGCATTTTTCGTCCCACGGAACAACGGGTGGCCTTGATCAGTGTGCTCGGTCTGACGGTCGACCCGATCATCGATACCATCACGGTTAACGAAGGATCCGATTGGGCGCTCATCGGTCTCGAGAATGCTGACAAGCTTAAGGACTCTGACCTCATCTTCACGTGGAACGTGGATGACGCGACGAAGAAACAGGTCAATTCGCAGAAGCTGTACTCATCGATCCCTGCCATCAAACGTGGCAGCGTGGTGGAGCCGACCGACCAGCAGCTCGTCACGGCAATAAGCATGATTAACCCGCTCACCGTGCCGTGGAGCCTTCCGCGTCTCACTGACCTCATCGATCAGGCCGTTGCGAAATTGGCGGGTTAGCCCTTGCCGATCCGTAGGAGTATCCTGTTCGCCACTACTCTCGTGGCGGCAGCGCTCTGCATCACCTGCGTATTGAGTCTCGCCCTGGGTAGCAAAGCTATCGGAGTCGCCGATCTGGTGGACGCCCTCCGAAGTGGAGGCGACCCCCACGTGCGGGAGGTGCTGGCAGCGCGTGTCCCACGCACCTTGTGCGGGCTGGTTGCGGGTGCCGCCCTCGCCAGTTCCGGTGCTGCGATCCAGACAGTCACTCGTAATCCCCTCGGGGATCCGGGAGTACTGGGGCTGACAAGTGGTGCAGCAGCTGGAATCGTTACCGTCGCGTCGATCCCCGGGCTCGCTGGCCTCCAGCTCGTCGGGGGAGCCTTCGCCGGAGCGGCGGTGGCCACGGTTGCAGTGATGGTGCTTGGCAGTTTCGGGCGTGGCCCCGATGCCACCAGGTTGGTACTTGCCGGGGCCGTGACGACAGCAGTCGCCGTTGCCTACTCGCAGGCCGTGAGCCTACGCCACAAGGCAGCCTTTGACGCGTTGCGCTATTGGTCGGCGGGATCGCTGGCGGTAGGCGACTTCCTCGATTGGTGGCCCGTGGTGGTGATCGCAGTCGCGGGCGTGGGGCTGTTTGCCCTGGGACGTGGGCTGGACGCCGTGGTTCTTGGCGACGAAGTGGCCGCGGGCCTGGGGCACCATCCTGCACTTGTGCGCGCCCTCACTCTCACTGCGGTGGCTCTGATGACCGCGGCCGCGACGGCGATCACTGGCCCTATCGTCTTCGTCGGTCTCGCTGCACCGCACTTGGCCCGACGGTTAGCCCGCGGCTCGGCGCGTGCGCTCATCGGGTTGTGTTGTCTGATTGGGCCGGTGCTCATGCTGCTAGCTGATGTGATTGGACGCCTGGTCCTGCGTCCTGCTGAGGTACCTGTTGGTGTTGTGACCGCGCTCTTGGGTGCGCCTTTGCTGCTTGCAGTAGTCCGCCGCTCACGAGGTGCGCTGTGAACGCGGCCCCCACCTCCCTCGCTACGAATCAAGACCTCGCGGCCCGCCTCGCCCAGCGCAGCCGTACCCGGCATGTCTTCGCAGTGGCGATCCTCGTGCTGGCTCTAGTGGCATCCTGCGCGTGGACGCTGGCCGTTGGCAGGCTCGGCACTCCCATTACACGTCAACCGCAAGCTTTGCTCGATCTCCTCACCGGACGCGGGAGCCTCGCTCTGACGACACTGCGCGGACCGCGCCTTGCCGTGGCGGTCGGGGCGGGTGCGGCGCTGGGACTGGCAGGAGCATTATTCCAGCGCGCTGCTGCGAATCCACTTGTCACCCCCGATGTCATTGGGATTACCACCGCAGCTGGAGCTGGAATGGCGGTGGCGAGTGCGCTCAATGTTCCGACCAGTCTGGGCGCACTGGGTGGTGCCCTTGCGGCCGGCCTCATCATCCCGTGGGCCACGACAACAGGCTTCCGTAATCCCGGCGCGGTGATCGTCGCAGGGATCGGTATTGCAGCGGCCTCCACCGCGTTGACGCAGTTTGTCTTGGTTTTCTCGCGCCAGTCCGAGGCGATGGCTCTCGCGGCCGCACTCACGGGGTCGCTGACCGCGCGAACCTGGGGTGATGCTCTGGTCGTCTGGTCAGTGCTCCTCCCGCTGGGGCCGGTGGCGCTGGGGCTGCGTGTTGATCTCGATCTCATCAGCCTTGGCGACGATGTGGCCTACGGTCTCGGATCGCGCCCGGCCAAGACGCGTTCTTTCGCGTTGCTCGTGGGAATCCTGTTGACGGTGGGTGCAGTGGCAGCGGCGGGCCCGCTCGCCTTCGTGGCGCTCACTGCTCCTCATTTGGCTCGTGGATTGACCGGGCGGCCGGCGATGGGTTCCGCGGCGTTAGTTGGCGCGACGACGGTGTGTTTGGCGGACCTCGCCATTCAACGCGTGGCGTTTCTGGCCGGGCTTCCCGTGGGTGTACTCACAGCCCTGATCGGAGGGCTTTTCCTTGGCGCTGTTCTCTTCTCACAAATCCGAGAGGGCTCATTATGACCAGTTCGGCGATCGATATGAACGAGCTCACCATTCGCTTCGGTGGCCTGACCGCTGTTGACCGCCTTAGTGCCACGGTACCGAAGGGAAGCTTCAGCGTCGTCATCGGTCCTAACGGGTGTGGCAAGTCGACCCTGTTGCGCGCCGTGGCCCAGGTGCGGCCGGCCGACGAAGGCAGTGTTACGGTGCTCGGCCACGATGTTGCCCGCATGGGGCGTCGACAACTGGCTCGTACCTGCAGCCTTCTGCCGCAGACCACGGTGGCTCCACGTGGTCTGCGCGTGGGCGAACTCGTGGCGCGTGGCCGCCACCCCTACCACTCGTTTCTCAGGAGCAGCGCCCCCGGTGACCAAGAGGCCATCAACCGGGCGGTTGAACGCGCCGGAGTTGCCGACCTCGTCGGCAGGCACGTGCACGAGCTGTCTGGTGGCCAGCGGCAGCGCGTCTGGTTAGCGATGGTCCTTGCCCAGGACACCCCGGTCATCCTGCTGGATGAGCCGACCACATTTCTGGACCTCTCGGCGCAGTACTTACTTCTCGATCTATGCTCCGACCTGGTCGATGAAGGTCGTACGGTCATGGCCGTTCTGCACGATCTGCCCCAGGCAGCTGCCTATGCCGATCACGTGCTTATGCTGAACCAAGGGCGATTGGTTGCCGCGGGATCTCCTGCCGAGGTGATCACTGAGGAGAATGTGGAGAAGACCTACCGAATCAAATGCCGCGTGGACCTCGAGGATCCGCGCGGGCCGGTGGTTCTTCCGCTTGCTCGCAAACACCGACTGTGAACTAGCCGGTGCAGCCCCTTGGGCCGTTCGAATCCGACGGCTCAAGGCGGTGAAATGCGGACCCCAAGCTCGGTGTGCACGGAGTGGACTGCGGTCTGAAACAAGGAGATGCTGAACAGTCCCGATCGGGGTCTAACCAGGGGTAGGGCCACCCACGCAAAACTCGTTGCCTTCCGGATCCTGCATAACGGTCCACACAAGTCCCGGTGCTTCATGACTGCCGAGTTCGGTGGCGCCTAGCTTCTTGAGGCGCTCTACTAAAGCTTCGCGTTCAACCCCGCCGCCGTCGAGATGCACGCGGTTCTTACCGGGAGTCGGGTCTTCAACGCGCTGAAAGCCGAGTGCCGGAGTGCAGTCGAGCAAAACGAAGTCTCCGTAGTCGGCGGCGATAGCGCATCCTGTGGCGGACGCCCAGAATTCAGCGAGCTTAGAGGGATCGTCGCAGTCGAAGGTTACCTGGCGGATAGCAAAGGTTGCGTCACGCATAGTCCGCATCGTACCTGTGTGTCGTTGCTTCTGCCTGTTAATCGCAGGTAGGTAAATGTCCAACGGCGCGCCGTGGGATTCTGCTTTATCGCCTCAGTCGTTATCGGCCCGTGTCACGTCGACGCTGGGCAGTGACAAGTGCGTAGCCGGTCGTGGAGTCGATCCGCCCGGAATCATCGGCGTGGGCCTCGAGGTGATCGCGCAGCGCGGTCCAAAGAGCCTCTCGGCGGGCACCGGCATTGTCGGCCATCCAAGCGTGCGTCGGGCTTCCTTCTCGGTAAAGCTGCATACCCTCTTCGACGCTTTCGAATGACCAATCCAGGTCGAGGTGTTCGATGCTGATGTGGTCGAACCACGGTGACAAGCGCTCGTGCGCCACGTCGCCGACTCCCCAGGCCATATGGGGTGGAGTTTGCGTCGAGGAGCCGGGGCTCACGGCTTCCGACATTGCGTCGGTCATCGTGGCGAGAAAACCATCGAGGTCCCACGTGGCCATCACAAGCGTGCCGCCGGGACGCAGAATGCGAGCCCACTCTTCGGGGCCAGCTACGGGATCGCAGAACATGGAGCCAAACGTGCTTGTCAATGCGTCGTAGGCGGAATCCTCCAATCCGGTTGCCTCACCTTGAGTGCCAAGCCATGCGGCCCCAGGTGCGTGCCGCTGCCCGATCGTGCGGATCCGTGCGGTTGGCTCGATCGCGGTCACGGAGTAGCCGCGGCTGAGGAGCTCCGCGACGCCTTCGCCATGGCCGGATCCGATGTCGACGACAGCTGCGGGGCTTGCCGTGCGGCGCGAAAGTTCGGCGGCAACGAGTATGGAGACGGGGCGGAGGCGCGCAGCAGTCGGGGCGTAGTCGCACGCGGACCAGATGTCGCTAGGGGAGGCCATGCCCACACACTACATGAGAACCGTTATCGCGTAGCTGTGGAGTGTGCCCTCAGTGGCTCTGCTTATTTCAGCTCAAATGTCACGACGTCGACGCTGTCGTCCATCGCGAGACCCGGGTAGTGCGTCTCGAGAGCCTCGTGCAACTCCGTCAGCGAGGCAAAGCCATCCCGCCTCGCATGCTCTTCGGTGAGGTTACGGCGGCGAGTGGGCGTCACGGAGGTTACGGTGGCGTCGATCGTCAGGATCTCACCGCTGTCTTTTTCGAACACGAGATGTGCCGGGCCGGGGTAAAACGGATCGTCGACTCGGATGGTTTGCTGCTTAGTTCCTTCCCTGATCGCGCGCTCGTAACCTTCCCACATATAGAGCTTTTGCGGGCGTTCCATGGCACGCCAATCATAGGCGTAGGGGAGCAGCTCCGCAACACTCACGGCCTCAAGCCCGTTGGGCCTTCGAACCACGCACTGGATCGCGGGATCGCGGTCAAAAAGCACCTGTCGGCACTTTCCGCACGGTGAAATGACCTGCCCGGTTGGCTCGTAGACAGCGGCGACGGCGACAACGGGGTCGTCGGCACAATCGGCGGCGTGATTAGCGAGAGCCGAAATCTCGCCACACGGTCCGCCTAGAAAATGGAATGCGTTGAGCCCGAGCACTGTTCGGCCAGACTGCGTGAGAAGGGCAGCGGCCACCGTGTGGTCGCCACCATCGTTGCCCCGTTGGGCATGGTCAGATGCGGCACTTACCAACTGTCGGAGCTCGGACGTGATCACGCCCTCACCGTATCAGCGCCCTCGCGGGTCGGTACGGCTCAAACAAAAGCCAGGCGACCAGGAATCCTTGCGGTTATGCGAGTTTCGCCAGTTCTTGGGCTGCGTCAACTATTGTCCGACGGTCGCTATCCGACGGTCCCTTCTTACTTTCGGAGGCCGAGCGCGAAGATGGCACTTTCGCCACGTTATCGCTTGCGGAAACGGTGAGTCGCGCTCATCAGCCGGTTGAGCGCTGAGTTCCAACGATCGCGCAAAGCGATCCTTGGTCCGATCGCTTCTCTGTAAGGCGTAGCTCCTGCCTTGGGGCCGAACAGACGTTGCTCCACCTTGCCGTCGTCTTTCCCGACGATTCCCAAGAGAGCCGTGAGGATCCGGAGGCTGACGTTGCGTGAGGCAGCCGGAGCGCCGATCAGCACCGCAGGCGCCCAGATCGCCGCGATGTGTCGGGCACGCGGGGCAACCTGCGCCACGCGCAATGTGAAAGATTTCTAGCACACTGATGTCGAAGTCGTGGACCCGTGGAACGTGGCCGCAGAGGCCATCCTCATTCGAGGCCCGGTACCAGCTGCTTGGCGCCGGGGAAGTAGGCCGGGGGTTCCGCCATACGCCCCGGAGTGACCACGAGTTCATGTAGCGGGTAGGCAAGAGGGCCGAATTTGCTCCACATGGTCGACCTCCGTCTAGACAGCCGTCGAATCGTGACGGTGTAGTTGCCTGGCGCCAGCTCGGTCAACGGCTCGAGGTCGCGAGTCTGCGTGTCGAGTCGTTCGTCGTTGAACTGTGCCACCATCGTGAGGCCGCCATAGGTCACGAATGACACCGGGCCCTGCTCCACCTTGAGTGGCATGGTGTGCTCCCACACTGCGGGCCGCTTGCTGGCGGTCTCCCGCAGCTTGAAGCGGCCGAAAGCATCATCCTGGCCCACATACGCCACAACGAGTTTCCCTTCGCGCATGCGCTCATTGAAAAGCGTGATGATCTGCTCGAGAGTCCAGTCCGCGCCGATGAATCCCTCGTAGGTGGAGGGCTCGCACAGTGCCAGAAACCCGTCGTTGTCGAAGTATTTGATCGTGGTCATGGCATGCCTTTCTTGGTTGTGTCAGCACACGATCGGCTTTATGAGTACGCCGTGCCTTGATACTAAAACGGCCTCTTGTGAATGAGCATTGCGTAGCGGGGCGTATCTTGTGGCGTCGACTAGTGAAGAAGGCTTTGGTAGTGAGGGCGTCTTCGTGGAGATGCGCGGCTGGCTCCGCCTCGAAGGCATGACGGCCGATGGCTCGCTGAGGTGCCAAACGTGGGCGATACGCCCCGACTTTTCCTCGCCCCACGAGATCTCGGTCGGAGCTTCCCCAACTCCCAATTACGTCCAGGCTTTTCTTGTAATGCTGTCCCCGCAACTCCGCGCGGAAGGGGAACACAATGGGTTGGGAAGAAGAAATCGACGTACTCGCCGAACAGGGCAATGACCGCATGGATGCGGAGGACTACCTCGGCGCGGTGGAATTTTTCGATCGCGCGTGGCTACTGCTCCCGGAGCCGAAAACGCAGTGGCCGCAAGCGACATGGCTGCTGGCGAGCATCGGTGATGCGCACGTGTTGCGCGGGGATTTCCAGACCGCACACGCTGCTTTGACCACGTGCATGCACTGCCCGGAGGCGCTCGGCAATCCGTTCATTCACCTGCGCCTCGGCCAGGCGCAGTTTGAACTTGGGAACGAGCCGCGCGCGGCGGATGAACTCATGCGCGCGTACATGGGGGCGGGCCCGGAGATTTTTGCCGACGAAGACCCGAAGTACATCGATTTTCTGGCCAGCAAGGCGCCATATATCGAGCGGCCAAGCGCGTGAATCTCGCCGAAGCGCACGTGTTTACGTCGCTCATCTAGGTCTCGGATGGGATCGAAAGCGTACGTCCACCGCTGAGCATGAGTGAAGCCCCCGACTACTCGCGCGATGGCGAGCGGTCGGGGGCTTCTTCGAGTCTTAGCCCTTTAAGGGTGCTCAGATGGTGTCGCCCTTGCGGTTGCCCTCGGCATCAACGCCGTCCACGGCAACCTCTTCGTGTGCAACGTCGGTCGAGACTCGCTCGGTGTCCTGCACGGTGCGGGTGCCCACGCGGACATCCTCGGTCGCCACGGTCTCCTTGTTCACGACGGGGCGCTCTTCGGAGATCGAAACCTCGACCTCGTCCTCGCCGAGGGGTGCGTCGGTGGCGTCGCCGCTGGCGGGGGTGCGCTCGACAACGAACTCTTCGCGCTCAACGGGAACCTCAATGGTCTTGGTGTCGGTCACGACGTGCTTGCGAAGGCGCACGCGACCGGTCTCGACCTTCTCGGTGCCAACGTTGACCTGCTCCTCGTGGAGGGTGATCTTCTGCTCGCCGTTAACGTCGGCAGCCTCGCGGCGATCCGCATCAGCGACGTGACCCTCGCGGTTCGCATCGGTAGCGGCATCGCGCTCGCCAGCAGCGCCCGCAACACCAGCGGTGCCAGCAACGCCGGCGGTGCCGACGCCTGCTGCGCTCTCGTTGCCCGCAGCGTTATCGGCGAGACCCTGCTGATTGAGGTCACGCTCGTCGCGAGCCTCGCCCGCGTTGGCGTTGGCCTCGGTGCCGTAGCCCGGGTCCTTCACGCCGTAGTAGCGGTAGAGCTCGTTTTCCTGCTCGGGGGTGATCTCGCCGTCCTCGCTGATGTTCGGCGCGTCCTTCACGAAGTCCTTCTCGTAGGGAACGGTGATCTGGTCACCGGAGAGCTGGGCCTGGTCGAGGGGGATGAAGGTTTCGTTCGTGCCGAAGAGGCCCGTGTTCACCGTGACCCACGAGGGCTCACCGGAGCTGTTGTGGAGGTAGACCTGGCCGACCGAGCCGATCTTGTTGCCGTCGCGGTCGATAACGGTGGCCTTCTGGAGAGTGTCAATCTGGTCGCGGAGGTTCATGGTTGGTGTCCTTTCCTCGAACGTTGTCTTAGTAAGACTTCCGAGACACTGTGGGAAGCTCGTGAGCGTCTCTTATGGAGCGCCCGGAGCTCTTGTGTGCCCCAAGCGAGATCCAACCTTCCATGCCGACCTTGAAACTTCTTCCACGTCACCTGACCGGTATATGGATGCATGCTTGTTGTGTGCTGAATATGGTGTGCGAACCCTGGGAGTGCCACACGTGGGGCTCCCAGTTTCGAGTGCGGAACAATGGGGAAATGCTCTTCACGGTTCGCCAGGCCCGCCCCTCAGAAACGTTCGCTATTAGCGAACTCGCAGCCCGCACCTTTCCCTTAGCGTGCCCTCCGACGCTTGAGAGGGCCCATATCGATGCCTATATCCGGGAGAATTTTTCTCCCACACACTTTGATGCGCACATCGGCCACCCAGAGCACGATGTGCTCGTGGCAACCGTCGGATCCGAAATACTTGGGTACGCGCTCGTGCTTTTTGGAGCCGACGGTTCCCCCTCCCCGGGACTTGGCGTCACGCTCAATCCCGCGGGCCTGCTGTCAAAGTGCTACACGGACCCAAAGATGCACGGCACCAAAGCGGGGGCCAGCCTCCTCGTCGCAGCCGAAGAGCGCGCTCGCGAACGCCATGCGGAAGGTTTATGGCTCAATACCAATGCCCACAACATCCGGGCGCAGCGTTTCTACCGCAAGCACGGATTCAGCTGCGTGGGCGATATCGATTTCGTCGTGGGAGGGATCGTGCACCGCGACCCCGTGTTCGAAAAGCGGGTTTAGCCGAAAACAGCCCGCAGGATCACGATGCCCACCGCGCCAATGGCAGCCGCCGCCGGAAGTGTAATGACCCAGGCGAGGGCAATCGGTTTCATGAGGTTCCAATTCGCGGCCTTGTTGACGAGGCCAATGCCGAGGATCGCACCGATCAGGATGTGAGTCGACGAGACCGGGATACCCACCATCGACGCGCCCATGACCACGCCCGCAGCGGACAGCTCGGCGGCGAAACCTGAAGCGGGGTGCATCTTCGTGAGACCCGTACCGACTGTCTTGATGACGTTACGGCCGATGAACCAGAGGCCACAAATGAGGCCTACGCCGGCGCTTAGCATGAGCGCAGCGGGCACTGTTGCATCAGCGGAGATCGCCCCGGTCTTGAGAACGTCAAGGACCGCGGCGAACGGACCGACTGCGTTCGCGATGTCATTCGAGCCGTGGCTGAAAGCGAACGCCGAGGCGGTAAACACCTGCATCCACGAGAACAGGAGGAAGGTCGAGCGGGAGAGGTCCTCATTCTTAAGCGTCTTCGCGAAAATGAACACGGCCATCCACACGGCAGCACCCACCATCGCCATGATGAGGATGTTGCCCGCACCGTTGATGTCGAGGTGGAGGTTCTTGAGGCCCTTGAAGAGGAGCATTGAGGAGATCACGATCGAGCCGGCGGCAGCGAGGAGCGGCACCCATGTATCGAGTGCGCGGTGGGCGTTGATGTGCTCGGCGCGCTCTTCGATGTCGTGGAGCTCGCGGTAGTAATCCGAGTCGAGATCCTCAACGTTGTAATCGGGGTCTGACTGAATCGTTGAGGCATCGCGCGCCATGGCATTCGTGTAGGCGATCTGTTGAATTTCCGTGAGGCGTTCGAAGGCCTTCTTATGCTTCTCGCGGTGTGCGGCGCGGTCAATCTTGAGCTGGCGGAGTTTGTCGTCGGCCTCATCGTTGTACACGAGGATGTAGCGCTTGATCGCCCCGAACAGAATGTAGGCAACAATTCCGCCGAGGAGCGGGGAAGCAACCCACGAAAGCACGATCTTGCCGATCTCGCCCCACTGCACCATCTCGAAACCACCGGTGCCCGTGACGAGTCCGAGCGTCACGGCCGCACCAACGATGCCGCCGACGATTGAGTGGGTCGTGGAGACGGGCCAGCCCATCTTCGTGGCAACGAGTAGCCATAGTGCAGCGCCGAGGAGCGATGACATCATGATGAACGCAAAGTCGAGCGGCTGCACCGAAAATGCTTCAAGATCAACGATGCCGCTGCGCACAGTTTCGGTCACATCGCCGCCGGCGATTACGGCGCCGCTCACCTCAAAGATGGCGGCGACCATGAGCGCCTGCTTCATGCTGAGGGTACCCGCGCCCACTGACGTGCCGAACGAGTTAGCGACATCGTTGCCGCCGATGTTGAACGCCATGAACAGGCCCACGACGATGGTCGTGACGAGGATGCCCCACGATCCAGTGTCGGTGTAGCCCAGCGCCCAGTAGATGCACAAGATGAGAGTGCCGAGTGTGAGGACGCCGAAGGCGAGGTGCCAATTGCGATCGGGGCCAAGGAACTGGCGCTTTGGGTCGAGGACGTCGTGAGACATGGGGAAAATCCTTCGAGGGTGAGGGGCGGACCGCCTCATGATGCGCCGGCAGTGCAACTGAAAGGTTACGCTCACCTTGCTTTTGGGTGGATTTTTCCAGTCTGTCGGCCATGACCTCTGGATTCTGCTCGGGCGAGAGCCGAGGGAGTGTCGATGGCTGTGAGGGTCACGGGAGATCTCCTTCTCAGTTGTGGTGTCACCCATGACAGTGCCGGCAATGCATGAAACTGCCATGAGGCGAAAATGAAGAAACCTTCATCTATGGGGAGCGCTAGGGTTAAACGGGCGCACGCCCGGTGGTGTCGGGTGCGGGGCCGCTCACATACGAGACGCAGAAAAGAGAGAGAAGGATCCATGCGAGACGAGCGAGTGCGAGCTCTCGCGACAACAGCCGGGACTCTCGTGGGGTTCGGCCACCTCACGTCGGAGGCAATCGCCGCGGTCGAGTCCCTGAGCGTTCGGCTCGGCTCGCCGGTGAGGTGCATCGTTGAATGGAACCGCGTCGTCCTCGTCGATCTCGACGGCCTTGCTCATACGACCGTGCACGTGCGACCCGAGGCGATCAACATGGCGCGTGTGAACGCGACTCTTCGGGCCATTGACTCGTTGCCGAGCGCCGAGAACATCGATGAACGCGAGATCGCGCGTCTCAACTCTCGGCTAGATGACGCGGCGTCGATTGCGCACGCACCTTTGTGGCTCTTCATCCTCGCCTGCATTGCGGGTGCCTGGGGGCTCGCCCTGATCTACGGGGCGCGGAGCCCCCTGTCCTACGTC
Organism: Dermabacter sp. HSID17554; assembly: GCF_003989295.1. Taxonomy (NCBI): domain Bacteria; kingdom Bacillati; phylum Actinomycetota; class Actinomycetes; order Micrococcales; family Dermabacteraceae; genus Dermabacter; species Dermabacter sp. HSID17554. The sequence goes on along the minus strand of NZ_RBLW01000003.1, from coordinate 248,688 downwards.
CTGATGGCGATTGCCGCGGGAGTGGGCGGGGTTCTGAGACGCTGGCTCGGATCCCACGGGATTGCCGTGCCAGGCCAGGCGCTTGCGGCTGCCATGCTCGCGGGGATTCTGGGCGGAGTCGCCGACCACCTCGGTATCGCCTCGACAGCCCGGCTCGTGGCGGTGTGCCCCGCCATGATTCTCGTGCCGGGCCCCCACCTCATCAACGGCGCGCTCGACGTCACAGGCAAGAACGTCACGGTGGGGTGGCATCGCCTTGTGTATGGCGGCATCATCCTCGCGGCGATCAGCGGCGGGCTCGTCGTGGGCCTTCTCTTGGTCGGGAGCGACCTCCCCGTTACGGCAGGAGCTCGCACGCCTTCGCTGTGGGTCGATGCGCTCGCGGCAGCGCTCGCCGCAATGGCGTTCAGCGTCTATTTCTCCATGCCGCTCACGCAGGCGGCATGGCCCATCCTCGTCGGGGGAATTATCCATGCAGGCCGCTGGATTCTCATGGTCGTGTGCGGCGTCAACGTCATCAACGGCGACCTCGCGGCGTGCATTCTCGCCGGGCTCGTGTTAAGCGCCGTTGCGCACCGCAAACGGCTGTCGTTCGCAGGCGTCGGATTTGCCGCGATCGTTGCACTTGTGCCCGGCATCTACCTCTTCAGGGCCGTTGCGGGGATGGTGCAGCTGACGACGCGGCCCAACACGGTTGTTGTGGTCGGCGTCGCGCAGGATTTCTCCACCGCCCTGCTGATCCTCGCGGCAATGACCTTTGGGCTCATCCTTTCCCATGGTTTCATCATGAGGTGGCGCGCGGTCGCGCGGTAGGGGCGGTCGCTAGCCCTCGACCTTGCGCTTCGCCTCGCGTAAGAGAGTCGCGTATTCGGTCGCGCTCATCGACACTTCGGGCATATTGCGAAGCCCGTAGTGGGCCCTGCCATCGGCATCGTGCTCAAACTTCCACGCGAGCGGGAACCCTGCGCGGGCAGCCTTGCGGCGCGGCCACGCAAGAACACCGGGGATCACGCGTTCGCTCTTGAGCCCGAGCGCTGCGACGATCTCTGACGCTCCGAGTGTGTTCGGCGCAGCGTCCATAAAGAGGGTAAAAATATCTCGCTCGTTGCGTTTGAGGGAACGCCACCACTCAATGGCACCGTCAAGCAAGTCCTGATCACTCGAGGTGGGGCGGATGGCAGCGGTGCCGCGGCGCGGGTTTTCCGGCACAGGGGGAGTGCGGTCCGACGCCTGTTTTGCCTCGTCCATGCCTCGGTTCACGGCGCGCTCGCCGCCTGGACTTTGAGGCGCGCTTGCGGCGGGGCGAGTTTCCGCAAGGGCACCGCCTTCGGTCGCGGGCTTTTTGCGCACGTCGTCATTCGCCTTGGGCCAGGCGGCGTCGCTCCCCGCGAGCCACGTACCAAAACGCGTGTAGAAATCGGCGAGCCGATCTTCGGGGACGAGAACCTTCACCTCATGCATGACCATAGGGCAATTCTAGGCCGCCTCGAACGACGCCGTGCCCTTTCGCTGCCGTGTCCCTATGCGCGCGGTGCCGCGTCTTTCGGAGCCACCACCCGGTCGAGAACGGCGAGCAGCGCCGGCAGGATCCCCACGATCAGGATGATCGCCGCCAACGCCCCGATCGCGATGGTTCGACAGATCTGGGCAACCGTCGGATTCGAAAACAGAAAACCGATCGCGCCGGTCACCAGCACCATGATGAGGCCCGAGGTGAGGATTGTGTGAATCGAACCGTCATAGGCGCGCGCAAGCGAATCTCGTACCCCGTGTTTCTGCCGTGCCTCCCGGTAATACGTCGTGAGGACGATCGCGTAATCGATCGTGGCTCCCATCAAAATGCACTGCACAATGAGCATCGCGAGGTAGTACATGCTGTATCCCTGGAGCCCGACGGTGCTCACGGTGAGAAAGACGCCCACCTGCACAAGCAGCACAAGAATCGCCGGCACTGCGATCGAGCGGAACGTGAGCGCCACAATGATGAATATTGCGGCTGCAGTGAAAAGTGCGATCTTCACATTTTCCGCGCCGAATCCCTCGCGCATTTCGTACACCATCACGGAGTCGCCCACGAAGAAATGCTCACCGGGAACCTTGGCGTCTGCGCGATTGACGAGATTCTCGACGAACGCGAGTGTTTCCGGGCTTTCCTTCGGGTAGTCAGTACGGATAATCAAGCGCGAGAACTCGGTTCCCACGAACTGCGTGCGAACGTCAGCGATGTCTGCGGCGGCGCTCTCGAGTTGAGAAATCTGCTCCGTGCTCAACTGCCCCTCAAATCGCCCGCCCTGCCCGGACTCGTCGAGCAGGAAGTGCACGAGGTTATCGATCGACATCGTCCAGGACGGATCCGATTCATGAAGCGCGCGGTGCAGCATGAAGAGCTGAGTGAGATCCTCCTCGTTGAGAGGAGCCGCGTCGCTCGCGCCGCCTGAGTGGCCGCCCTCGCTCTCGCGCTCCTTCATGCTGTTCAAGGCCGACGCTAGCTGCCCCGGGGTGAACTCACGGCCTCGAACGTCACCGGGGACCTGACCTGAATCGAGTGCGCGCTCGAGAGCATCGACTCCGTCAAACCGGCCGATGCTGCCCGAGGTGAAAGACCCGAGCTCGCCCCTCTGGCTGAGCCTTTCAGCCTCGCGAGCGGCAGCGACGAATTCTCGTAGCGTCATGGTTCCCGCCTGCCCGTCGTGGTAGGCGAAATACACCATCGAAAGGGCCGTGCCGGTGAGGGCCAAGGAGCCGTCGGAACCGTCCGTGCTCCCACTCGCGTTCCCAGAGTCGTGCGAGCCCTCAAATTCCTCCAGGGTGCTTGTCATCTCGCCCTTTGTGAGCGGTTCCCCGACGGTCGTGGGGTAGCCCATCACGCTGATCGCGTGCGGATCACGCTTCGCGGCATCGGCAATCTCATAAATGTGCTCAGCGTTCGAATTGAGGTAGACGAGCACGATGTCGTTATCGGGGGCGAAAAGCTCAGCGACTTGGTCGGGGGTCGAAAGAGTGTACGCCGTCTCCGTGCGGGACTGGAGGAACGCAGATCCCGCGAGGATGGCGATGAACACAGCGAGCACGACCCATCGTGCAGCGTGCTCGAGCCGTGCGAGCACGCCCAGGCGGGGGTGGAGGAATGGTTTTGGGGTGCGCGCTATCAAGGCGTCGCACATGACAAGGAGTGCGGGAAGGACCGTGAAAACGGTCAGCATCGAGATCGCCACGCCCTTGGCAAGGACGATGCCAAGGTCGGCGCCAACCTTGAAGCTCATGAAGACGAGCATGAGAAGGCCAACGATGGTCGTGATCGATGCCGAGGCGATTGCGCTGAAGGCCTTGGGCAGGGCTCGGCGCATGGCGATTGCGCTCGCCTCCGGTACGGAGTCCACACCGCGGCGTTTCTGCGCGGCGCATTCTTGCCGATACCGATTGGCGAGGATGATCGAGTAATCCATCGACAAGACGAGCTGGAGGATCGCGGCAATCGAAAACGTCACTTCGGCGATTTCGCCAAGGAAGACGTTGGATCCCATGTTGAGCAGCACGGCGATGCCGATCGTCGCGAGATAGAGCAGGGGCTCGATCCACGACGCACTCATCGCGATGAGGATCGCGGCGAGCAGGGCGACGGCTATGGCCGCGATCCATAGGGGAAGCTCACCGCTCGTCGACGGATTATCGCTCGTGAAGGTGAGGGAGTGCCCGTTCAAGCCGGACTCGCTCAGTGCGGAGAGTTCCTCGGCAAGGGACGTCGCCGCAGGGTCTGCGTAGTCGGATTCGGAGGAGACGACGAAGAGCGTGTGGTCACCGTTGATGTATCGGGCTGGGTCGCCATCGGCAGGAGTGGCATTGGTTGACGATGTGACGTGGTGAACCCCCTCAAGCTTCTCGAGGGCAGCGAGGGCCTCTTTGCGCTCCGAGTCGTCAGCGAGTCCATCCACCATGACCCGAAACGTCGAAAGATCGGGGTCATCGAACTGATCTGTGAGGACTTCGGTTCCGGCGCGCATCGGTGATGCGGACGGCAGATACTTCGCCATGTCGGCATTCACGCCGACGAAGGGAATCAACGCGCCAAAGAACACCGCGCACAATGCCGCAAGAGCGACGATGAGGTGTCGCGCGCGCACGATGAGAGACGCGCAATAATCAAGCATCGCGGCTCCTGCTGTTGTCACTGGTGAGGTGCCTACCGTGAGGATCGGCGACTGCAGGCGAGAGTATGGCCAGTTTATACACTCGGTAGTAGCTTAGCGAATCTCGCCCCTAGAATGGAGCTACGACCGGTGGGCCCCGGAAGGGCCGACGGGGGAGAAAACAACACACACACCGCCGGCCAAGCGTCGGTGAAATCCGGGAATACCGGGGAAATGAGGACACCGTGACTGGCGCCTACCACGCCGACTCGAGCGATCTGCAGGTCAAGGAGGTCCTCACGTGGGACACCTTCGGTACCGCGAGTCGCGAGCTTGCCCAGGCCATCGCCGATTCGGATTTCGAGCCCGAAATCATCATTGCGGTGGCGCGCGGCGGTCTTCTGCCAGCGGGGTCCCTCGCGTACGCGCTGGGACTCAAACTTGCCGACGCTATCAACGTCGAGTTTTACACCGACGTGCACGAGACCCTTCCCGATCCGGTCCTTCTCGCGCCGCTCCTTGACACCGAGGCTATTGAAGGCAAGCGCCTGCTCGTCGTCGACGATGTTGCCGATTCCGGCCGCACCCTCGCACTTGTACTCGAGCTTCTCGAGGCTCAAGGCGCCGAGGCGCGCTCCGCGGTCCTGTACTCGAAGCCGACGTCGGTCGTCGAGCCGCACTTCGTGTGGAAGCACACCGCCGACTGGATCGTGTTCCCCTGGTCGGCTGAACCGCCAGTCACCCCCACGGAAAAGTAGTCGGCCGGCCTCGCTGGCGCTAGTGGGCTTTCTTCCCCCACGGGGTCAGCGCCCACACGCCAGCCACGACGGCGCCCCACGCGAAGCCGAACACCAGGGCGCACAGCGTGTCGACGAGCCAGGCGAGCACGCCGCCTACGCCCGCGATTCCCTCGACACCCTCAGCGAGGTGGTGAACGAGGGCGTACGGTGCGTGCAGCCCGAGTTCGTCGAGACCCGTGAGCATGATGTGACCGCCAACCCACAGCATGGCGAACATGCCGACGTAGCTGATGATGGTCATGACGACAGGCATTGCCCGCACAAGCCATGCGCCGAACGTCTTCGCGGCGCCCGAGTCTCGTTTCGTGAGCGCGAGCCCAACGTCATCCATCTTCACGAGTAGCCCCACGACGCCGTAAACGGCGAGCGTGATGACAATCGCGACGACGACGAGGATGAGGGCGCGATCTACGAGGGGCTGGTTAGCGACCTCGTTGAGCGAGATCACCATAATTTCTGCGGAGAGAATGAAATCGGTGCGCACGGCCCCCGATACAACCTTCTTTTCCGCATCCTCACCCTGCACAACGGAGGGCTCGGCATCGTTCGCTTCCTTGTTGCCGGTGACAAGCTCCCAAATCTTATGGGCGCCCTCGAAGCACAAATAGGTGCCTCCCAGCATGAGTAGCGGCGTGAGGATCCACGGCGCAAACTGCGAAAGAAGGAGCGCGAACACGAGGATGATGGCCTTGTTGAGCAAGGAGCCCTTCGTGATTTTCCAAATGATCGGCAGCTCGCGCTTGGGGTTGACGCCGCGCACGTATTGCGGAGCTACGGCTGCGTCGTCAACGACGACTCCCGCTGCCTTGGCGCTGACCTTCATTGATGCGGCGGCAACATCGTCCGCATTGGCCGCGGCCATGCGCGCGAGGGCGGCGATATCGTCGAGCAGTGCGGCAAAGCCAATGGCCATAAGGAAAACCTTCCGGTGTGCGCGTCTAGAGCGCTCCCATTTTATGGGTATCTGCGCGGTGAATCCCGCCACCACAACTTGGAGGAGTCTCCCGACTTTTTCTAGAGTGTTGGGCGCTGCGCGGGTCAACATCCGTGAGCCCAGGCACCGGAAGTGTCTGCCGCATACCGATGAAGGAGTGTGCCGTGTCGGCTGTTCCTCCTACCGTGACAGGCTCGATTCCCGCGATCAACCCGGAGGTCGATCCGTCGACCCTCCCGGAGGCAGCACCGAACAGCGAGCCGGAGCGCTCGAATTGGATCGCGGTGGTCGCGCTGGCTCTCGGGATCTTCACGCTTATCACCATCGAAGAGCTTCCCATTGGCGTGCTTACGCTTATCTCCAACGACCTCGGTGTGAGCCGAGGAACCGTCGGACTCGCCGTGACCCTCCCCGGGGTGATCGCGGGCGTTGTGGCCCTGCTCGTGCCGAGCGTGACTCGCTCCTTGAACCGCAAGACCGTGCTGCTACTCGCTCTTCTCTCAGTGGTCGTGAGCTGCACGATCTCCTTCTTTTCCACCTCGTGGCCGCTTTTTCTTGCCTCGCGCATTTTCACCGGGATTGCCATCGGGATGAACTGGCCCGTGCTTCCGCTCGTCGCGGTTGGCCAGGTGAAAAAAGAGGACCGCACGACTGCATTGACCATTGCGTTTGCCGGGAACGGGAGCGCGCTCGTGCTTGGCCTGCCTCTTGCGACGTGGCTCGGAACGGTGCTCGGATGGCGCGGAGCGTTCGCTGCCACGGGTATTCTCGCCCTCGTCGTGGGCCTCATGATGGTCGCCATGGTCAGGCCCGTGCAGTCGGCCGCGGTGGAAACCGTGCGCTCGACCCTCGGCGCTGTAAAGATCCGCGGCGTGCGCTACGCATTTGTGCTGACGCTCATTATCGTGACCGGCCAGTTCGTCTCGTACAGCTACGTGAGCCCGATCCTTCAAGACTTTGCCCACGTCGATCTCGAAAAGATCAGCATGTACCTGCTGCTTTACGGGGCGCTCGGCCTCATCGGAAACTTCGCCGCGGGCCCGCTCATCAAACGCTCGGCTGCCCTGGCGGTTCTTGTCCTTGCGGTGGGTACGGCGCTTTCGCTGACGCTCGTCGCGACCGTGATGTCCGCCCCCGTCAATGCTCTTCTCATCATCGCTGCGTGGGGCTTTTTTGGCGGCATGGCCTCAGTGTCGATTCAGTCGCTCGTCAACGCTGAGGCGGGGGATCGGGTCGAGGCGGGCACTGCCCTCAATAGCGCGGCATTCAACATCTCGATCGGTGGGGGCGCGATCATTGGTGGCCTCATCGTGGATAGCGCCGGGCTTCGCGCGGCGGTCTGGGTGTCGACGGCTGCCATCGCCCTCGGTGCCCTTATCGTGACGCGGTTCATCGCACTCACGCACAGGCGAGCCACGAGGTAAGTGTGAGTCGGGGAGGGCACCACCGCTTCCTAGACTAAAAAGGGCAAGAAGAACAAAAAGAGCACTGATCGTGCTCACGGGCTGGTGATTGCCGATAGTGCGCGGCGCGTATTCGGACCTGTCGCAAAACTCAACGTCTCGGTAACCCTGGCGCCCCGGCTTCGCAGCTCAGGGCACTACTTCTTTCTGCCCCGCACGTAGATCAGTGCGGCAGCGAGCATGAACAAAAACCCTGCGGCGACAGCACACCACCCACACAGCGGATTGTGAGGGATGGTCACCGCGCCGATTTCTACGTCGCCCTCGATAAGCAAGAACCCAAGTGTAAGGGCTGCTAGCCCGGCTGTAAGAACCCCGCCGACGCGCGGAACGGAGGGAGCAGGCATCATGCGGCGGCCCACTGCCTGACGGCGGCGCGGATTGCTGTCGAACGGTCGATCCCTTCGCGTTCAGCGCGTTCCATGAGGCTGGCTAATTCATCGTCAGAAAAGCGTGTGGGGATGACTTTGGAGGCTTTCTCGGCGCGTGGTGGGCGGCCCCAACGACGGGCGAGTTCTTCAACGTCGTATCCAGCCTCGGCTTCGTCGGCCCAGGCCTGCACTTGGCCTTCGCTTACTTCTCGGCCGTGGATGATTCTTTTCTTACCCACGCCACTATTGTCATACGAAAGTGGTGGGTGCTGTCTAGACGTGCGGTGCACTGCATCGAACTTGCTTACGCGCACCGTGCTAGGGAAAAGGTGGGGCACGAGCTGGTGGACCGCCGTCTTCTGGTGGCCTAAAGCGCACTGGGGGTGCGGAGGTTGGCGAGCTTCTGCCGCACGATTGCGCGCTTTGTGCAGCGGAGAAGGGTGGCGCTTAAGATGCTGGCGAGTTGGAGACTGGGGCACAATGAAGGAGCCTCTCGAGCTTAAGTGGCGGAGGGGACTCGTCCGCGTGCGCTCGACGCAACGTTCCTGCCTGGGAGTTCGTTGGCTGTATAGCTGTAAAGCATTACAGGTGGTGTTGTGGGGCTTCTTTTCGAGGTCGAGCGCCGCGTGAGTGGTGTGCGGCGATTGTCCGCCAGGTGACAGCCCGCAGCGTGGTGGCGTGAATCGACGCCTGGTCGACGCGCTAGCCAGCGATGCAAGATGGAGAGTTAACTGTCCCCACACGATCTTGCCGCGGGCGGTGCGGAAAATTCGCCTAACAAAGGGCATCGTTTCACTGGGCCTATCGGCTGCCGCGCATTGTTTTGCGTCGCTGGGTCCCGAAGTCGGCTGATGACTTTTTGATTTACGTAACGTAAGCGAGGGGTGAGTGTTATTCTCGCCACATGGAGCGATGGATGGATGCACAGGCGACCCACCGACTCAGTGAGCGGGAAGCAGGAAAAAACTGGATTGCTTATATTCCAGTGTCCCTAGCCTTGGTCATCATGTGTGTGCGGTTTCCCCCTGCAGGTTTGGTGGGATGGCTAAACAGCCTTGGAGGGGGAATTATCCCCACGGGGCTGGTCATCTGCGGAGCTCTGGCAATATTGAGCCTCGGGATGTGCGTGAGGCGAGGGCTTCGAGCCGGGTTCACACTGAGTGCAATTGTCGTCGGAATTGCGGTGGCTGGGCTCTTCTTCCCTGTCGGCTTCTAGTTACCGAAAGGCTAGTGCGGAGAGTAAATACTCTCGAAACACTCTAGTTGGAGCAGCACTGATGGGGGAGTGTACTGGGGCTCGCTCCGGCGCAAGCTGAAGATTCGGATCGCTCGCCTCTGCAGCTGCAAAGCGATCTTAGAAAGGCACTCATGGAGCGTCGCAAAGAACTTGGCACTCCCGCCAGCTTGGTTGAGGATGTCAGATATGCACCGAACTTAGATGTCATCATTGAGTATAAGAACGCCCCCAGGGCTTTGCATGCCCTGAGTAAAGATAGTAAGTGATCTTGATACAAGAAAACTCAGAACGATATCTCTTACGTTCTCTCCAAGCTTCTAACGCAAGCGATGCTGCCGGGCGTGAATTTGTTGACTCTTCCATGTCAATCATCGCAATTTCACTCCTTGGCTTCTCTACCACCCAGATAGGGGTTCTGGACTTCCTCGAGGCGGGAGCTGCAATCTTCTTGGCGCTCCCCATCGGGCTTCTGGTTGACCGCTACAAACCGCAGACAGTCCTAGCGCTCTCCCTTGCACTCAAGGTACTTCTCGGCGCATCCCTGTGCCTCGGTCTCCACTTTGGGCTGGAAAATCCTGTGTTTTTCATGGCAATCGTCTTTTTCCTTGGGGTGTCGATAATTGCTTCGGAAAATGCCCAAACGAGTCTCGTGCCCTTTATCGCCAGGGCTGACGACCGGATCGAAAACGCTGTGTCTAGGATGGCGATGGCGGATTCCATTGCAGGGGTCATCGCGCCTGCGGCAGCCGGCCTAGCGTTGACCTTCTTCGGCACTACCCCAACTACCGGTGTCGCCATCCTTTTCTTTGCCTTATCTCTATTCTTTGCGCTACGAATACTGCAACGTCTCAGGCAGCAGCAGTTCTCTAGCAACCAAAACACGACTATCCACTCAGCGGACGAGAGCAGTGAATCGACGCATCCCGGAAAAGACAACCGACCTCTCTCGCAGAAACTGACCGACGGTTTCCGAATTCTTGGAACCAACCGTTTCCTTCTCGGTGCTGTATGTCTGATTTCAGCAGGCAACGTTGGCCTCGCCTTGAGCGACTCAATGGTTAGCGTGGTGATCCTGCGCGTGTTGGATCTTGGAATGCCATTTTTCGGCATCCTTGGAACGGTTTCCGCGGCAGTAGGGATCCTCGCCGCAGTGATCGCGCCCCGAGTCATGAATGCTATCCCTGTGCGAACGCTCTACATTTGGAGTTCCATCACGCAAGCAATCGTGGCGTGTCTGCCGATTCTGGCACTCCTCATCCCATCGTGGGCGCACACCCTTTTTCTCATTAAATCAGTGTGCTGGGCTTTTACCCTCACCATCGCCAACATCGCTGGGTTTTCATACGTAGCAAAAGCGGTGGATAAGAAGTACCTCGGCCGCACGAGCGCGGCAATGCGCATGGTAACGATGGGCACTGTCCCCTTTGCTGCACTCCTTGGAGGCGTTCTCGCCGATGTTGGCGCGATCACCGTCCCCCTCATTATCTGGCCAATACTCACCGCCGCGGCAGTTACCGCTTACATCGTCCTCACACGCCAGTCCGCTTAGTGGCACTACATCAACCCGCGTCGTCCTAAGGCAAGTGGTCCGAGTACTTTCAAAACGTTTCGACCTGTCAGCGTGAGCCGAAGGTGCGTAATACGCTGCGTTCGGTGGGGATGACGAGGTGGGTTGTGCTCGGGCGTGGGGGAAGGCCATACCCGATAGTGATTAGCGTTTAAAGATGGATCGATTTAGAATATCGATTCGAAGGAATAGTAATTATCTGATGCTCTGCTGTAGCAGAGCATCAGATAAGACCCATCTTCCCTCTTGGTGACCGGATGGCACCGCAGATCACTGAAATCGTCCAGTTTGAATGGGGCGTTCGAGTTGGTGGTGACGGTCGTACCAACCCATTCATCTGGCGATTCTTGGAAGTTAGCTGGAGCCCACATCCCAACTTGGTCTGCCTTGGGCAGCTTCATTACGCGTAGATAGTCTCCGTCGCCTGTGAACCCTACATCGCTGCTGTAAAACTCTTCAGTAGTCATAGAGGCGGGGACGTCAATCCCCCAAGCTTTCGACAATACTTGCGGTGAGTCATCGGCATGTATCTCCGTGCTCAGGGCGTCGCCGCAGCCTTGGAGGGATAGGAGGAGTGGGACGATGGATACGCAGGCCAGAATCGTTGACCATAACTTCTTCTTCACCGAATCCCCTTCGATACGTGATACAGCCGGGTCAAACATTGTCTATCAGGAGACGCCATTTTATGCCTGACAGTCATGTGAATTACGCGTGCGCGATGCGGTAGGGGTGTTCCTAGGCGTCGATGATGAGGTTGTCTGAGAGCCTTGGCCGTGTTTATGGAGCTTGCGTGCGGTTTTTTGGGGGGCGACGGAAGGGGAGGTCGCATGTGGGGTGCCTGCCGTGTCGTCGAGGGCGCGGATTTTATGGGGCGCGTTCGGCGCCGGTTTTCTTCCGCTCGGCTGCCGCGGTGGTCTGGGTGTCGACGGCTGCCATCGCCCTCGGTGCCCTCATCGTGACGCGCTTCATCGCTCTCAGGCACAGGCGAGCCTCGAAGTAAGCGTGGGTTAGGGAGGGCCCCTCGCCGCTTCCTAGACTGAAGGCATGGCCAAAAAGAACAAGAAGAGCAAAAAGAGCACTAAGAGCGCTCAGGCGCCCGTGCGTGAACAGCGCGAACAGATCGTTCTCGATCAGGCAAAGAAACACCTAAAGGTGAGTGATGCTGCGCTCGACATCGTCGAGGACGGCACCTATGTGGACGCGCGCCCGCGCGGGCACGAGCTCCCGCTCGACCTTGAGGGCTTCACCTCCGTGCGCGACCTCTCGACGAAGGCGCGGCTCGACTTTGACGGCGACAAGCAGGACGGCAAAGCGATCCTCGCCGCCCGCACCGCGTACCTCAGTGAGCTCCAGGAGAGGCTGTGGGCTGAGCATCGTGGCCAGGACAATGGCCGACGTGTCCTTCTCGTGATTCAGGGCATGGACACGGCCGGCAAGGGCGGAATCGTGCGCCACGTGGTGGGCGCTGTTGACCCGCAGGGCGTACGGATCAAGGGCTTCAAGGCGCCAACGGCAACAGAGAAGAATCGCCACTTCCTGTGGCGTATTCGCCGAGCGCTTCCTGAGCCGGGCTTCATTGGAGTGTTCGATCGATCGCACTACGAGGACGTGCTCATTCACCGCGTCCACGGGTGGGCAGATGACAAGACTCTCGCGAAGCGCTACAGCGACATCAACAGGTTTGAAAAGCAACTCGTCGAGGAACGAGGCTACGAGGTCGTGAAGGTCATGCTTCACATCTCTAAGGAGGAGCAGTGGGAGCGGCTGTTCGAGCGCCTCGAGCGTGAGGACAAGCATTGGAAGTTCAAAATGGGCGACCTCGACGAACGAGAGCATTGGGATGCCTACATGGATGCGTACGACGCCGCGATCCGCGAGACGCACACGCCGTGGGCCCCGTGGCACGTCGTCCCCGCGGATCGAAAGTGGTACGCGCGACTGGCTGTTCAGCAGCTTCTGACCGATGCTCTCGAACGCATCGCCCCCGCTTATCCGAAAGCCGACTTTGATGTGAAGAAGGCCATTGAGCGTATGAAATCGGAGAAGGCGTAGGCGTGCGAAGGCATCCCGCTTTCTGGCAACGGTCAGATGGCGGCTCTACTGTACGAGACGTGGCAGGGCCGCAGGTCGCGGCCGGACATAGCGATGAAAGAAGGATTGACGATGGCAGAAGTCACCATTGAAGGCGCAACCGTGTCGACGAACGGGGAGCTCCCCAAGGTTGGCGATCAGCTTCCCGCATTCATCCTCGCGAATGCTGACCTTGGCGATGTCACCCTCGACGACTTCGCCGGCAAGCGCATCGTGCTGAACATCTTCCCTTCCGTGGACACCCCCACGTGCCAGGCGCAGCTGCGCACGTTCAACAAGAAGGCGTCCTCGCTCGACAACACCGTCGTGATCGGTGTGTCGGTTGACCTTCCGTTCGCGCAGGAGCGTTTCTGTGGCGCGGAGGGCCTCGATGACGTCCACACGTTCTCGGCTTTCCGTTCGAGCTTTGGCAAGGACTACGGCGTGGTGCTGTCCGACGGTGACTTCGCCGGCCTGTTCGCTCGTGCCGTGCTCGTTGCCGACGAAACCGGCAAGGTTGTGCACTCGCAGCTCGTGCCGAGTGTCGATGACGAGCCCGACTACGAGGCTGCACTCGCGGCTCTCTGATTTCGCGACAGTACGAAAGCGCCCCGGTGTGTGCCGGGGCGCTTTCGTATGTGGGCCTGATAGCCGCTGTACGGCCTTACGGATTCGTGAGCCACGAGACAGCCTTAACGGTTTCTTGACCCATGGGGCCAGGTTAGACTCGTCGCTCGTGATGACAACTCACGCCCGTTCACAAGGTATTTTTGCACTGTCCGTCGCCGCCCTCGGCGTTGTATTCGGAGACATCGGCACCTCGCCGATTTACGCATTCCAAGCGCTCTTCACAGAGGCCGACGGCCACCCGCTTCCCCCTGATCCCCAACATATTTTTGGCGCGTTGTCCCTCGTGCTGTGGGCAGTCACCTTCACGGTCTCCATCAAGTACATAGGTGTGCTCCTTCGTGCCGACAACGACGGTGAGGGTGGTGAGCTCTCGCTCACGGCGCTTCTGACATCCGTCCTGTCGAACGCGAGCACGCGAGGTCTGCTCGGCGCGGTGATGGTGCTCGGTATGTGTGCGGCTGGTTTGTTTTACGGCGATTCGCTCATCACCCCGGCCATCTCGATCCTGTCGGCTGTGGAAGGTTTGGAAGAGGCCTCTCCCGCCCTCGGACCGCTCGTCGTGCCAATCGCGCTCGTGCTCGTGCTTGCCCTCTTTAGCATTCAGCGGTGGGGAACGGGCGTCGTGGGACGCGCGTTCGGGCCCGTCATGATCGTGTGGTTCCTTGTGATCGCGACCTTCGGCGTGCTGTCAATCGTGAAGACTCCGGAAATCATCGGGGCGCTTTCTCCGCATCACGCTCTCGGCTTCATCGTGACGGAACCGCTCTTGGCATTTTTTGCACTTGGCGCTGTTGTGCTGACGGTGACGGGCGCCGAGGCACTGTATGCGGATATGGGGCACTTTGGCCGAGGGCCGATCGCGAGGGCGTGGTTCGTGCTCGTCTTTCCGTGCCTCGCACTGAACTATCTGGGGCAGGGGGCGCTCGTACTTCGCGAACGCAACGCGAGCCACCCGTTCTACGATCTTGTGCCTCACTCGCTGCAGTTTCCAGTCGTCATCCTCGCGACTCTCGCGACGATCATCGCCTCACAGGCCGTGATTGCGGGGGCATTCAGCGTGTCGATGCAGGCGCAGCGCCTCGGTCTACTTCCGCGCCTATCGCATACGTATACGAGCGAACACAAGGGACAGGTGTATGTGCCCGGTGTGAACTGGCTACTGTGCGTGGGGGCACTCGTACTCATCCTTGCCTTCCGCTCCTCGCAGGGGCTCTCGAGCGCGTACGGCATCGCCGTTTCGGGATCGTTCCTCCTCTCGACTGCCCTTCTGTTCCTCTACCTCCGCTACGTGCGAAAGTGGGCGCTGTGGAAGGTGATCGTCGTAGCCGCGTTCTTTGCGAGCGCCGAGCTCTTCCTGTTTGCGGCCAATGCCGCGAAGGTGTTCACGGGAGGGTGGATTCCCCTCGTCGTATCGGCGCTGTGCATTGCGACAATGCACGTGTGGCGTTTCGGCGCCGATCGCCTTCGTGAGCGCCGCCGGGACCTGTGCGGTACGTGGGAGGAATTCGTGGCGCGCACGGAAAAGAAGCAGCTCCAAAAGCTCCCGGGAACCGTCGTGTACCTCCACCAGGATGTCCATACACCGCCGCTCGCGCTTCTCACGCAAACGCGCGTGAATCGCGCGATCCACTCGCGCGTCGTGATTGCCGAGGTGACGACCGAGCCCGTTCCGCGCGTGAACGCGGAAGATCGCATCAAGATTCTGGACGTCCCGGGCGTGCCCGACGGCGTCGAATGCGTGAACGTCCACTTCGGCTTCAAGGAACACCTGGACGTGCCGAAGGCGATGCGTCTTCTCGCCTCGTGCCCCGATGCGAGCGAGCGTTGGAGCAATCAGCGATTGAAATCCACGTGGTTCGTGACAGCGCGCGCCAACCTCGTGCTTGCGCCTGCGTCCTTCGCAACGCTCGTCGCGAAGAAACTCTTCCGCGTCATGTTCAAGAACCAGGCGCGCGCGAGCGACCACTTCCATTTGCCGGTCGCGCGTTCGATGGGAGTCGAGACCGACCTGCGCTTCTAGGGAAGCTCGAGGCGGGCGCGTTAGCGCGCAGCGAGTTGGTCGATGATCGCGTTGAGCGTCGCCGAGGGGCGCATGACCGCTGCTGTTGATTCAGGGGCAGGCCGGTAGTAGCCGCCTATCTCTGCGGGTGAGCCCTGAACCTCGAGAAGTTCTTGCTCGATCTGTTCCTTGGCCTCGCTCAGGTCATGCGCGACGGGCGCAAAAGTCTCAGCGAGCACGGGGGAGTCCGTCTGTGACGCGAGTTCGCGCGCCCAGTAAAGCGCGAGGAAGAAATGCGAGCCGCGATTGTCGATGCCACCGAGGCGGCGTTCGGGCGACTTCCCCTCGTTCAGAAGGGTTTCCGTTGCGCGGTCGAGCGCGTTCGCGAGAACCTCGGCTTCTCGATTGCCGTCGTGGCGCGCGAGATGCCTGAGTGATTCGGCAAGCGCAAGGAACTCGCCGAGCGAGTCCCAGCGCAAGTAGTTTTCGCTCATGAGCTGCTGCACGTGCTTCGGTGCGGAGCCACCGGCACCGGTCTCGAACAGGCCACCGCCCGCCATGAGCGGCACGACCGAGAGCATTTTCGCACTCGTGCCGAGTTCCATGATCGGGAAGAGGTCAGTGAGGTAATCGCGAAGCACGTTTCCCGTGACCGAGATCGTGTCGAGCCCGGCACGTGTGCGCTCCAGGGTTTCCTTCATCGCCTCGACGGGACTCAGCACTCGAATATCGAGACCGTCCGTGTTTTCCTCGCCAAGGTAATGCTCGACCTTCGCTGTGATCTCTCGATCATGCGCGCGCTCGGGATCGAGCCAGAAAAATGCGGGAGTGTTGCTCAAGCGTGCACGACGCACGGCAAGAGCCACCCAGTCTCGCACGGGTGCATCCTTTGTGTGGCACGCGCGGAAAATATCGCCGGCCTGGACGGTGTGCGATGTCAGCGCCGCGTCGTGGCACCCGCATGTCGAGCGGATCTCGATTCGCCCGTCTGCGGGGGCGATGAAAGTTTTGTCGTGGCTGCCGTATTCTTCGGCTTTCTGCGCCATGAGGCCGACGTTCGGCACGGTTCCCATGCCCGCCGGATCGAACGCGCCGTGGCGGCGGCAATCGTCGATCACAACCTGGTAGATGGGGGCATAGGAGCTATCGGGAATGACGGCAAGCGTGTCGTGCGGGGCGCCGTCGGACCCCCACATTTTTCCGCCCGTGCGGATCATCGCGGGCATGCTCGCATCCACGATGACGTCGCTCGGCACGTGAAGATTCGTGATGCCGCGATCCGAGTCGACCATCGCGAGCTCGGGCCCCTCGGCGAGGCGGTCACTCACAAGCGTGCGAATCGCCTCGGCGGTCTCGGCATCGAGCGCCTCGAGGCCCGAGAGGATCGCGCCCAGACCGTTGTTTGCCGAGAGTCCCGCATCCTCGAGTTTTGCCCCGAACCGCGTGAAGACCTCGGGGAAGAACGCGCGCACCGCGTGACCGAAGATGACGGGGTCACTGACCTTCATCATCGTGGCCTTGAGGTGGAGCGAGAACAGAACGTCGCGCTCGCGGGCCCTCTCAATCTGAGCGGTGAGGAATTGCTCCAGGGCACCGATGCTCATGACACTTGCGTCAATAATGTCGCCATCCTCGGCAGTCACGGCGTTTTTGAGGATCGTTTCGGTGCCGTCGGTGGCGACATGGACGATCTGGAAGGTTTTGTCGCCGTGAACGACGAAGCTTCGTTCGCTCGAGCGGAAGTCACCTTCGCTCATGGTGGCGACCTCGGTGCGCGAGTGGGTACTCCACTCGCCCATGCGATGCGGGTGGGCCTTCGCGAAGTTTTTGACTGCACGCGGCGCGCGGCGGTCAGAATTGCCTTCGCGGAGCACCGGATTGACGGCGGAGCCTTTGACGGCGTCGTATCGCGCGCGGACGTCGAGTTCGGTGTCGGTTTCGGGGCTATCCGGGTAGTCGGGGAGGTCGTAACCGCGTGCCTGAAGTTCGGCGATCGCGGCTTTGAGCTGCGGAACCGAGGCCGAAATGTTGGGAAGCTTGATGATGTTCGCCTCTGCGGTGCGCGCGAGGGCGCCGAGCTCGGCGAGTGCATCACGTTCGCGTTGGTCCTCGGGGAGGCGGTCCGCGAATGCGGCGAGGATGCGAGCGGCGAGTGAAATATCGCGGGTTTCGATGTCGACGCCAGCCTTCGAGGCGAAGCCACGCACGATTGGCAGGAGCGAGGCGGTCGCAAGCATGGGGGCTTCGTCAGTGATGGTGTACATGATGGCGGACATCAGTTTCTCCTCGCGGTGACGGTCACGAACTTCTCAAACGTACCAGGCCGCGGCGGGGTGCAAACCTCGTGCTCAGCCGCCGAGCGCCCATAGGCTCGCCGCCATGACAAGCGCACCGATGCCACACCACGTGAGGGTTCGCGTGAGCCGAGAGTGCGTGTAGGCGAGGGGGAGGAGCTCGACCGCGCTGATTGCGATCATCACCCCTGCGATGAGGGGGTTTGCCCATTCGAGGTTCGCGGCGTGCCCCGTGGCGGTGAGGAGCCCGTAGAGCGCGAGGGCTCCGGCTGGTTCGGACAGCCCCGAGAGCGCTGTCGCGGCGATGGCCTTCGTTCGTGACCCCGTCGCGTGGAGGATGGGGGCGGCGACGGCGACCCCTTCGGGGATGTTGTGCAGCGCGATCGCGCCAGCGAGCGGGAGTGCGAACGCGGTGTCCTGGAGTGCGCTCGAAAACGTCGCGAACCCCTCGGGAATGTTGTGCGCGGTGAGTGCGAGAGCCGTGATGAGGCCCGTGCGCAAAAGTGCTCGTGCACTTGAGGGGTCCGACGGTTGCGTCGCCTCCCTAGCGCTCGTGACCGCACGGCGCTCCCACGCTCGCGAGGCAAGGTCGAGGGCGCCAATAATGACGAGGCCGGCGACGCAGTAAAGGGTGGTCGTGCCCGCTCCGAGCACACCGATCGAGTGGGGGAGGAGCTCGAGAGCGCTGACGGTGAGCATCGCACCTGCGGCGAACGCGAGAGCTGCGCCTAGGGCTTTCGGTTCGCGGGCACGTTCACTCAAGGCTATGAGAGAGCCGAGGATCGTGGCGAGCCCGGCAATTGTGGTGAGGGCGAGCGCGGTCAGCATGTTTTGAATTATTATCAAAAAGCGGGACTGGGGCGCAAATGCGCGGCGTCCTACCCAAAAAGGACGCGAACCTCGTCCCATCTGGACCTGGGCACGCGCTTCACCGAGTCGATTGCCTCGGTGAGCGGCTCGTTCACGATGTCGGTCCCGCGTAGCGAGACCATGCGACCAAAACCGCCTTCGTGCACGAGGTCGATCGCGGCCATACCGAAACGAGTCGCGAGCACGCGGTCGTACGCATTCGGTTCGCCGCCGCGCTGGATGTGTCCGAGTACGGTCGCGCGGGTTTCGATACCCGTGGCTTCTTCGATATAGGGGGCGAGGCGCTGGGCGACGCCGCCGAGGATCGGTCGGCCGAATTCGTCCATCTCGTAGTCCATGAAGTCTGCCGGCGCGTCTTTCGGAACGAACCCCTCGGCGACGACGACGAGTGGGGAGCGGCGCTTTGAGCGTGCAGCGCGCTGCGCAACGTACTCGCAGATTTCGTCGATCGTGAGCGGGAATTCGGGAATACAAATCACGTGCGCGCCCGCGGCCATGCCCGAGTGGAGGGCGATCCAGCCGACGCTGCGCCCCATGACTTCGGCGACCATGCATCGGTGGTGGCTGTTGCCCGTCATGCGTAAGCGGTCGAGGTTCTCGGTTGCGATATCAACGGCGGTATTGAAACCGAACGTGTAGTCCGTGGCGTCGAGGTCGTTATCCACTGTTTTCGGGACGCCGACCACGGGGATGCCGGCCTCTGCGAGTCGATTGGCCGTGAACAGTGTTCCGTCGCCACCGATAGCGATGAGGGCGTCGACATCGTGGTCCTCGAGAACTTTGCGCACACCCTCGGCGC
This sequence comes from Dermabacter sp. HSID17554, assembly GCF_003989295.1. NCBI lineage: Bacteria > Bacillati > Actinomycetota > Actinomycetes > Micrococcales > Dermabacteraceae > Dermabacter > Dermabacter sp. HSID17554. The sequence continues at coordinate 229,524 of NZ_RBLW01000003.1, read as the reverse complement.
CGCCGCCGTCCTCGTGGAAGGGGTTGACGCGCGAGGTGCCGAGGATCGTTCCGCCCTGACGGCCGATGCCGCGCACAAGGCGTCGAGGGATCGGGATGAATTCGTTGTCGCGCACTCCCTTCCAGCCGTCGAGGTAGCCCACGAATTCATCTTCGTAGATGGAATCTCCCTTGAGGACAGCTCCGCGGATGACCGCGTTGAGTCCCGGGCAGTCGCCGCCAGAAGTCAGAATGCCGACCTTCATGCCACTCTCCTTCGGTTATGTCTTACGCCACGTCCATCCTAGAGACAAAGTCGCGGGACTTCGCGGGAATCCCGCTAGGCGGACCGACTGCCGAGCCGCAACGGCGTTGGATTGCATAGGAGTTGTGGGGGTTACCCACTCGTCAAAGAAAACGGGACCCCGCCTCGGCGGGGTCCCGTTTTCTTAAGCGCGCAATTTAGGCGCGGTGCGCGCGGTAGTACTCGATGAGCTGACGGGTCGAGGAATCCTGCTCGGCGAGAACCGACTCGTCGCCCGCGACGGCGCTCGTCAACTGCTTCGCGAGCTGCTTGCCGAGCTCAACGCCCCACTGATCGAAGCTGTTGATGCCCCACACTGCGCCCTGCACGAAGGTGATGTGCTCGTACAGGGCGATCAGCTGGCCGAGGACGCTCGGAGTGAGAGCGCTCGCCATGATCGAGGTGGTCGGACGGTCGCCTGAGAATACGCGTGCGGGAACAAGCGCGCCGGTCGTCCCCTCGGCCTCAACTTCCTCTGCGGTCTTGCCGAAGGCGAGCGCTTTGGTCTGCGCGAAGAAGTTCGCGAGGAAGAGTTCGTGGACGTCGGTATCGCCGTCCTTGAGTGCGTAGGTGGGATTAGCAAACGCAATGAAATCCGCGGGAATGAGGCGCGTGCCCTGGTGGATGAGCTGGTAGAAGGCGTGCTGACCATTCGTGCCGGGCTCGCCCCAGAAAATCTCGCCGGTCTCCGCAGTCACGGCAGAGCCGTCGTAACGCACGGACTTGCCGTTGGACTCCATCGTGAGCTGTTGGAGGTAGGCGGGGAAGCGATGAAGGAATTGGCTGTAGGGAAGAACCGCGTGAGTCTCGGCGCCAAGGAAGTTCACGTTCCACACGTTCACGAGCCCCATGAGCAAAGGCACGTTTTCCTCGGGAGCTGCCGTGCGGAAATGCTCGTCCATCGCGTGGAAGCCGCCGAGGAACTCTTCGAAGGCCTCGGGGCCGAACACGACGGCGAGGATCGTGCCGATCGCCGAATCGACCGAGTAGCGACCGCCCACCCAGCTCCAGAACCCGAAGGCGTTCGCCGGGTCAATACCGAATTCCTCGACCTTGTCGAGTGCGGTCGAGACGGCCACGAAGTGCTTCGCGACGGCTTCGGCATCCTGCGATTCAGCGACGCCCGCGGCGTGCAGGCCATCGAGCAGCCACGCGCGCACGAGCTTCGCATTCGTAATCGTTTCGAGCGTCGTGAACGTCTTCGACGCAACAATCACGAGGGTTGTTTCGGGATCGAGGTCGCGCGTCGTCTCGCCCACGTCGGTCGGGTCGATGTTTGAGATGAAGCGTGCCTCAATCCCCGCATCCGCGAGCGGGCGCAGTGCCTCGTACACCATCACGGGGCCGAGGTCGGAGCCGCCGATGCCGACGTTGATGACGGTCTCGATCTTCTTCCCCGTCACGCCGGTCCATTCGCCGCTGCGAACCTTGTTCGCAAACTCATAGATGCGCTCGAGAACCTCGTGCACGTCGTGATCGACGTTCTGACCATCCACCTCAAGCGCGGGCGTCGCGCCCTTAGGTCGGCGCAGGGCGGTGTGCAAAACGGCGCGATCCTCGGTCGTGTTGATATGCGCGCCCGCGAACATCTCATCGCGGCGCTCGCACACCCCCGTCTCTTTCGCGAGATCGAGAAGGAGGCCGACGGTTTCCTCGGAGACAAGGTTCTTCGAGAGATCGACGAACAGATCCGCCGCTTCAAAACTCAGCTTCTTCGCGCGATCGGGGTCTTCCGCGAACACCTCGCGCAGGCCCTTGTCGAGCATGCCGTCGTGTTCTTCGAGGCGCTGCCAGGCCTCCGTGGTTGTCGGATCAACTGGGATGGGGGAGAGGTTGCTGTTTTCACTCATGTTTCTATTGTGATCCCTCAGTCTGTGAGGCAGATTTCTATTCGCCACGTGAGACCCCACACGCGGCGGATTGGGAGCCTGGACGCGTTACCATGAATCGGGCGCGCGTGGGCCAGGCAAGCGTCGGACCCCCACACCTCACGAGACTTTCCGCCGATCCCGAACAGATAAGGCTCCTATGACCATTCAGCACCGCTCCGATCTTCGAAACGTCGCGATCGTCGCCCACGTCGATCACGGCAAGACGACCCTCGTGGACGCCATGCTTCGCCAGGGCGGCGCGTTCGGTGAGCGCGACAAAGTCGACGAGCGTGCGATGGACTCCGGTGATCTCGAGCGCGAAAAGGGCATCACGATCCTCGCGAAGAACACCGCGATCCACTACTCGGGGCCGACGGCAGCCGAGATCGGGCACCCCGAGGGCATTACGATCAACGTGATCGACACCCCGGGCCACGCCGATTTCGGCGGCGAGGTCGAGCGCGGTCTTTCTATGGTCGACGGCGTCGTTCTCCTCGTCGACGCCTCCGAGGGACCGCTCCCGCAGACCCGATTCGTTCTGCGCAAGGCCCTTGCCGCGAGCCTTCCCGTGATCATCGTCGTGAACAAGGTTGACCGTCCCGACGCCCGCATCGACGCGGTCGTCAACGAAACAACGGATCTTCTTCTCGGCCTCGCTGAGGACCTCTCGCAAGAGAACACCGAGATCGACTTCGACGCGCTGCTCGACGTCCCCGTGATCTACGCCTCCGGCAAAGCTGGGCGTGCGAGCGCGAACAAGCCCGCCGACGGCGAGCTTCCCGATTCCGAGACGGTCGAACCGCTCTTCAAGACGATTCTCGAATCGATCCCCGCTCCCGAGTATGACGACGACATGCCGCTGCAGGCACACGTCACGAACCTCGATGCTTCGCCGTTCCTCGGCCGCCTCGCGCTCTTGCGCATCGAGAACGGCGAGCTCAAGAAAGGCCAGCAGGTCGCGTGGGCGACCCGCCACGGCGATATCAAGAGCGTGAAGGTCACCGAACTCCTCGAAACGAAGGGGCTCACACGCGAGCAGATGACGCGCACGGCGCGCCCCGGCGACATCGTGGCCGTTGCGGGTATCCCCGACATCATGATCGGCGAAACCCTCACCGACCTCAACGATCCGCGTCCGCTCCCACTCATCACCGTGGACGACCCCGCGATCTCGATGACGATCGGCATCAACACCTCGCCGATCGCCGGCAAGGTCAAGGGTCACAAGCTCACCGCCCGCCAGGTGAAGGACCGCCTCGATGCCGAACTCGTCGGCAACGTGTCCCTCAAGGTTCTGCCCACCGATCGCCCAGACGCATGGGAGGTTCAGGGCCGCGGCGAGCTCGCTCTCGCGATTCTCGTTGAACAGATGCGTCGCGAAGGCTTCGAACTGACCGTGGGGAAGCCGCAGGTGCTGACCCGCGAGATCGACGGCGTCACGTGCGAGCCGATCGAGCGCATGACGATCGACGTTCCCGAGGAATACCTCGGGACAATCACGCAGCTCATGGCCTCCCGCAAGGGGCGCATGGAAACCATGAACAACCACGGTTCGGGCTGGGTGCGCATGGAGTTCCTCGTTCCCGCGCGCGGCCTTATTGGTTTCCGTTCGCGCTTTTTGACCGAAACGCGCGGTACCGGCATCGCCTCCTCGCTCGCCGAAGGCTTCGAGCCCTGGATGGGCCCCATCGAATTCCGCAACACGGGCTCGCTCGTTGCTGACCGTGCTGGCGCCGTGACCCCCTACGCGATGATCAACCTCCAAGAGCGCGGCTCGTTCTTCGTTGAACCCACTTCCGAGGTGTACCAGGGCCAGGTCGTTGGTGAAAACTCCCGCAACGAAGACATGGACGTGAACATCACGAAGGAAAAGAAGCTCACGAACATGCGCTCGGCAACCGCTGACGCGTTCGAGAACCTCATTCCGCCGCGCAAGCTCACACTCGAAGAGTCACTCGAATTCGCCGCCGAGGACGAATGCGTCGAGGTGACCCCCGAGATCGTGCGCATCCGCAAGGTCGTTCTCGACCCGACCGAGCGCGCTCGTGCGCGCGCCCGTGCCCGCAACTCCTGACCCGGGAGTCACGTGATGAATGCGAAGGATCCGAACGGCGGTGGCATCTTCTTTGATGGCACCGCGCCCGCATCGCGCCGCACGGAGATCATCGTGGGCGTGATCGCGGGTGTGTTCGGTGGCCTCGTCGTGATTGGGACGCATCGTATGCGCTCCACCGTGGGCGGGGTGAGCGTGCCGTGGGGAGTTGCCTTTGGTTGTGCATTCCAGGCGATTGCGACCCTCGGGTTGATCGCCCTCAGCGGGCGTAAGCTCCCGCTCTTCATGGATGCCCTCGCCTTCACACTGGTTGCCATGTACTTTTCTGGTACGTCGCTCGGCGGTGGGCTCCTCGTCCCAGCGCAGATTGCCGGCGAGGCACAGTGGCAGGGCTGGGCAGCCCAATTTCTTGGCGTGATCGTGCCGCTCGTGGGTGCAGCGGTCGTGTGGGCCCTCCAAATTAGAAACATTGCGCGCGCGACTAAGCGCGAAGAAAGGACCGTGAAGCCATGACCTACGTCATCGCCCTCCCGTGCGTTGATGTCAAAGACCGCGCATGTGTAGACGAATGCCCAGTGGATTGCATCTACGAAGGTGAGCGTTCGCTCTACATCCATCCCGATGAGTGCGTCGATTGCGGTGCGTGCGAACCCGTGTGCCCCGTTGAAGCCATCTACTACGAGGACGACCTCCCCGATCAGTGGAGCGAGTACTACCGCGCGAACGTCGAATTCTTCGACGAGCTCGGAAGCCCAGGCGGCGCCGCGAAGCTCGGCCCGCAGCCGTTCGACCACGAGGTCATCGAGAAGCTCCCGCCGCAGGAGAACCCACTCGAGGCCTGAGCCACTCTCGGGTCGCGGGGTCGCCTGCTCGCCCTCCCACTCAAGCCCACTTCGAGTCGTAGGATGAGCACCATGACTTCGCGAACCTCTCTCGTTTCGACCTTGCCTTCCTTCCCGTGGGACTCACTCGCCTCGGCGCGTGCGAAAGCTGAGCAGCACCCGGACGGGATCGTCGATCTCTCGGTGGGCACTCCCGTCGATGAAACGCCCCGCGCTGCACAGGAGGCACTCGCGGCCGCCTCGGATGCGCACGGGTATCCGACGGTTGCCGGAACGGGGGAGTTGCGTGAGGCCATCGTCGATTTTTGTCGCGCACACCGCGGCGCTCCCCGAGCCCTCGAGGTGAGTGGCGTGCTGCCCACGATCGGCTCGAAGGAACTCGTGGCCCACCTCCCCTTCCAGCTCGGCATCGGCGTTGGGGAGGCGGTCGCCTTTCCTCATATCGCCTATCCCACCTACGACCTCGGTGCACGGCTCGCGGGAGCCCGGCCCGTCCCGCTCGATGTGCGTGCGCTTGCGCGTGAGGGGGAGGGGGCGCTCGGTTCCGACGTTTGCCTCGACTCGGTGCGCCTGCTGTGGCTCAACACGCCTTCGAATCCCACGGGGGCGGTCCTGAGCGTTGAGGAGATGCGTACGCTCGTGGCGTGGGCGCGTGAGCGCGACATCATCGTTGCTTCCGACGAATGCTACGCGCCGCTGACGTGGGATGTTGAGGAGGCGCCCTCGATTCTTGATGAGCGCGTGAACAATGGCGACCTTACGGGGATGCTGTGCGCCTACTCGCTGTCGAAGCAGTCAAACCTCGCGGGCTACCGCGCCGCCTTCGTGGCAGGTGATCCCGCCCTCGTAGGGGAACTACTCGCGGTTCGCAAGCATTCGGGACTCATGATGCCCGGCCCCATTCAAAAGGCTATGACCGCGGCACTCGGCGAGGAGGCGTCGGCCTCCCACCAACGCGAAACCTACCGCGCCCGCCGTGAGAGTCTCGCCCCCGCGCTCGAGGCCTTCGGTGGACGCATTGAGCACTCCGAAGCCGGGTTGTACTTGTGGACTACGTTCGGGGAGTCGAGTAACGCGAGTATCGAGCGTCTTGCAGAATTGGGAATCCTCGCCGCCCCCGGTACCTTTTACGGCGAGGCAGGTGCACGCCACGTACGCGTGTCCCTCACCGCATCCGACGAGCGCATCGACAGCGCTGCCGCGCGGCTGCGAGCTGCCCGCTAGCAAGCCGCGAGAGACACGAAAGGAACGCGATGACCGCACACTTCAGTGTGAATGACCGAAGCCTGGATCTGCCGCTCGTCGAGCCGACCGAGGGGAACCTCGGGGTGTCAATCGCCCGCATGCGCAAGGAAACGGGGGCAGTGACGTTCGACCCGGGGTTCATGAACACGGCTCCCACGACCTCCGCGATCACGTTCATCGACGGCGAGGCGGGAATCCTCCGGCACCGCGGTTACCCGATCGAACAGCTTGCTGAACACTCGAGCTACCTCGAGGTGGCCTTCCTCTTGATCTATGGCGAGCTTCCCACGAAAGGGCAGCTCGACCAGTTCGTGCATTCGATCGAGCAGCGCACACTTCTTGACGAGAACCTCAAACGCGTGTTTATCGCCCTGCCGCGCGATGCGGCGCCCATGGCGGTGCTCCAGGCGGGTGTGAGCGCACTGTCGACCTTCTACCAGGACTCGCTCGACCCGAGCGATCCAGAGCAGGTGCACATCTCGACTCTGCGTTTGCTCGCGAAGATGCCCACGATGGCGGCGTACGCTCATCGTGTCGCGAACGGTCAGCCGCTCATGTACCCCGATAACTCGCTCAGCCTCGTGCAGAACTTCCTGCGGCTCATGTTTGCGTTCCCGGTGGAAGATTTCGTGGCGGACCCGGTCGTGGTGCGTGCACTCGAGCAGCTGTTTATTCTCCACGCCGATCACGAGCAGAACTGCTCAGCGACCGCGGTGCGTCTCGTGGGGTCGGCAGGCGCGGACCTCTTCTCCTCGATCTCAGCGGGCGTTGCCGCGCTTTCCGGCCCGGCGCACGGCGGCGCCAACACGCGCGTCATGCACATGCTCGACGACCTTCGAAAGTCTGGCCAGGATCCGCGCGTGTTCATGGAGAAGGTCAAGAGCAAGGATGATTCGACCCGCCTCATGGGCTTTGGGCATCGCGTGTACAAGAACTACGATCCGCGTGCGAAATTCGTGAAGGGCATCGCCGACACGGTGCTCGAGCGGCTGGGCATCCATGATGAGCGGCTCGAGCTCGCGATGAAGCTCGAGGAAATTGCGCTTCGCGACGAGTACTTCATCGAGCGGAACCTCTACCCGAACATCGACTTTTACACGGGCATCATCTACAAGGCGATGGGTTTTCCCACGCACATGTTCACGGTGCTGTTCGCGATCGGGCGTCTGCCCGGGTGGATCGCCCAGTGGCAAGAAGCAATCAACGATCCCGACACCAAGATCATGCGCCCCCGTCAGATCTACACGGGCGAAGCCGAGCGCGCATACGTGCCGATCGAGGAGCGTACGGGCACGTCGGAGCTCCTGCTTCACGATCTTCGCGAGGAACTGAAGGCGCGAGAGAAGAAGGCCGAATAAGCGAGGCTGTGGCTGCGGCTCACGCCCCCTTCGCGAAGTAGATCACGATCGCGTCATCCTCGCCGCCTGCGCCGCCCGTTGCGTCGCTGTCCCACTGTGACGACGTCCGGGAGACGTGCCGTGAGCGGTCCCAGCGCTGGCCGCGGTAGTCGACCCCCACGATATTGTCCTTCGCGGCATGAGCAACGGTCCAGTTCGCGAGCGCCCAACCGCGCTTTTCGTCGGCCGTCTTGATGACGACGGTCGTCGCTCCCGCGCCTTCCGGTGCGTTCGATCCCGCGGCGCCGAGCGAGCTTTCCACCTCGCCTGACTCGCTCATCCGGGTGAACTCGCGCGCGAGAGACTCGCGAAGTTTCTCTGGGTGCGCTGGACCGCCTGCGGCGGCGAGATCGCACTCGAGCTCGGGGCCACTGTTGCCGGTGAGCGCAGAGGAGAAGAGGCGCCCCTCGACCTCGTGATCGGCGTAAGCATCGGGGAATGCTGAACGCTGCACCTTTTGCGCCGCGACGGTGATCTCCATGTTCTCGTACCCCTTGACCTTGGCGAGCTTCTCGTAAAAGGCCGTCGAGGCAAACACAGGATCCATGATCTGCTCTTTCGTGCCCCACCCCTGAGAGGGGCGTTGCTGGAAGAGCCCAACCGAATCGCGATCCCCGTAGTCGATGTTCTTGAGCTTCGACTCCTGGTAGGCGGTCGCGAGGGCGATCGACGCGGCGCGCGGTGGAAGCCCCATGTCGATCGAGACCGCACTGATCGTGGCGGCATTGAGGGTTTGCTCGGTCGAGTACGAATGCGATGTCGAGAGCCCACTCGCGGTGCAGCGGCCCGTGCGTTGGCCGCCGTCAAAGAGAGTGAGCGCAGCGAAGCTCCCGCCCACGACCGCGAGAAAAACCGCGAGGAGCGTGAGCGGGATGACCACGCGAGACAGCGCGGGGCGTTTGGCCATGGTTAGTTCGCGTGAAGGTCGGAGTTCAGCTCAACGCGCTTGTTCGAGCGCGAGACGGCCTCGACGGCGCCCGATTGCGAGTTACGGCGGAACAGGAGACTCGGCACCCCGGAGAGGTCGCGAGCCTTGACGACGGAACGACTCTCGCCGTCGATGAGGGTGACCTTCGTGCCCGCGGTGACATACAGCCCGGCCTCGACGATGCAGTCGTCGCCAAGGGCGATACCGACGCCGGCCTCCGCTCCCACGAGCGAGCGCTCTCCGACGCTCACGCGCTCCGTCCCGCCACCCGAAAGGGTACCCATGGTCGAGGCGCCACCACCGATGTCGGAACCATCGCCCACGACGACGCCCTGCGAGATGCGACCCTCGATCATCGAGGTGCCAAGGGTGCCCGCGTTGAAGTTCACGAAGCCTTCGTGCATCACGGTTGTGCCGCTTGCAAGATGTGCCCCGAGGCGCAAACGATCAGCGTCGCCAATGCGAACGCCCTCGGGCACAACGTAATCGACCATGCGGGGGAACTTATCGATCGAGTAGACCGTGGGGCGGCGGCCCTCGCTTATGAGGCGAAGGCGGGTGTCCTCGAAGCCTTCCACGGCGCACGGTCCCTCCGAGGTCCACACGACGTTCGCAAGAGTGCCGAAAAGCCCCTCGAGGTTCTGCTCATTGGGTTTGACGAGGCGGTGGGAAAGGAGATGGAGGCGCAAGTACGCATCCGAGGCATCATGCGGCGGTTCCTCAAGGGAGATCACGCGCGTGACAACCTCCTGGCGTGTACCGCGTGCGGCATCATCGCGCGCGGCTTTTTTAAGTGCTTCGGAAAGGGGACTCTGGGCGAGGTTCTCGGGAGCATTGCCGAGTTCGGGGGCCGGGTACCACGTGTCGAGGGTCGTGCCGTTGCTCGCGATGGTCGCGAGACCGATTCCCCATGCGCTCTTGTTCTCAGTCATGGCTCACAGGCTATAGCGCGCCTCTTCGGATTTCGTTAGAGCGCGCCGAAAACCTCTAGGCTTGTGCGCATGACGAACTCAACACCCCTACCCCTCGAGGCGGGCCTCACCGAACTCGCGCGCGCGATCGTCGATACGGAGTCGGTCTCGGGAAATGAAACTGCGCTCGCGGACAAGGTGGAGACGACCCTTCGCGCCGCCGGTCATCTCGAGGTCATTCGTGATGGCGATACGGTGATCGCGCGCACGCATCTCGACCGCGCGGAACGGGTGATTCTCGCCGGGCACCTCGATACCGTTCCCGTCGCGGGCAATCTTCCGTCGTGCGTGCAGGTCGTGGACGGGCAGGAGCGGCTGATTGGCCGCGGTGCGTGCGATATGAAGGGCGGCGTTGCGGTGTTCCTCGCGCTCGCGTGCGCCCTCGAGACGCCGCGCCACGACCTCACGTGGATCTTCTACGACCACGAGGAGGTGGAAGCGAGCCTCAACTCGCTCACGCGCCTTGCGCGCGAGAGGCCGGAGCTTCTCGAGGCAGATTTTGCGATTCTGGGTGAGCCTTCGAACGGGGGAGTGGAGGCCGGGTGCAAGGGCACGATACGCGTGCGTCTCACGGCTCGCGGCGTTGCGGCACACTCCGGGCGCGCCTGGATCGGGAAGAACGCGATTCACGGTCTCGCCGGGGCACTCACGCGCCTTGCGGAGTATGAGCCGAAGGACGTGGAGATCGACGGGCTCGTCTACCGCGAATGCCTCAACGCGGTGGCGATCGACGGGGGAATCGCCACGAACGTGATTCCCGACCGCGCCGAGATCCTTGTGAACTACCGTTTCGCGCCGAACGTGACCGAAGACGAAGCGCTCGCGCACGTGAAACACGTTTTCGCGGGCCTTGACCTCGAGTTTGAGGTCACGGACTCCTCGGGTGGCGCACTCCCAGGCCTCACGCGGCCTGCGGCACGGGATTTTCTTGCCGCTCTCGGTGACGGCGTGAGCGTGGAAGCGAAGCAGGGCTGGACCGATGTGGCGCGTTTCAGCGCGCTCGGCACCCCGGCCGTGAATTTCGGTCCGGGAGATCCGCTTCTCGCGCACACGGATGGAGAATATCTTCCGACGGCTGCTCTCACCCAGTGTTATGAGTCTCTTGAGCGGTTCCTCCGCTAACGTGGAAATCATGAAAAAGCTTCATCACGGCTCTTTGAGCGACTACCGAAAAGGCCCCGTGTTTCTCCGCGGTAAGCAGCGTCCCACCGAAACCACCGATCAGCGTCTCCTCCAAAACGCGGAGAAAGGCGATTGGGTTCACACGGATCCATGGCGAGTGATGCGCATCCAGTCGGAGTTCGTGGAGGGCTTCGGCGCCCTTGCGGAACTTGGACCGGCTGTCGCCCTCTTCGGCAGTGCGCGCACCAAACCTGAGCATCCGCACTACGAGCTTGCACGCGAGGTGGCAAGGCGCATCGGTGAGATGGGCCTCGCGGTCATTACGGGCGGCGGCCCGGGCATCATGGAAGCTGGCAACCACGGTGCGGTCGAGGCGGGCACGACGAGCGTGGGGCTCGGCATCGAGCTTCCATTCGAGCAGGGAATGAACGAGTACGTGGAGCTCGGCGTGAACTTCCGGTATTTCTTCACGCGCAAAACGTGTTTCGTCAAGTATTCACAAGCATTCGTGGCGTTCCCCGGTGGTTTTGGCACCTTCGATGAACTTTTCGAGGCGCTTTGCCTCATCCAGACCCACAAGATCAAGAAATTCCCCCTCATCCTCGTAGGCCGTGAGTACTGGAGCGGGCTCGTGGCCTGGCTTGAGCAAACTGTCCAGGCGGGCTATGGATATATCTCTCCTGGCGATACCGATCTCATCAATATCGTCGATACCGCAGACGAGGTCGTTGACGTTCTCAAGCGCGAGATGGAGTAGCTGCTCATCGCGCGTGTTTCGCCCTCTCCCAGGATTGTGCGAATGATAGTGGGAGAATAGAAGCGATAGATCCATTGCCAGAGAAAGGGCGAACGATCATGGCAGCGATGAAGCCTCGTACGGGCGACGGCCCCCTCGAAGTGGCTGAAGAGAGCCGGAGCCTCATCATGCGAGTTCCGCTTGAGGGCGGCGGTCGTCTCGTCGTAGAGATTTCGGCGGATGAAGCGCGCGAGCTGCGCGACGCGCTCAATAAGGTTGTTCCCGCCTAACTTCCTTTTCTGAATTGCCTAGAGGCTGTGGGGGTTATGCCCTCACAGCCTCGCCTTGACTGCCGTCAGCACCCCGTCACCTGCCGGTGACATCGACACCACGAGATCTTCGCGCTCGTTGAGACCGGCTACGACCTCACGTATCCGGATGGTCTGCGGGTCGTTCGCGGTGGGGTTACCAAGCCGATCGTGATGCATCACATTCATCACGACGAGCGCTCCGCCGGAACGCAAAATGTTGAGTGCCCCCTCGACGAGCGCATCGAGCTTCGGTTCGCTCGCATTCACCACGATCATGTCGTAAGCGCCGCGTGTAAGCCGTGTGAAAACCTCTAGAGGCTGTGCATTGATGGTGCGCACGCGCGCCTCAGGAATCTTCGCTTCCGTGCAAGCCTCGCGCACAAGCCTCACGTTTTCCGGCTCGGAGTCGATCGCGGTGAGGGTAGCGTCGGAACCCATCGCGCTCGCGAGATAGAGGCTGAGCGCTCCCGCCCCCGCTCCCACTTGCACGATTGCGCGGGCCCCGAGCAGGGCCACGACGCTGCGGGCGTGCGCAGCCGACCCCGCAAGAACCGGTGGGAGCCCAATTGCGCTCCCTCGCTCGCGCGCTCTTTCGCACACACCGGGCACGGCGAAGAGCCGCTCCTCGTCGAGGAATTCCTCGCTGAGCGTCCAACTCGCCAACTTGCCCGTTGCCATTCCCGCTCCCTCTTTCCTCGTGAATTTCGTGGCACTCAAGCTTAGGCCACGACGCGCGAGTTTCCCACCCGTGCGTGCAATAATGGCGGAGCACCATTTTTACGAGCGGAACGAGACAAGGCAGGCACAGCGATGGGTCAAGAGTTCTTCCTCACCTTCGGAGGATGGGAACTCCTCATCATCGCCCTGCTCTTCGTGATCCTCGTGGGCCCGCAGCGCCTCCCGGAGTACACCCGGAAGGTGATTCACTGGGTTCGTGACCTGCGTAAATGGGCGGATGAATCGCGAGCGTCGATCGAAGACGAGATGGGCATCGCCGTCGATGACCTCAAGAAATACGATCCTCGCCAATACGATCCGCGCAAGATCATTCGTGAGGCGTGGGATTCGACCGGCCTTGAAGACGACGTCAACGATTTTCGCGATGCTGTAAAAAGCTCCACGAGCGCCACGTCGGCTGCGGTTGCGGGCGTCGGTGCAGCGGCCAAGGGCGGCTCGGGCAGCAAGGCGAGCGCGAGCAAAGCGGAGGAGAAGGTGCCCGACGGCACCCCGTTCGACCCCGAAGCCACATAGACCGGTGGGGCGCCGTACCTTCGCAGGTGCGCGTTAGGCGAGCGACAGCGGAAGCTTGCGACCCGCGAGACCGCGCGGCTTCGCGAGGTGGTCGGCGATGCGCATGAAGGCCTTGGAGGCCTCGCTCGAGGAATCGGAAGCGGTAAGAGGCTCACCGGCGTCGGACCCCTCGCGTACGCGGGGCGAAAGTGGAACCTGACCGAGAAGCGGAACTTCCGTGCCCTGATCTTCGCTCAGTTGGGACGCAACGCGCTCGCCGCCGCCGGTCCCGAAGATCTCAAGGCGCTCGCCGCCGTCGACGCTCAGCCAGCTCATGTTCTCGACGACCCCGATGATTCTCTGCTCGGTCGAGCGTGCGAGCGAGCCGATTCGTGAGGCAACGCCGCTCGCCGCCGAATCCGGAGTTGTCACGACAAGAAGTTCTGCCGTGGGCAACACCTGCGCAACGGAGATTGCGACGTCGCCCGTGCCTGGTGGGAGATCGAGGAGAAGAAAATCGAGATCGCCCCAGAACACGTCCGTTGCGAACTGTTCGATCGCGCGGTGCATCTTCGGGCCGCGCCACACGACTGCTTGGTGCTCGGGCACGAAAACGCCGATAGACATGACCTTGACCCCGTGCGCGATCGGCGGCATGAGCAGGTCGTTCACGCGCGTTGGTTGGGTGCTCACGCCGAACATTCCAGGCATCGAAAATCCGTGAATATCGGCATCGAGCACGCCCACGCTGTACCCGAGTCGAGTGAGGGCGAGGGCGAGGTTCGCGGTCACGGTGGACTTTCCGACGCCTCCCTTGCCCGAGCTGACCGCTATGACCCGCGTGAGAGAGCCCGGCTTATTGAAGGGCACCTCGCGGCGCTGAGCTCGCAGCTCGTCGACGAGCGCGCGGCGCTGCTCCTCGCTCATCGTGCCTGACGTGACACGCACCTCCGTGAGCCCAGCGACACGAGAAGCGGCCTCGGCGGCATCTTTTTCAATGCGCGAGCGCATGGGGCACCCCTCGACGGTCATGACGAGGTGGATCAGGGCAACGCCTTCCGCCGTGACCTCAACCGACTCGACCATGCCCACATCGGTGATGGGACGGCCAAGATCAGGGTCGATCACGCGCGTGAGCGCAGAGCGGACCTGCGAGGAGAGGTCAGGACTCACCGTGACTCACTTTGCTTCTTCTGCGCGCATCTGCTCGAGCTCTTCGCGGAGCACGGTGCGGATGTCTTCGCGAAGGAGCGAACGCAAGTGCGCATGGTCGCGTGAGGGCTCGAGGGGATCGGCGCCGTCATCGGTCTCGGCGGCCGGCACCAAATCGTCGTCGCCTGCCTGGATCTCCTCGAGCAGATCGCGAAGCTCGCCGCGCACATAATCGCGGGTCGCGACATCCGCCATGGCAATGCGGAGGCTCGCGATTTCACGCGTGATGAACTCCGTGGTGGCGTGCGCCTTTTCGTTTGATTGGCGATCCTGCTCAGCCTGCACGCGGTCGCGATCGGCTTGGCGGTTATCCGAAAGGAGCAGGAGGGGAGCGGCGTACGACGCCTGGAGCGAGAGGATCAGCGTGAGAAGCGTGAAGTTGAGCGCTCGAGGATCGAACTGGATCGATTCGGGAAGGAAGGTGTTCCATCCGAGCCACACGCCACAAAAGATCGTCATCCCCACGAGGAACGCGGGCGTACCCATGAAGCGCGCGATCGCCTCGGCCATGCGACCGAAACCGTCGTTGTTGTCGTCTTTCGGGCGTCGCCTCGAGAACATGCGCCACAGGCCACGTTTCTTCCGTGCCGGATCGTCGAGCTGGGGGCGCTTCTTTTTGCTTCGTGCCATAGTGCTCACCCCTCCTGATCCGAAATGGCCTTCGCGATTCCCGTGAGATCAATCTGCCCCGTCGATGTCGTCGCGACAGGTTCATCGCTCTCGCGCCAGTCCTCGGGGAGAACGTGGTCGAGAACATCATCGACGGTGACGGACCCTAAAAGCCGGGAGTCCTTATCCACCACGGGAAGTGACACAAGATTGTACGTCGCCATCTCGCGCGTGACGTCATGGAGATGGCTCGTGGGGGCCATCGTCACCTGGTCCTGGTCGATAATCTCCCCCACGGGCCTTTCAGGTCGCTCCCGGAGGAGGTGCTGGAAGTGCACGCCGCCAAGGAGCTTCCCCGTGGGCGTTTCGAGCGGCTGGCGGCACACGTACACCATCGACGCGAGTGCGGGGGAGATCTCCTCGCGCGAAATGAGGGCGAGACAGTGCGCGACCGGGGTCTCGGGAGCCACGATGAGCGGCTCGGTCGTCATAAGGCCACCGGCGGTGTATTCGTCGTACGCGAGGAGACGGCGAACGTCTTCCGCTTCCTCGGGTTCCATGCGCGTGAGCAAGTCCTGGCCGAGCGGCTCGGGGAGTTCCTGGAGGAGGTCCGCGGCGTCATCCGGGTCCATCGCATCAAGAATGTCCGCGGCGCGCTCCGACTCGAGGCCCTGCATGAGCTCGACGCGCGTATCTTCAGGCAGCTCCTCGAGAACCCAGCCGAGACGCTCGTTCGAGAGGTCGCGCACAATGTCGGCGCGACGCTTCGGCTCCATCTCTTGGATGAGGTCTGCGAGGTCAGCGGGCTTGAGATCCGAATAGGAGGCGAGCAGGATTTGAGCGGACTGCTCGGCTTGTGTACCGAACAAACCGCTCACATCGTCGACGCCCACCGTGAGGGTTTCATTCCGGCCCACGAGCTTCGAGAACGCGTTCTTCGCCTTTGCACGGCGCACGTGAAGCTTTGAAATCTCCCATTCCTTGGAGATTTGATCCTGCTCGAGTGCCACGTCCTCGACGAAAGCGTTGCCCGTGCCATCGACGAGACTCACTTCGCGGTCGAGAAGATCACCGATCGCGAGAATCTCACTCTTGCGCATCTCGAACCGACGCATGTTGAGGGAGCCGTCGGAAATCACCTGGCCGGTCGAGATCGAGGTGACCTTTGTGATGGGCAAAAAGATGCGTTTCTTGCCCGGAACCTCGACCACGAGACCAACCGCGCGCGCGGTATGGGTCTCCTGCGGGATGAGGACGACGTCTCGGACTTTGCCGATGCGGTCGCCGAGCGGGTCGAAGAGACCCGTGCCCGCAAGGCGCGCGGCGAAAAAACGCTCGTGGGTGCTCACTTGAGCAGCTCCGCCATCCAGGCCTCGATCGCGTCAATTTCGCGGGGGAGTTCGCGCGAAAGGTTCTCAACGCCGTCCTTCGTGACGAGAACGTCGTCTTCGATCCGCACGCCGATGCCGCGCAGTTCTTCGGGAACGAGTAGGTCGTTTTCCTTGAAGTACAGGCCCGGCTCGATCGTGAAAATCATGCCCTCTTCGAGAGTGGCGTCAAGATACATTTCTCGGCGTGCCTGCGCGCAGTCGTGGACATCCATGCCGAGGTGGTGGCTCGTGCCGTGCACCATCCAGCGGCGGTGGTACTGACCCTCGGGCTTGAGGGACTCCTCGGCGCTCACGGGCAGAAGGCCCCACTTATCGAGACGATCCGCAATGACCTCCATCGCGGTCGCGTGCAGGTCGCGGAACTTCATGCCGGGCTTCGCGACGGCAAACACGGCGTCAGCGGCGTCGAGAACGGCCTGGTAGACCTTCTTCTGCGGCTCGGTAAATGTGCCCGTCACGGGGAGGGTACGCGTGACATCGGCAGTGTAGAGCGAATCCACCTCGCAGCCAGCGTCGATGAGGATCAGGTCGCCCTCCCTCACCGCGCCGTTATTACGCACCCAGTGCAGCGTGCACGCGTTCGGGCCCGAGGCGGCAATCGTGTCGTAACCAACCCCGTTGCCGTCGGCGCGTGCCGTGCGGTTGAAGACGGTCTCCACAACGCGTTCGCCACGCTCGTGGGCGATTGCTTCGGGGAAGTTCCTCACGACCTCGTGGAAGCCCTTGATCGTCGTCGCGACCGCGGTACGCATCTGCTCAACCTCCCACGCATCCTTCACGACGCGAGATTCGGAGGCGCTCTGCTGGAGGAAGTTATTGATGGCGTGGGCTTTTTCCCCGCCTTCGAGACCGTTTTGCTCGCGCAACTCTGCCACGAGCGAATCGATGCGTTCATCGACGCCCTCGATCACAGCGAGATCGAGATTGTCGCCGAGATCCTTCGCGAGTGCGTCGCGGAGGTCATCGATGTGGCGGCACGGCACTCCGATCTGCTCCTCGACTTCTTCGAGCGTGGGACGGCGTCCCACCCACATCTCGCCGTAGCGAGAATCGGCGAAGAACTCGTGCGTTTCGGGGCCGGAGCGCGGCTTGAAAAAGTAGGTCGCGCGGCTCTTGCCGGGGTTGTCGGCATCGGGCTCCACCACGAACACCGAATCGGGCTCCTCATCGGTGCGAAGGCCCGAGTAGTAGGCGAACGCCGTGTGGGGGCGGAACTGGTAGTCGCAATCGTTACTGCGGACCTTGAGACCGCCAGCGGGCAGCACCATGCGGGTTGCGGGCATCGTCTCCACGAGGGAGTCCCGCCTCGCGGGTGTGTAATCGGCGACAGCGCGACGGCCCGACGGGGGCAGGGTCTCATCCCATCCTTGGGTGAGGAAGTCGAGGAAGGCCTGGCTCGTGGGGCGCTGACTGCGGGTATCGCCCCTCGACTTCAGATCGTCGGTGGTATCGGTGGCGTTGGACTTTGAATTCTTGATCTCACTCACCCTTCGATATTCTCACGGGGGAGCCTCAAGAGCCACCCTGGCCACCAACTACGAGGTGTGAGAGGAAGAACGATGCACGCAATTGACCTTCATACCCACTCAGCAGTGTCCGATGGGACGGAAACACCGACCGCCCTCGTTGAGCAGGCACGGGCCGCGGGCCTTGAGGTCATTGCCCTCACCGACCACGACACGGATCGCGGTATCGGTGAAGCACGCGAAGCCGCGACGAGAGCGGGACTCGGGTTCCTCCCCGGAATGGAGGTCTCCGCGAAGCACCGCGGGCGCAGCATTCACCTCCTCGCGCTCGGCAATACCCCTGCCCCCGGCTCTCATTTTGCGCTGGCGCTCGAGGAGGTGCGCGACTCGCGTGAAAAGCGCGCCCAGCGCATTGTCGAGCGGCTCAGTGAGGATTTCCCCATCTCATGGGAGGCGGTGCTCGAGATTGCGAGTGGGCGTGGTGTGAGCGTCGCAAGCGTCGGGCGCCCCCACATTGCCGACGCTCTCACCCGCGCCGGCGTCGTCACGGACCGCTCAGAGGCCTTCCAGTGCATGCTCGCACCCCACTCGCCCTACTACGTGCCCTACCGGGCCCTCGATGCCGCTGACGCGATTGCGGGGATCCACGATTGCGGTGCGCTTGCGGTGGGGGCACACCTCATGACCGGCAAGCGGGGCAAGGGACTCAGTTCCGACGCTTGCCTAGAACTCGTTGAATCCGGTCTTGACGGTCTCGAGGTTTTCCACCGCGAACACAGCGAGCCCGCGCGTGAGGCGCTCTTGACGATCGCGCGCGAGAAGGACCTCATCGTCACGGGCGGGAGCGATTATCACGGAAGCGGAAAACCCAATCGCCTTGGCGAGAACACCACGAGCGAAGAGAACCTTGAGCGGCTTCTCGAGTCGACCTCTGCAAGGTTGTGATGGGTAATGGTGAGCTCTCGACGCGCGAGGCACACGGATGACCTCCGTGAAATGGTCCGGGTGATCATCGGCAAACCGTCGGCATCTATTCCCATGACCGTTGGAACCTTTGCGCTCATTGCCCTCGCTCTTACGGCAACGTCGAGCGTGTGGATTGGGTGGGGGCCAAGCGTGTTTGTGGCCACCCAAAACATTGCGTGTCTCATCGCGAGCGTGGCGGGGGCACTCGTGTTTGCCTGGCGAAGCCTTGCCGAGCGCGCCGTCGAAGAAGCGAGAGAAAAGCAAAATTGGCTTCAGCGCGGGGCTGGGCGCGTATCCCGGCGAATCTCCCCGGCGTTCGTGATCGCTTCCATACTGTGGGGCGCACTTTTTACCTTTGTTCCGGCACTCGTGGTGCTGGCCTTGAGCCTCGTGTGGTGGGGCGTTGGTGATATGAGTGCGATCAATGTGCTCCTGTGGGTGCTGTGGAGCATCGGCACGTGGGCTTTTGTGTCGAGCCTGACGCTTGGCGGAGCCGTGCTCACACTGCGCATCAACAGCGCTTTCGCGATCTTGGCCGCGGGCGTGCTCGCGTATCTCGTTGCCTGGTGGACGCTCCTGTTTGGTGCCTCGGCCGCGCTTCCGGCCCTCGGCGGCTACGTGGATACGCCCTGGTTCTTCTATGAGCCGACGCTCACGAGCGCGGCGCTGCGAGCGCTTTTGTGGCTCGGCGTGGGCATCATCGTGCCGGCGATCGGCGAGCGGTCGCTCACGTGGGCGAGCGGGGGCGTGCTCGTGGCGGCTCTCGCGCTAGCTGGGGGGATCTCGAACGACGGTCGCGTGCAGCCCGTCAAGTCGGCTTTTGAGGCGAGTTGTGCGGGGGAGAACCCCAAAGTGTGTACGCCGCGCCCATTCGAGACCTCGCTTTCGAGGCTTCAGGCTCAGCTTGCGCCCGGGGTTGATCTCTTGCCGAGTGACATGATCCCGAGTGTTGTGGGCACGCACCGGTTCGTCGAGTCCGACGTCTCCACGGCGACGCTCCTCGTTGATCCAAGCGACCGCGAGGCCCTCCCCTCGAACAGGCCGAACCTCGTGCAAACTGCGGGGGCGCTCGGCATGAGCCAATTCATTTCCCCGTGCGGCGGTTTTGCCACGGCGAGCGAAACCAACCTCGCGGCCTACCTCGCATTCCTGAGCCTTGCGACAGGCGGCGAGATCGATCTTCACAAGAGCGGTTCGGCACCGACGTCGGTTGTGCCTCACACCGAGGCGGTAAGCGCGGCCCTCCCCGAAGCTCGTGAGAAGGCCGCGCTTAACCCGAGTGAGTTCACAGCGTGGCTCGCGAGTCACCGCACCGAGATCGCGAACTGCGGTTAGTCGCGTAGGGGCCATGTGCGCTAGTCGTTCTTGCGCTCAACAACTTTGCCGTTGACACGGCGGGTGCGCGAGCGGCGGCGGCGCTTGCGAGGCGCCTTTTCGCCCTCGGTCTTCGCGGCGTGCTCGGTGGAGTTTCGCTCTGCGCGACCGCTTCCGCGACCACCGCGACGGTTCCCACCGCGGTGACGGTGCTCGCTGCGTCGATTACGTGAATCGGGCCCGCCGAGATCCTCGATCTTCTCTGCATCGAGCCCCGCGCGCGTGCGCTTGTTCTTCGGGAGCGTGCCCTTCGCGCCCTCGGGGATGTTGAGGTCGCTGAACAGGTGTGGCGAGGTCGAGTAGGTTTCGCGCGCCTCGGTTGATTCGAGGCCGAGCTGGCGGGCGATGAGCGCCCAGCGTGCGAGGTCTTCCCAGTCGACGAACGTGACCGCCGTACCGCGCTTGCCGGCGCGGCCCGTGCGGCCTGTGCGGTGAAGGAACGTCTTGTCGTCTTCCGGCGCCGTGTAGTTGATGACGTGGGTGACGTCGTCGACGTCGATACCTCGCGCCGCGACGTCGGTCGCGATGAGCACGTCAATCTTGCCCGTGCGGAACGCGCGCAGTGCTTGCTCGCGTGCGCCTTGGCCGAGGTCGCCGTGCAGGGGAGCGGCGGCGAATCCACGCGACTCGAGGTCGTGGGCCGTGCGATCGGCCTCGCGCTTGGTGCGCGTGAAGACGATGGTGAGCCCGCGGCCTTCCGCTTGGAGAATGCGCGCGAGGACCTCGATCTTGTCGAGTTGATGGGCGCGGTAGACGACCTGCGTGATGTCGGCCTTCGTGCGGGCCGTATCGCCTGGATCATGGGCACGAATATGGGTGGGGTGCGACATGAAGCGACGCGCGAGCGCCATGATTTGCGCGGGCATCGTGGCCGAGAAGAGCATGGTCTGGCGTTTTGCGGGTGCGGCCTTGAGGATCTTTTCGACGTCCTCGAGAAAGCCGAGGTCGAGCATCTCATCGGCCTCGTCGAGAACCGCGACCTTCACGTGCGAAAGGTCGAGGTACTTCTGGCGCATGAGGTCAATCAGGCGCCCCGGGGTGCCCACGACGATGTCGACGCCCTTATTGAGGGCTTCGATCTGCGGCTCGTACGAGCGGCCGCCGTAGACCGTGAGCACACGAGCGCCGCCTCGCTTACCCGCGGCCTGAATGTCGGTGCTCACCTGAACCGCGAGTTCGCGTGTGGGCACAACGATGAGGGCCTGCGGCTTACCGAATGCCGAGTCGCTCTCGGGAATATCGCGGTCCACCGTTTCGAGCGCGGGGATGCCGAAGCCGAGAGTCTTACCCGTGCCGGTCTTGGCCTGGCCGATGATGTCCCGCCCCTTCAGGGCGATCGGGAGGGTCATGGCCTGGATCGGGAAGGGGGTGGTAATGCCTTTTTCCGCGAGCGAGGAGACGATGTCCACGCGCACGCCGAAGTCGGCGAAAGTCTGGTTGTCAGTCACGTTCCGGTACTACTTTCCGTTAGCCCAGGAAACCGACGCGGCGCGGCTCTTCGGTCGAGTATTCGACGTAGTTGATGCGCGCCCCGGGCACGAGAACCGTGCGACCTTTGGTGTCTTTGACCGTGAGGAGCGAGCTCTCGGCGATGGCCTTTTCCACGAGTGCGGAGAGATCCTCTGCGCTCATGTCGGTTTCGAGCGACAGTTCCCGCGACGAATGCGTGACGCCAATGCGAATTTCCATGGGGTGTCCTTTTCTCATGTGCGCACTGGGGCGCACGGTTTGCGAGCCGCACTCACCGCACGAACCTCGGTGAAATCGTGGCGAGGATCGGGGGCGCGGCAAAAGGTCAGCGGCGCTCGGCGGGCTGGCCGCGCAGCGCACACTGATCCCAGTGTATCGACCGTGGGCGAAAAAGAGTGCAGCGTTCGCTGAGAGCGGTTACTCGGGATTCTTGGTGAGTTCGTCGTTGCGCGGCTCGAATGCGCGGATGCCGCCCGTGAGCAGCTTCGCGAGTGACGACAGCATCAGTTCGCGGCGCTCATCCGAGGCGCCGTCCGCTTCGCGCGCGATCGCTTGCACCGACGTCACGAATGTGCGCCCCACGACGACTGCCTGCTCGGGGGAGAGCTCGCGAGCACGGGCAAGGAGCGAACCGACTGATTCGGCGGCGCGCGAGGTCGCGCGCGTGACCTCCTCCTGTACGCGTTCTGTCACGTATTCGCTCCCGAAAAAGAGCTTGAGCATGCTTGAGCGCGTGTCGAACACACCGAAGAACACCTCGATGCCCTCGCGCACGCGGTCTTTGGTCGAAGCCCCCTCGAAAGCGAAGTCGTCGATACGAGCGCGAAGAACTTCACCGATGTGCTCGATCACGGCGATGTAGAGATCCTCTTTAGAATCGAAGTGCTGGTAAAGCACGGGCTTTGTGACACCAGCGGCCTCGGCGATGTCGTCCATCGACGTGGGATGGTACCCGCGCTCACCGAAACACGACGTGGCGACGTCGAGAAGCTGGGCGCGGCGTTCTGCGCGAGGAAGGCGGCGGCGCATGGTGTCTCCTGGTGGTTCGGGTAGGCGTTGGTGATCAACGCGATGGAGTCTTATCTGGGTAGTTTAGTTGTCTCACCCCCATGATGGGATGAAATACCTACATCTAGGCTGGTGGAAGCTCGGTCAGGTAAGGGGAGAAGAATGCAGGAAAAGCCCGCGGGCCTGCGCCTTGCGTCGATGACTGCCCCGTCAAAACTCGCGAATTTTACGAGGGACACTCCGGGCGTGGCGGCAGCGCACGTGCTCGAGTGCGTGGAGCGAGGGATTCCGACGTTCGCCTACGGTCCACCGAGAAGCGGAAAATCCTCCCTGTGCGCCCACGCTGCATGGGAAGCGATGCGTGAGGGAACTCAGGCCCGGTCCGTCGTGCTTCTCGCTCCCACGAGGGAGCGCGCCGCGCTTCTTCGCGACGAGCTTTCGCGTCGCGCCATGGCAGCCCATGGCAGGGGCGCTGAGCGGCGGCGTGAACTTCCCACCATCATGACGCCGCTCGCCTACGCGTTCGCCCTCGTGAGTGAGGAAGCGGCGCGGAACGGGCGCGCACAGCCGAGCCTTGTGACCGGTGCGGATCAGGACGCGCTTCTCGAAGAGCTCCTCGCGGAGATTCCTACGACGTGGCCAGAATCGATCGACCCGGCGGCCCTCTCTCTCGCGGGTTTTCGCGCGGAACTTCGCGACCTCGTGAGCCGTTGCACCGAGCGGGGCATGACACCTGCGCAGCTCGCCGCGCTCGGCGTGGAATTCAGGCGCGAGGAATGGCAGGCGGCAGCAAGCGTTTTCGAGTCCTATCTCGACTCGCTCGCGCTGGAGAGCACTATGGCGATCGATGCCGGTCTTCGCCTCGATTCCGGGGTGCTCGTGGATCGCGCGTGCGCGGTGATCGAGGCGGCGGACGAGGTGGCTCTGCTTGCCGTGGATGACGCGCAGGATTTCACCGCGAGTGGCGTGCGAATCGTCACGGCGCTCGCCTCGAGTGCCGCCCGCGTGCTCGTGACGTCGAGCCCTGATACGACTGTCGAGGGGTTCCGCGGAGGCATGCCGGATGCGGCCTCGCGCATGGCGAATTCACCGGCGCTCGCACACCGCGAATGCGCATCGCTCGTGCTTGACGGGGGACTCGATCAACACCCCGCGCTCGCCCGGGTCACAGCTTTACTCGCGTCGCGACTACCGCTCGCGGGGGCCCCGAGCGCGCTGCGGAGCGCAGCGCATGAGGAAAGCACCTCCGAGGCCTTCGCATTCGCGCTCGCCGCGAATGACGAGGGCGAGGCGCGCGACATCGCCACAGCTATCCGTCTTCTCGGGGCCGTGCACGACGTCTCTCGCGACGATATCGCCGTCGTCTGCCGTTCCGCCTCGGCTGCACGCGCCCTTGCAGAGCGCCTCACACGCGTGGGAATCGACGCTGAGGCCCCTCTTCGCGCGAATCCGCTGCGAGACGAGCCCGTCATCCGTGATCTCTTCACGATCCTCGCGTGGGCTCTCGGGATGCAGCAGCTACGCGCCGAGCGACTCGTGGAGATCTTGCGTGGGCCCTGGGGCGGAATGGACGACGGCATGCTGCGTGAGCTGCGTCGTTGGGCCCTCGCACACGGCACGCACACCCTCGGGGATGCGGCGATCCTTGCGATCGTGGAGAACACGGACACGCCGTTGCCGGATGCGACGAAAGAGAGCGAGGGCACGGCACATGGCAGGGAGCGCTATCTCCGTGCGGTCACGGCGCCCCTTCGGCGACTGCGGCGCATGCGCGAGGCCATCGTGGCCGCTCGAGAGAACGGAATCCTCCCGCTCCTGTGGGCCGCGTGGGAGTCCTCGCACCTCGCTACTCGGTGGCAGAACGACGCGATCGCCCTGGCCTCAACCGTGCAGGCTCGATCGCGCGCAAAACTCGCCAACTCACGTCTCGATTCTCTCGGAGCGCTCTTCACGGCCGCCGACCGCTACGAGGAACGCCGCGGAGGCGACGACATCGCCGTCTTCATGGCCCATATTGAAGCCCAGGCCGTCCCGGAAGATTCACTCAGCGCCCGCGGAAGGGTGAGCGGCATTGTTCGCGTGCTCACGCCTGCAGCCGTCGCGGGAGAGAGCTTCGATACCGTCATCCTTGCGGGCCTCAACGAGGGAGCTTGGCCGAATCTTCGCCTTCGCTCGGGAATTCTTGGAGCCGCCGATCTTGCGCTCCACCTCGATAACCCTGGCATCGCGCTCAACCGCGCCGAGCTGCGTGCACTTCGGCGAAGTGCAAACCTTAACGACGAGATCCGCCTCGCTATTGCGGCGCTTTCCCGCGCGCGAAACCGCATTCTTGTGACCGCGGTGGAGAGTGAGGACACGGCGCCCTCCGCTCTCTTCCGGGTGCTGTGCAACGACGCGCGAAGCACGGGGATGCCGTTTGGCTGGGTGGCGTCGGCCCTTGCGAGCGCGAACCCGGGGCCGTTCCCCGAAACCCGCCAGCTCGTTGCTGCACTCGCACGTGCGCTCGCGGTCGAGCCACGCGAAAGTCCCGGCAGAACCCACCTCGCTTCGCTCCTTGCTGCGCTCGAGCGTGAAGGTGTCGAAAGTGCGAACCCCGAAACCTGGTACCACCAGGCCCTCACGCGTACCGATGCTCCGTTCCCTTCGGGCAGTACGCTCACCCTCTCCCCGTCGAGCCTTGCGACGGCCTCGCAGTGCCCGCGCGCGTTCCTCCTCGAGAGCGCGGGCGCGCGTAACCCAGGTGGAGCAGCGCAAGAAATTGGCACACTCGTTCACGCGCTCGCCGAGGCCCATCCAAAGGCAGGTGCGGCAGAACTCGTCGCCGAGTTTGCCAAGAGTGAGGTCGCGGAAGACATGGAGAAGCAGAACTGGCGTACGCGAGCCGAGCGCGCGCGCCTCATCCGCATGCTCGAAAAACTTGGCGCGTATCAGAGCGCGCACCAAAACGTCGCCGCGGTCGAAAAGCGGTTTTCGGTCGCGCTCGGCGACGGGGTCGAGATCCGCGGCTCGATCGACCGGATCGAGCGGGAGACGAGCGGCCTTCGCGTGGTGGATTACAAGACGGGGAAAACCGCGAAGTCAAAAGCGGATGCGGAACGCGACCCGCAGCTTGCCGCCTACCAGTACGCGCTCGCGCACGACGGAAGTGGGGAAAAGCTCGAGGGAGCGAGCCTCGTGTACGTTGGCACAGACGCAAAATCGAGTGCTGTACGGTACCAGCCGTCGCTCGGCGAAGGCGATGACCCCGAGTGGTTTGAGAAGCTTGTGCGAGACATTGACGCACGCTTGCGCTCCGCCGGCGTGAGTCTGGTGCGCAACCCCCACTGCACGGTGTGCCCCGTCAAGCGCTCATGTCCGCTCTACCAGGAGGAAATGTGACCACGGTGCGTTTTCACGCGCGCGAGGTCGCGCATCTTCTTGGCCAGCACGAGCCCACGCCTGAACAGGTGGCGGTCATCGAATCGCCTCTCGCCCCAGCCCTCGTCGTCGCGGGCGCGGGAAGCGGGAAAACTGAAACGATGTCGGCGAGGGTCGTGTGGCTCATCGCGAACGGTCTTGTGGAACCCCGACATGTGCTCGGGCTGACCTTCACGAAAAAGGCTGCCCATGAACTCGCCGAGCGTATTGACCGAAGGCTCGCGAGCCTCACCTCGGCGATGGTCTCGGCAGGTATCGAGCCGCCAGCAACACTTGCCGCGAGTACCGTGCAGCTCGGCGGACAATCGCCGCGCGTCGCGACCTACAACGGTTTTGCTCTCGATCTCGTTCACGAGCATGCGCTTCGCATCGGCATCGATCCGGACTTCACCGTGATTCCGCCCGCGGCCGCGTGGCAGATCGCCTACGACCTCGTTGAATCGTGGCAGGGCGAGCTTCCCTTCGACCACTCGAGCGGCACGGTCGCGAGCGCAGTGCTCTCGCTTTCGGGGGCGCTGAGCGATCACTTGCGTACCCCGCGAGAACTTGACGAGTACCTTCGCGAGATCGAGGTCGAGACCATGAATCTCCCGCTCCAGGGTGAGGGTGGGAAAAAGCGCACCGCTCCCGCGAGCGTGAAGCGCCTGTGGCGCATCCTCGAGCAGCGCCGGTCTCTCGTGCCACTCCTCGAGGCATTCGCGCGTGAGAAGCGCGAGCGGGGGGCGATTGATTTTTCCGACCAGGTGAGTCTTGCCGCTGCGATTGCCGAAGCGAGCAGCGAAGTGCGCGAGGATGCGCGCGCGCAGCACCGGGTCGTGCTTCTCGACGAGTTCCAAGATACGTCGGTCGCGCAGCTCCAGCTTCTTGCTTCCCTCTTCGGCTCGGGGCACGCGACGTGCGCCGTGGGTGACCCAAACCAGGCGATCTATGGCTGGCGCGGTGCCTCAGCAGCGTCCCTCTCCTCGTTTGTCGAGCGGTGGGGAAGTGCGGAGTGTCCCGTGCGGCAGTACACGCTCAGCACGTCATGGCGCAATGATGCGGCCCTGCTCACGGGGGCGAATGCCATCAGCAGGCCTCTCGCGGGCAGCACGGCTGGCATCACCGTTCCGACGCTTGCCCCGCGCCCAGATGCGGGCCCCGGTGCGATCACCGTTGCCGCGCACGCGACCGAATTTGATGAGGCTACCGCGATCGCCGAGTGGATCTCGACTATCCGCACCGCGCACGAGGATGAAACCGAAGCCCTCGACGAGGCACCCCCGAGTGCCGCTGTGCTCGTGCGTTCGCGCTCACGAATTCCCGCTCTACAGTCAGCCCTCGAATCCGCGGGGCTGAGCGTGAGCGTTGCCGGCGGCGATTCCCTCCTCGCACAGCGCGAGGTGAGCGACGTTCGCTCTTTGCTCGAGGTCATCAGTGACGCTTCGCGCTCCGATGCACTCGTGGAACTTCTCGAAGGGCCGAGATTCCGGCTCGCCCCTGCCGATATCGCCGCGCTTGGTGCGTGGCGCCGCGCTCTCGAGCGGAGTGCGGGGCCGCGAGCGGCGCTCTCGGACCCCGGCGCCGCCTTCACCCTCGTTGATGCCGTGACCTCGCCGCCGCCCCACGATTTTGTGAGCCCCGCGGGACAGCGCTTGAGCGCCTCCGCACGGGCGCGACTCGCCGGCCTCGCGCAGATCATAAGGGAGGTTCGCGGCGCCCAGGGGCTCGATATTCCGGATCTCGTGACGGTAGCGGTGCGCGCCCTCGGCGTTGACATCGCGCTTGAATCGGATCCGAGTCGCGATCAGCAACACGCGCTCGCGAACATCGAGCGCCTGCGCGCGCACGCGGAGACCTACGCACGCACTGCAAGCGCACCGAGCCTCGAGGCTTTCCTTGCGCACCTCGACGTGTCCGAGACCGAGGAGCGGGGGCTCGAGGCTGCATCCACGCAGGCGAGCGACCCGAACGCCGTCGTCATCTCGACCGTCCACGCCGCGAAAGGTCTCGAATGGGACCACGTCGCGATCGCCTCGCTTACCGAAGGCAGCTTCCCTTCCTACACGCGCCAGAGCGCCGCGAAACCCGAGACCCCGGGGGAGTACCCCGCACCGCGTGAGCCGGGATGGGTCAACGAGCTTTCGCTTGCGACCATCCCCGTTGAGCTTCGTGGCGACGGGGAAATCCTCTCCGAGCTTCGCTGGGCTGAGGCAGCAACGCAGGTGGAGCTTGAGGGGATGTTCGAGGAATTTCGCCTCGACAACGGTGCCGAGAGCCTCCGCGAGGAGCGTCGGCTTATGTACGTTGCCCTCACACGCGCCAAAAAGAGTGCCCTTCTCACCCACTCAGCATGGAGTGAGGGGGCGTCAAAGCCGCGCCAGGCCTCGCGTTTCGTGCACGAGATCAGCGCGCTCGACGGCGTAGAGCTCGTGCAGTGCGAAGGCGAGATCGGTACCGAGAACCCGCTTGAATCTGCCCCTCGCTTCGCCCAGTGGCCTACCGCCCCGCACACGCGGGAAAAAGACGTCAAGGAGGCGAAGGCAGCCGTCGGAACCGCCCGCGCGAGCGGAGTAAATGCCCTCGCTGATATCAGCGAGGAGCCTGACCTCGCCCTTTTCACCGAGGCCACGCGGCACGTGATCGCGAATCTCCGAGCCGAGCACGAAGCGCGCAGCGTGTACCTCCCGTCGCGTTTGAGCCCTTCGGATCTCGTAGCGCTCTCGGGTGCGAATGCGCCAGAGCGCGTGCGTGAACTCGTGCGGCCCATGCCCCGTAAGCCCTCCACGAGCGCGCGTCTCGGCACGCGTTTTCACGCCTGGGTTGAGGAGACACACACCCACGGCGCCCTTCTCGATGTGGACGACCTCTTGCTCGATCAGGAGGACGACGGCACGCGTGAAAGCTTGCAGGAGCTCAAGACAAAATTCGATCGTTCGATATTTGCGAACATGACGCCCCTTGCGCTCGAAATCCCCGTCTCACTCGCGCTCGAAAGAGCGTTCCTCTCGGGAGTAATCGATGCGGTCTACCCGAATCCGCAAGGCGAGGGCGTGTGGATTGTCGACTGGAAAACGGGGCGTGTGCCCTCGGGCGAGGAGCTCGCACGCAAGGCGCTTCAGCTCACCGTGTACCGCCTCGCGTGGCACCAGAAAACGGGTGTGCCACTCGAGAACATCGAGACGAAGTTCCACTACGTTGCGGCTGAGCGCACGGTGGAGATCACGCAGCATCCACGTGAGGAAGAGCTGGTCGAGCTCCTCGCCCAGCTCGGGTAGGAGATCAGCGCTCCGGCGTGACCTCGGGGTCGTGCGAGGCGAGCTCATCGAACTCTTGCTCGGCTTCGCGCCGGGCGAGTTCTGCGAGATCATCATCGACGTCGCGCAGCATTTCGAGAGCGTCAGCCACGATCGCCTGATCGTTCGTGTCGTTGCCCGAAAGCAGCCACTCGAGCACGGCGAACTCGCCGACGAGCTGGGTGCGCTCCTCGAGGCGGGCGTCAGGGCGCACATCGAGGTTCGCGCAATAGGCCGTGAAGAATGCCTCGAAGGCGGGGGCGTCCAGGCCGTGGAGCATCCACGTGAGGTCGCGAGCAGGGTCGGCGACCTGTGCATTTTCCCATCCCGTGAAGCCCGAAACCTCAGTGCCAACGGCGAGGGCCGTATCCTCATTGATCGAGCCGTGGGTGAAACGAGGAGTGAACTGCCACAGCGAATCCTCCGCGAGCAAGTGGTTCCAGCGCTGCGCAACGGCCGACGGAATCGGGTGCTCCGCGAGTGCACGTGCGACGCTTGCGCGGTAGTTCGCACGCACCTCTTCCGCCGTGAATTCCTCGACGCCCGACGCCTGGCACGCAGCCTTCGGCGCGTTGTGGATTGTGGCAACCGCGCGGCCAAGGTTCGCCGCGAGCACATGATCGTGGCTGACTTCATCGAGGTGCAGTGAAGTGCCCTCGAGCGCGAGTGCGATGGCTGCGCGTCCCCCCTCGGGAATCGACGCGAAACCCTGCGGAGCCTGCAAATACGGGGCGAGCTCGGTGCGAGAAAGCGCCTCGAGAACGCCGATCTCCTTCGCGAGACGCGCACCCGCCGTGGGCGTCGAGGGGGCGCTCACGACCCACAGGCGGTCCTGCGTGTCGCGCACGAGCGCAGACTCGATTTCCTCGCCCTCGGGCGTGGTTGAGGAAGTGGCCACGGGAATCACACCGGGAATCCCGGCCGTGGCAAGGGCGGCCAGTGCATAGGAATTTCGTCTCACCCTCTAACCGTAACCATTTCGTGCGCGTTGGATACTGTGGGACACATGCATGCGCCCATGAATTTTCCTCACACGTACCTCACCTCTCATTTCTCGGCACCGGGCGACGCGCGAGGAATCCCCACCCCCGCGGAGGAGGAAATTGAAAAGCACGTGATCCTCGTGCGAGGCGACGAGGTCGCTGTGCACGAGGGCGAGGGCGAGGAACTGCACCTGTGGACCCTCGCGCGCACGGGCACCGTGTTCCTCGGCTCCTGGAAGGACGGCGAGGTATGGGCTCTTGACGCGGAAAGTTCCGCAGACAGTGCGAGAGCGGCACTTCCCGATGGCACCCGCATGCGTAGCCTCCGTGAGATCGCGCCGATGCTCGAGGGGCGTGAACGAAGCCTCGCGCTGAGCGCCGTGGGGATGCTGACGTGGCACCGCGACGCCCGCTACTGCACGCGTTGCGGTAGTGCCGTGCACGCCACTCGCGACGGCTGGTCCCAGACCTGCGAGGGCGGGCACGAAACCTTTCCGCGCACCGACCCCGCCGTCATCACCCTTGTACGCGACGGTCTCGATCGCGCGCTTCTCGCGAAAAACCACCGCTTCACGAACGGCATGGTGTCCGCGCTCGCGGGCTTCGTGGAGCCCGGCGAAGATCTCGAGGATGCCCTCAAACGTGAGGTTCACGAGGAAACTGGCCTCGTCGTGGGTGACCTCGAATACTTCGGTTCCCAGCCGTGGCCGTTCCCACGCTCGATCATGGTGGCGTTCACATCGCGCCTTGCGAACGGTGCCGAAACGGATATCACCCTCCAGCGCGAGGAGCTCGCGAGCGCCACGTGGTTCACGCGCGAAGAGCTGACCGAAGCTCTCGAACGGGGCGACGTGCGCTTGCCGCCCTCGACCTCAATCGCCCATTCGATGATTACCGCGTGGAGGAAGGGAGAGCTTTCGTGAACACCGCACCGACCAGTGGGGCCGAGCGCATCCTCGAGGGGCTCGATCCTGAACAACGCCAGGTCGCTCAGTCGATTGGGGCGCCCCTGTGCGTTCTCGCGGGCGCTGGCACCGGCAAGACCCGAGCGATTACGCACCGCATCGCCTACGCGATCGCGAGCGGCGGCTACGCCCCGAACCACGTTCTCGCGCTCACCTACACCACCAAGGCAGCGGCCGAGATGCGCTCGCGCCTTCGCGACCTTGGGGTGCCGGCCGTCCAGGCACGCACCTTCCACTCAGCGGCGCTCAGGCAGCTCACCTATTTCTGGCCCTCGACTGTTGGAGGCCCCGCGCCTGACCTCGTGGATCGAACTCTCCCACTCGTGGCCCAAGCGATGGGGCGCCTGCACATGCGCGCGGATCCCGCCGCGCTCCGCGACATTTCCGCCGAGCTCGAATGGGCAAAGTCCTCGATGATCTTGCCCGAAGAGTATCCACTTGCCGCAGCGCGCCTATCGCGCGAGGGCGTAGCGGGGTTCGAGCCGCGCACCCTGTCGCGAATCATGACCCAGTACGAGGACCTCAAGACCGAACTTCACCTGATCGACTTTGCGGACGTTCTGCTGCTGACCGCCTCGATGATTCAGGAGCACCCGCACATGGCACATGCCGTGCGCTCCCAATACCGTCACTTCACGGTCGATGAGTACCAGGACATCTCGCCCCTGCAGTTCCGGCTCCTGCGCGCGTGGCTCGGCAATGCGAGCGACGTGTGCGTCGTGGGCGATGCGGCGCAGACGATCTACTCCTATGCGGGTGCCGACTCGAGCTACCTCCTCGATTTCACAAAGGAGTTCCCGCGCGCGAGTGTAATCCGCCTCGAGCGCAACTACCGCTCGAGCCCTCAGATCGTGCAAGTGGCGAACGCCGTGCTCGCGAGGGCTAAGGAAGGTCGGGACTCGCACGTGGAGCTTCGGGCGCAGCGGTCCGACGCCACCCGGCCCCTCGTTGTGGGCTACCCCGATGAGACCGCTGAGGCGCGAGAGGTCGCGAAGTCGATTGCCGAGCTCATTCGTGGCGGGAGAAGCGCGAGCGAAATCGCGATTCTCTTGCGTGTCAACGCCCACAGCGAACGATTTGAGGACGCTCTTGACCGCGAGGGCATCGCGTATCAGGTGCGCGGCGGTCAAAAATTCTTCGAAAGGCGCGAGGTCCACGAGGCGATGAGCGCGCTTCGCGCGGCACTCGGTGCAGGTGGCGGAAATGATCCCGATGTGAGCCGTATTGTGCGCGATGTGCTCTCCTCGCGGGGCTGGTCGGACAAGGCTCCCGAAGCACGCGGCGCGGTGTTCGAGAGGTGGGCGTCGCTCAACGCTCTCGTGCAGGTTGCCGATTCGATTGCCGAGCGCGAGGGCGCGAGCCTCAGGGATGTCGTTGCCGAGCTTGAGGAACGCCGCGAGGCGCAAAGTGCTCCCGTGAGTGAGGCCGTGACGATCGCGACCGTGCACGCCGCGAAGGGGCTCGAGTGGCCCGTGGTGTTCGTTGTCGGGGCGAGTGAAGGCACCTTCCCAATCTCCTACGCGAAAACGGACAGGGAGATCGAGGAGGAACGGCGCCTGTTTTACGTCGCGATGACACGTGCGCGCGACGTTCTCACGGTGACGTGGGCCGCGGCGCGCAGCGAAGGTGCGAAAGCGTCGAGGAAGGCCTCGCGGTTCATTGCGGGGAGCTTCGACCACCGTGACGAAGGTGTCGCTGAGCGAACGGCGATGAAACGTACGACCGGGCGGCGCGGCGCCCGCATTTTTACGACATGCAAAGGTTGCGGCGAAGCTCTCACA
The DNA here is from genome assembly GCF_003989295.1 of Dermabacter sp. HSID17554. Lineage (NCBI taxonomy): Bacteria > Bacillati > Actinomycetota > Actinomycetes > Micrococcales > Dermabacteraceae > Dermabacter > Dermabacter sp. HSID17554. The sequence goes on along the minus strand of NZ_RBLW01000003.1, from coordinate 196,622 downwards.
ACTCCGGGCGAGCAGAAGGTCGGCCGCCACGCGGGCTGCGGGGGCGAGGAGAGCGCCGAACTCTTCGGAAAGCTACGGGCCTGGCGCCGTGAGCGTGCGAGCGAGCTCAAGCGGCCCGCCTTTGCGGTGTTTACCGACTCGACCCTTCTGGCGATCGCGGATCGAGCCCCCGCGAGCCTCGAGGAGCTTCATCAGGTTCCCGGCGTGGGGCAGTCGAAACTCACGCAGTTCGGCGAGGAGGTCCTCGCGATCATCGCCGAGGCACGCTAAGAAGGCAAAGAAGAACCGGTGCCGTGGCGGCACCGGTTCGTTCTTTCATGGATATGCGGGGCGGGCACGGATGCGCCCGCGTGCACTCACTTGCTGGGGAGGAAGCGGTTAAGCTTCGTGCCGCACTCGGGGCATTCAGCCTTCGCCGCACGGCGGCCCTTGTCGTTGACCTGGATGGTGCCGGTTGCTTCGTGCTTCGCGCGGCACTTCACGCAGTAGAACTCGCCCGTGTAGGTTTCGTCAGCCATGGTTGCTCCTAGGGATTGTGATGAACTCTCTGTTCGTGGCCACTGTATAAGCATTTTTGAGGACTTAGGAACTCAACACTCCGCGGAGGAGACGGAGAAACCGCACGTCAGAGGCGTTTTTGGGAATGGTTCGCAAGTACGGGTGTCAAAGAGATGGTTTGGGGTGTCGGGTGATGGGGTGGAGCGGCATAAAAAGGGCGACCCCCCGGGGACGCTTAATGCACGCGGGCCTTCCCCGCTCGCGAGCATTTGTTTTCCCGGAGGATCGCTTCTCCATCGAATGTAGTGGCCTGTTCGACCCCGGTCAAAGCGGCGACGGGTCGGCATTGTGGATAACTTAGCGATTGTTGTGGACACCCTGTCAAGCTGTGTGGAAAGTGTGTGTGGATAATTGGGCGTAGAGGTCTAATGTGCTCAATGACCTGGGCATTTTTCGTATCGTGATGGTGAATATTAATTTTTTGCAACATGTGTTGCAGTCCTCATCGATGTGTCACAAGTGGGACGGAGGTCCTCATGTTGCCGGGCTTATCCACAACCTTGGGCTGCTTGTCAAGCCAGTTCCCCATTAGACTCGCACCGTGCCCCAGCGACGCCCCGAACGCGAAAAACTACTCCTCGATGGCATCTCCGAGCCCATCGAGGTGGTGCGCTCCACTCGCCGCCGAAAAACCATCACCGCGCGTCGCAGAGGTGGAGTGTTTGAACTTCTCGTTCCCGCGAGACTTTCGGCACGTGAAACGCGCAAGTGGGCGCGAGACATGTACGCGAAGTATGGAAACCGTGCCACACCGGCGGCCGCGAGTGATGAGGAACTCATGGCACTTGCCCTTGCGCTGAGGGAAAAGTACATGCCGAGCGTGCCCCGACCCTCGAGTGTGCGGTGGGTCACGAACCAGGGCAAGCGCTGGGGCTCGTGCACGAGCGCCGATGGCTCAATTCGCCTCTCTCATATCTTGAAAGACATGCCGAGCTACGTGATCGAATCCGTTCTTGTGCACGAGCTCGCCCATCTCCTCGAACCGAACCACTCGCGGGCCTTTCGTCAGCTCGAGGCCTCGTATCCCAAGCTTGAGCGGGCCAACGGCTTCCTCGAGGGGTACTCGTTTGCCGAGCAGCCCTAGCCAAGGTGCTCCTTAGGCGCGGAGCTTTGCGAGCGTAGGTTTAAGGTCGGGGACGACGCTTGCAGGGAGGGCCTCGAGCCGCCACCACCGAACGTCGTGGCTCTCCTCGCTCAAGGTGAGGGCGTCCGTGGGGGAGGCGGGCGTGACGGCCGCACGCATGAGGTATTGCACGTCCCAATGCTCGCTGCAGACCGCGAAATTCTTATTGAGGCTGTGCGCGTGCAGCGTGAACGGCGCGGCGCCCACGATCGCGAGCTCAGCGAGGCCCGATTCCTCGGCGACTTCTCGCCGAGCGGCCTCTTCGAAGCTCTCTTCGCCTGCCTCGATGTGCCCGCCGAATTGGAGCCACGCGCCTACCTTGCGGTGGTGGTGAAGCGCAACGAACTGGCCGGAGGCGTCGATCACGATCCCGCTCGCGGTGAAGTGCACGGGACCGCTCGATTTGAGGTGAGCGCTTTCGCTCGAGGTTGCGAGCGCAAGGAATCGCTGCTTCTCTCGAGAAGGCGCGCACGCCTCGAGCTCGGCGAGAAAGCTTCCGGGAAGGCTCACTGATCGTCGCCCGGCTTTCCATCGCCATTGGGAGTATCCCCGGGCTCATCACCTCGATCGTCGAACTCACCGTCAAGCAACTTGCGAAGCTCCTCATCGAAATCGGGGGAGGCGGAGTTCATCGCGCCAAACTCGGGAAGATCGGGGAGCCCGTCACCGTCGGAATCCTTGGTGGGCACGGGCGCCTGAGGGGCCTGCGGACGCCCGCTCAGAACCTCGGGGCTCGGGAGAAGATCCGGGTGGGCCCAGACCTTTTCGCGACCTTCCATGCCCTCGGTGGCGAGCACCGACTCCCACCACGCGTACGCTTCCTTGACCGAGCGCGGGTGCAGCTCGATCCCCACGAGATTCGTGAGGGTATCCAGAGCGCTACCGCCCGTTGCGCGTCGCCGCTGGACGAGTTCGCGCATCGCGTCCAAGCGGGGGAGTTTCTCGCGCAAGGCCTCTGTCACGACCAGGTCGACCCATGATTCGATAAGCGCGAGGGTCGTCGTGAGCTCCGTGAGGGCTCGCTCCTGGTCGGCGGAGCGCGTGAAGGTGAAGATGTCTTCGGGGTTCGTGGCGCTCATCGCTGCGGGATTGTTGACGTCGAAGTCGCGGATTTTTTCCTCGAGAGCCCCCATGTCGAGGGTGATCCCTCGCGCGTATCCCTCAATTGCGGTGAAGAGATGCTCGGGGAGCCAGGGTGCGCTCTTGAAGAGGCTCTGGTGGGCGATCTCGCGCGCGGTGAAGAAAATGCGTGCCGCATCAACGTCGAGGTCGGTGCCCTCGAGAACATCGGCGAGGTTCGCGGGCACGACCACGGGAGCGTAGAACGTCCACAGGGGGAGCGAAAGGTCGGTAACTCCGATGGCCTCACGTGCGATTGAGCCGATCGCATGCCCAAATTGGAGACCGAACATCGTGCCGCCCATTTTCTTCATCATCGAGCTCGGATCGCCGAGAGCCCCGCCCATGGCGCCGAGTGGCCCGGCGCCACCGAGCTGCTCGAGTCCACCGAGTTCCCCGAGCTGCTTCGCAAACGCGTCGCCGATGGCCTCGGCCATGTATTGCGCGACCGGTTCGACGATCTTTTGCCAGCGTGGCAGCGTGCGGTTCACCCATGTGCCGCGGCTCCAGCACTCGACCGCGTCGCTCACAACCGCGAAATCGGTCTTCTCCGCGAGCCACATCGCCGCCACGTTGCCGGCTTCACGCATCGCGTGCTCGTCGGCCTCGCTCACGTTTGGATCGCCGGCCGTGCCGATCGATGTGCCACCGATTTGGGGGAGCGCCCCCGTGGGAAGGAGCGTGACGTTACCCGATGCGACCTGGCGCGCCAGATCATGACCAAGCTTCCAGTTGACGGGCCCATCGCCTCCCGCGGCGAAAAGCGACTGCATTTGAAGCGCGGCCATGCGGAGCATCGCGGGATCGCTGGGAAGGCCCGCCCCCTTCGCGAGCTCGGAAAGGTCAAGGCCCTCCAGTGCGCCCGGGGGGATTTGCCCCTGGAAAATCTCCTCGAGGAACTTGCGGAGGTTTTCTTCGTTGGACTCGTCGCTCATGCGCGCTCCTTACGATTGAGGCGGCGGTGACCGCCGATCACGGATTCTCCAAGCGTAGCGATAGCGACGGACGGGAGGTAGACGTTTCGCTTCCCGCGAAGGTATCTGCAAGCGAGAGAAATGATTGTCTGGGACAATAGCCACGTGGAAAAGCCCCTCAAGAAACTCACGGCCACGCCGCCGAATATCACGAATCCTCGCTTGTACAAGCGTCGCCTGTGGACGGTGTGCACCTCCGCCTTCGCACTCGTGGTGCTCACTGCGGTCGCCGCGGTGCTGCCCGCGCCGTACGTTGTTGAATCGCCCGGACCCTCGCTCAACGTGCTCGGTGAATACGAGGGCAAGGACATCGTGAGCGTCGAGAATCGAGCTGACGGCCCGAGCGATGGCGAACTGCGGATGACGACCGTGTCGGTGCAGGGGTCGCCCGGATACGACATTCCGCTCGCGGGTGTGATGACCGCGTGGTTCGATCGGGATCGCTCGATTATTCCCGTCGAAGCGCTGTACCCCGACGATGCGGACGCAGAAGACAACAGCCTCATGAACACCGTCGAAATGAACGGCTCGCAACAAGAGGCGATCGCGGCGGCCCTCACCAAGCAGGGGGTTTCCTATTCGACAACGACGATGGTCGCGGGTGTGCGAAGTGATGGTGGCGCCGCGAACCAGCTCCAGCCCGGGGACGTGGTGCTCGAGGTCAACGGCCAGAAGATCGAGAATGTTTCGGCAGCGGGCGACGCGATCGGCGCTACTGCGCGCGGAGAGAAAGTCGAGGTGACCGTGCGGCGCGACGGGGCGGAAAAATCCTTCGCCCTCACCCCGCGCTACGAGGGGGATCGAGCGCTCCTCGGGATCGTGCTTGCCCGCGGCTTCGAATTCCCGGTCAAGGTGAACTTCGCGCTCGAGGGGATCGGTGGCCCGAGCGCCGGCATGATTTTTGCCCTCGCGATCTACGACGAAATGACCCCGGGCGATCTCACCGGCGGCAAGAAGATTGCGGGCACAGGCACGATTAACGAACAGGGCGCGGTGGGGCCGATCGGCGGGATTCGCCAGAAAATGATCGGGGCAAGGGCCGACGGCGCCGAGTTTTTCCTCGCTCCCGGTTCGAACTGTGAAGATGTCACAGGGCACATTCCCGAGGGGCTTCAGGTGGTCCGGGTCGATTCCCTCACCGAAGCGATTGAGGCCGTCGAACAGATCGCGAATCAAGGATCTATCGAGGGCCTTGCCACGTGCGGCTAGGCCCTGAGAACACGTTTTACTCGCTTTCGACACGAGGAACAGAGGAGGAGTCATGGCACGCGCGAGGCGCAAGTCGCAGGATCCGGTCACGCAGCTCACGGTGGTCTTTGATTTCGGTGGGGTGCTCGCCGCGCACCACCACCCCGTCCCCGTGATCCACCGCGAGGTGGGTGGCGATTACGAGGCTGTACGCGAGGTGTACTGGGGCGAGAGGAAAAAGCTCGATGGCGGCGAGATCTCGCTTGAGGACTATTGGCGAGCCGTGTGCGAGGCAGGTGCGATCGGCGAACCAACGGCGGACGAGATCGCTGACCTCGCTGACCTCGACGACCGCTACTGGGGTGAAATCGCCAAGGGGAGCCGCGAGCTCATTCACGACCTCGCGCGCAACGAAGTGCGGCTCGCGATCCTGTCGAACACGAATGCTGCCTTCGGTGACTACCTGCGCAGGCAGGAGTGGTTCGAAGTATTCGAATTCGCGATCATCAGCGCCGAGGAAAGGGTGCAAAAGCCCGACCCCGAGATTTTCGAGATCCTTCTCGATGTGATCGCCCACGAGACCGGCGGGGTCGCGAGGCCCGGCAACGTGATCTTCTTCGACGACCTGCAGTCGAACGTCGACGCGGCCCGAAAGCTCGGCATCGATGCGCATTATTGGCCTCGTAATGACCGCACGCTAGCGTCGGACACCGCCGCCGAGCCCGACCGACCGGGCTGGGAAATCGCGCGTGAAATCCTTACCGCACGTGGGGTTCCGCTCGGCTGAAACGCAGGCGTCACCGTTAGACTGACACCATTGTGCCCGCCGCCGCGGCTCGAGCCGGCGGCATGGCGGGGAAACCAACCCACGAGTCAAATGGAGAGACATTGGCAGAGTTCATCTACACCATGTACAAGGCGCGCAAGCAAGTGGGCGACAAGGTCATCCTTGACGACGTCACCATGAGCTTTTTCCCGGGCGCCAAGATCGGCATGGTCGGCCCGAACGGCGCAGGTAAGTCGACGATCCTCAAGATCATGGCGGGCCTTGATGAGCCGAGCAACGGCGAGGCACGCCTGAGCCCCGGCTATAGCGTGGGCATTCTCCTGCAGGAGCCGCCCCTCAACGAAGAAAAGACCGTTCTCGAGAACGTCCAGGAAGGCATGGGCGACCTCTACGCGAAGGTGCAGCGCTTCAACGAGATCGGCGAACTCATGGGTGAACCCGATGCCGATTTCGACGCGCTCATGGCCGAAATGGGCACTCTTCAAACGGAGATCGACGCCGCGAACGGCTGGGATCTCGACTCGCAGCTCGAGCAGGCGATGGACGCCCTGCGCTGCCCGCCCGGCGACGAGCCCGTGACGCACCTTTCCGGTGGCGAGCGTCGCCGAGTAGCACTGTGCAAGCTCCTCCTCCAGAAGCCGGACTTGCTCCTTCTTGACGAGCCCACGAACCACCTCGATGCCGAGTCCGTGCTGTGGCTCGAGAAGCACCTGCAGAGCTACGAGGGTGCCGTTATCGCGATTACCCACGATCGCTACTTCCTCGATCACGTCGCCGAATGGATCGCTGAGGTCGACCGCGGCCACCTCTACCCGTACGAGGGCAACTACTCGACCTACCTCGAAAAGAAGCAGGAACGCCTCGAGGTCCAGGGCAAGAAAGATCAAAAGCTCCAAAAGCGCCTCAAGGAAGAACTCGAATGGGTGCGCTCGAGCGCGAAGGGTCGCCAGGCGAAGTCCAAGGCGCGCCTCGCTCGCTACGAGGAGATGGCGAAGGAAGCCGAGTCGATGCGCAAGCTCGACTTCGAAGAAATCACGATCCCGCCGGGCCCGCGCCTCGGCAACGTCGTGATCGACGCGAAGAACCTCAAGAAGGGCTTCGGCGATCGTGTTCTCATCGATGGCCTGAGTTTCTCGCTCCCACCGAACGGCATCGTCGGCGTGATCGGCCCGAACGGCGTGGGCAAGACCACCCTCTTCAAGACCCTCGTGGGGCTCGAACCTCTCGACGAGGGCGAGCTCAAGGTCGGCGAGACCGTCAAGATCAGCTACGTTGACCAGAACCGCGAGAACATCGACCCCGAGAAGAACCTCTGGGAGGTCGTGAGCGATGGCCTCGACTTCATCGAGGTTGGCAAGGTGGAGATTCCCTCGCGTGCGTACGTGTCGCAGTTCGGCTTCAAGGGCCCGGACCAGCAGAAGAAGGCCGGCGTGCTCTCGGGCGGCGAGCGTAACCGCTTGAACCTCGCCCTCACGCTCAAACAGGGCGGCAACCTTTTGCTTCTCGACGAGCCGACCAACGACCTCGATGTTCAAACCCTGAGCTCGCTCGAGAATGCGCTCTTGAACTTCCCCGGCTGCGCCGTGGTGGTCTCCCACGACCGCTGGTTCCTTGACCGAGTGGCGACCCACATCCTCGCCTACGAGGGCACCGAGGAGAACCCCTCGAACTGGTACTGGTTTGAGGGCAACTTCGAGTCGTACGAGAAGAACAAGGTTGAACGTCTTGGAGAGGACGCCGCGCGTCCGCATCGTGTGACGCATCGCCGCCTCACGAGGGACTAATAACGTCGCTCGCTCCTTTGAGCGAAGGAGTCGATAAGAACACCCGGGACTCTTGAGGTCCCGGGTTTTCTTTGCCCTCACAAGTGTGCTACTGTACTAAGTGCGTAATACAGTAAGACAAGGTGGTGTGGATGGAGTTCGACACTTCGAGACCGGTGTGGGTTCAGTTGGTCGAGGAGTTCACGCGAAAAATTGCGTCGGGCGAATGGATTGCGGGCCAAAAGGTCCCTTCGACTCGCGACCTCGCCCTCGACTATCGCGTCAACCCCAACACTGTGCAGAAAGCCCTCGCCGAGATGGACCGTCGGGGCCATACCAAGAGTGAACGAACATCGGGGCGCATAGTGCTGGTGACTGATGGCGCTACGGATGATCTCAAAACTAGCGAGAGTGAAGCGATCGCGGATCGTGCACTCGAGCAGCTCACGGGGCTAGGACTCTCGCCCCAGGATATTGAAACGCTCTTCCGTGAGCGTCTCTTAGATCGCTCTCGAAAGGGTGAAAAACCATGACTTCGCAACTTTTGCGAGTAGCCAAGGCTTCAAAGGCCTACGGGGCGACGACTGCCCTCGACAGCGTCGATCTCGACGTCGAGCCTGGAAGCATCGTCGGTCTGATCGGTGAGAACGGCTGTGGAAAATCGACCTTCCTCAAGGCAGTCGCGGGCCTCGTTCGACTGGATTCTGGCGAAGTGCGGGTGTGCGGCGAATTAGTCGGGCCACGATCGAAATCGATGGTGAGCTACCTGCCGGATCGGTCGGCGCTTCCTGCGCGCTTTACTGTCGAGTCCTGCATGCGCATGTTTGGGCAGGTGTTCGCGGACTTCGACGAGGCTAAGGCGCGTGCGATACTCAAAAACTTCGGGGTAGAGCCAACACGGCGTTTGCGCGAACTTAGTAAAGGGCAGCAGGAAAAGGCGCATATCGCGCTCGCCATGGCACGCGACGCGCGGCTGTTCCTTCTCGATGAGCCGATCTCTGGCGTCGACCCGCTTTCGCGCGAGCAAACGTTGCGCGAGGTGATCGCGGCTCTCGGCGACGACTGTTGTCTCCTTATTACTTCTCACATGGTGCAGGATCTCGAGTTGATCGTGGATCGGGCGCTTCTCATGCGCCGCGGGCAGATCGTCGACGATGTCTGTCCCGATGAACTGCGTGAACAGACGGGCGACGGGCTCGTCGATCGACTGAGGAAGGTGTATGGATATGAACGCACACGCAGATAGCATGAGGTTGCCTGGGGTCGGGACCGTCGTTCGGCTCGATGTGAGCCGGATGCTACCGATGACAGGCATGGCAACGCTCGCAGGTATTGCGGTGGCACTCGCGTTCTCCGGCCTAGGGGCCCTCGTGGCGCCTCTCAAGCCGGTTGCTTTTGTGGGTGTATGGATGGCTGCGGGCCTGTTGGTCGCCGCGACCGGCCTAGTGCTTGCGGGGTATTTCTACGTGAGCATGGTGGGGCGTGAAGCCCCGGTCACTCGCACGTGGCCCGTCGGTGGGCTCGCCCTTTTGGCAGGGAAGCTCGTGAGCGGCGTGCTCGCTCTATCCGTATCGGTCGTGGGGATGCTCGTGATGGTGGTTCTTTCGTTCGCGTTTCTTGCACCCAAAGGAGCCCTCGCCCTCGATGATCTCCTGACCGCAGTTGGGCAACTTTTCCGTGAGCATCCGGTGGTGTTGACGTGCGGGCTTATGTGGATTGTGCTTGGGGTCGTGTCGTTCCTCGTCTACGTGTATTTCGCCGTGCTTGTGGGAAGCAAGGGGTTCTTGGGCAAGCTTGGAGTCGCGGGGCCCGTGATTGTCGCGGTGTTCATGTGGGCCGTGGTGTCGCAACTCGTGGGTGTGGTGTCCATCCTCATTCCCCTGTCGTTTAATGTCGACTCGTGGTCTATTGAGACGGTGAGCATCCTCGGCTCCATCATCAACGCTGTGAAGACGGATGCGGAGGTTCCGCTGCTCCCAATCGCACTTCCTGTTCTCCAAAGCCTCGTCACGCTCGCGCTTCTCATCTGGTGTGCGTGGGACTGTTCGAAAGTTCGCGATATCCAGTAACGATCGCCGAGGTCGAGCCCGCCGCTAACCTTGAGCAAACTCCGCAAGAACATTTCATGCGGAAAAGCCATGGTGAGCGGCGGGCTCGGCTACCTTAAGGGGTATGAAGGCACTACGTACCCTTTCCGTCACGTCCGAACTTCCCGCTGAGCTCGAGGGACTTCGCACCCTCGCCTATAACCTCCGGTGGACCTGGAACGCCGAAACTCGCGACCTTTTCGAGGCGCTTGACCCGCGCGCATTCGAGGAGAGCAACCGCAATCCCGTTGTGCAGCTTGGGATGGTTCCCGCGCGCCGCTACAGCGAGGTCGCTGCAGATCCGGAATTCCGCGCGGCTCTTGACGCGCGTCTCGCGGATCTCGAGAACTACATGAGTTCCGATCGCTGGTTCCAAAAGGAAGCGCCGGGATCTCCCGCGATTGCGTACTTCTCGATGGAATTCGGTATCTCGCCGACCCTCCCGATCTACTCCGGTGGCCTTGGCATCCTTGCGGGCGACCACCTCAAGTCGGCCTCCGATCTCGGCGTTGACCTCATCGGCGTGGGCCTGCTCTACCAGTGGGGCTACTTCTCGCAATCGCTCAACCGGGAAGGCTGGCAGCAGGAAAACTACAAGCAGAACGTCACGGAAGATCTCGCGGTCGTGCCAGTGACAGATGCCGACGGTGACCAGGTGTGCGTGAATGTCACGTTCCCCGGCGAGCGCATCGTCACGATTGCACTGTGGAAAGCGCAGGTGGGCCGTATTTCGCTCCTCCTGCTCGACACGAATGTCGAGGGCAACGACGAGGGCGCCCGCCAGATCACTGACCGTCTTTACGGCGGCGACCATTTCCACCGCATCGAGCAAGAGATCGTTCTTGGCATTGGTGGCGTGCGCGCCGTTGAGCGCTTCGCGGAGCTCGAGGGGCGCCGCGAACGCGATGTGTTCCACCTCAACGAAGGCCACGCGGGCTTCCTCGGCCTTGAACGGATCGGCCAGCTCATGGGCAAGGGGCTGAGCTTCGATGCCGCCCTCACACAGACCCGCGCGGGCTCGGTGTTCACGACTCACACGCCCGTGCCCGCCGGCATCGACCGCTTTGACGCCGGTCAACTGCGCCACTTCCTCGATGCCGATGGCAACGGGATCTCGCACCTCGTGCCGAACCTGCCGGTTGAAGCAGCCCTCGCGCTCGGCGTCGAGGATGGCGGCCACGTGTTCAACATGGCCCACATGGGCTTCCGGCTTTCCCAGCGGTCGAACGGTGTGGCGAAGCTCCACGGCGAGACGAGTCGCCGCATGTTCAAGGACCTCTACCCGGGCTTTGACGAGGCGGAAGTGCCGATCACGTCGATCACAAACGGTGTGCACCGTCGCACGTGGATCTCGCGCCCCATGGATGCGCTGTACAAGAGCGTGTTCGGTGACGTGGATCTTTCGGCGCTCAGTGATTGGTCTGCGCTTGGAACTTTGAGCGATGAGTCGCTGTTGGAGGTGCGCAACACGCTTCGCACGAACCTTGTCGAGCGTGCGCGTGAAGATGTGCGTCGCTCGTGGGTGCGCCGCGGTGCTCACCCAGGCGAGCTCGGTTGGGTCGATTCGGTTCTCGACCCGAACGTGCTCACGATTGGTTTTGCGCGCCGCGTCTCGACCTACAAGCGCCTCACGCTCATGCTGAGCCAGCCTGAGCGTTTGCGCAAGATTCTCCTCAACGAGGAGCATCCGGTGCAGATCGTCGTGGCCGGTAAGGCACACCCCGCGGATTACCCGGGCAAGGAATTCATGCAGCGCCTCGTGCAATTCGCAGACGATCACGGGGTGCGCCACCGCATCGTGTTCCTCGCGGATTACGACATTCGCATGGCGCAGTACCTCGTGTCGGGTTCGGACGTGTGGCTCAACAACCCGATCCGCCCCGAGGAGGCTTCGGGAACCTCAGGCATGAAGGTTGCGCTCAACGGCGGGCTCACGTTCTCGACGTCCGACGGTTGGTGGGACGAAATGGCGACCGACGATGCCGGCTGGACGATCGATACGGTCGACATCGAGGACCGTGCTGAGCGTGACCGCCTCGAAGCGGAGAGCCTCTACAACATTCTCGAAAACCGCATCGTTCCGCTGTTCTATGACCGCGACGAGAACGGCGTTCCGGCGAAGTGGCTGCAAATGGTGCGCAATTCCCTCGTGGAAATTGCGCCGAAGGTCACCGCGACCCGCATGGTGCGCGATTACGTCAACGAGTTGTACGCGCCCGCATCAAAGGCGGTTGCGCTGTTTGCGAACGAGCCGGGCCTGTCGCACGACTTCGCCGAATACAAGCAGCGCCTCGCGCAGGGCTGGGGCGGCGTGAGTGTTCACGACGTCGAGGATTCGGTTGACGGTGATGTTCTTGCCGTGAGCGCGAGCGTTGAACTGGCCTCGATCCATGTTGAGGATGTCGAGGTGCAGCTCATCGTGGGCAACGTCAACGACGAGGGGGACCTTACCGACACGATCGTGGCCCCCATGACCCAGGGCGTTGACGGTCGCTACGCGGCCTCGCGCCAGCTTGAGAGCCTGGGTGCGGTTGGTTACACCGTGCGCGTTGTCCCCTCGCATCGCGTTCTTGCTCACACCGCTGAGCTTGGCCTTGTGCGCGTTGCCCAGTGATCGGGGTGTACGCTGGCATAGCCAATCGTTAGGCCGGGCATAAGTTCCGGCCACAGTCCAGAGAGAATCGGGTGGAAGGAGTTGAATCTGTGATGCGACTCCGCCACCCGATTCTTTCGTGGCTTTTCGTGTTGCCTGCAGCGATCGGCGTGTTCGCCTTTATTCTTCTTCCCGTCGTCGTGGCCTTCGGTCTTTCGCTGACGAACTGGGAGATCGTGGGCTCCCGCGACTTCATCGGCTTCAAAAACTACGAGATCTTGTTCAGCGGCGACGCGCTGTGGAACTCGCTCTTCGTGACGCTTCTGTTCACACTCATGAGCGTGCCTCTCGGCATTGCGCTAGGCCTCCTGCTCGCGGTTCAACTCAACAAAATGTTCCCCGGGTCGACACTGTTCAGGATCATTGTGGTGATCCCGTGGGTGTGCGCCCCCGTGGCGATCGGTGTGGTGTGGAAGTGGATCTACCAGCCGACCTACGGTGCCCTCAACGCCTTGCTCGGAACACGAATCGAGTGGCTCACGTCGCACACGCTCGCCCTTCCGGCCGTGGCTTTCGTGGCGGTGTGGCAAGCCGTCGGATATAACGCGCTTTTCTATCAGGCCGGCCTTCAGAAGATCCCACCATCGATCTACGAGGCTGCGGAGCTCGACGGCGCGGGCAGCGTGCGCCGTTTCTTCGCGATTACCCTTCCGCTCTTGAATCCCACGACGTTTTTCGTGGCCCTCACGCAAATGGTCGCGAGCTTCCAGGTGTTTGACACCGTGTACTCGCTGACCGGGGGAGGCCCCGGTAATAGCACGCAGGTGGTGGCCTCGCTGATCTATAACGAGGCGTTCGGTGCTGGGCGCCTTGGCCGCGCCGGGGCGGTGGCCGTGATTCTCTTCGTGATTCTCGCTGCTCTCTCGTTTATTCAGCAGCGGTTCTTCTCGAGCCGCATCACCTACGACATGTCCTGAGGGTGGTGTTCATGAAGAAAAAGTCGGTTCTTTCGGCGATCGTGGCCTACACGATCCTCATCATTGCTGCCGTGCTCACTCTCGCGCCGTTTTCGCTGTCGATCATGACGGCGCTGCGTGAGCCGAGTGACTTCCTTCGCCAGGGCCCCATCCACCTCCCGGATCCTGCGACGCTCGAGAACTTTACGGCGCTCTTCACGGGGCCGCACAGTTTTGTGACCCCATTTGCCGTGACGGCCCAAATGGTCGCGGTGATCCTCGTGGGGCAGATCATTTTTTCGATTCTTGCCGCATATGCGTTCGCATTTTTGGAGTTCCCCGGCCGCGATCTGCTGTTCTGGGCCTTCATCGCGACTCTGCTCGTGCCTCAAGTCGTGGTTGTCGTGCCGCTCTTCCTGGCATTCCAAGAGTTGGGGCTTCGCAATACGTTCTGGGCTCTCGTACTACCGTTCATGTTTGGCAGCCCTTACGCCGTGTTCCTGCTGCGCGAGAACTTTCGTAGCGTTCCACAAGAGCTCCTCGATGCGATGCGCGTGGATGGCGCGGGGCACCTACGCTTGATTCGCAACCTTGTGGTGCCTCTCAACCGTCCGATCATCGTGACGCTCGTCGTTATCACGGTGGTGACCCACTGGAACTCCTTTATGTGGCCGCTCATTATTACCACGGGTGAGACGTGGCAAACCCTCACGGTTGCGACCTCGGCACTCAGTACCCAGTACAACAACAACTGGACGATGGTCATGGCGGCAACGACGCTCGCGATGATTCCGCTCATTCTTCTGTATCTCGTGTTCCAGAAGCAGGTGGCGCAATCGATCGGCGGAACCGAGCTGCGCTAAAGATCTCTTATGCCCCCCATAAATATCGGGTATGCTTAGGTCTCAAGACATTGCGTGGCGCGTTCGTGCCCGCACGACCGCTGAAGAAAGGGCTTCCCATGGTTTCACGTCGCACAGTTCTCTCCGGTGGACTCGCCGCCTCCGCGGCCGCGGCACTCGCCGCGTGCTCGCCGTCGAATTCGGGCTCGTCCGCGAAAAAGGGCTCGGGTTCCGACGCCAGGGCGCTGAAGTTCCGCATTTGGGATGACACGGCGAAGGCAGCCTACGAGGAATCGCTCAAGAAATTCACCGAGGAATCGGGGATCAAGGTCGATGTCGAGGTTGTTCCGTGGGATGACTACTGGACGAAGCTCCCGCTCGATCTCTCCGACGGCGCTTCGGATAGCGCCCCAGACGTGTTCTGGCTGAACTCCGCGAGCTTCACCCAATTCCAGCAGGCCGGAGCGCTCGTGAATGTTTCGGAGGAGCTTGGTGGATCCGTGAAGGACTGGGAGAAGGCCGTCGTTGACCTGTACACCCGCGACGGCTCGCTCTGGGGTGTTCCACAGGTTTGGGACTCGATCGCCCTCTTCTACAACAAGAACCTCACCGACGCTGCCGGTGTGGACCCCACGACCCTCGCCTTCGATCCCACCGCCGGCTCGGATGCCCTTCGCGATGCCGCGACCGCACTCACGAAGGACGGCATGTTTGGTTTCAACGCGGCGTGCGATCGCCAGTCCATCATCGGCCCCTTCCTGAGCTCGAACGGTGCCGAGTGGCAGGACGACAACGACATGTACGCGTTTGATTCTGAGCAGGGCATCCAGGTGTTCTCCTACCTCGCTGCCCTCGTGAACGAACTCAAGGTTGCGCCTTCGGCCGCCGATACGAACACGAATGGCGACTTCGCGCGTGACCTGTTTATTCAGGGCAAACTCGGTCTCTTCCAGAGCGGCCCGTTTAGCCTCAAGACGATCCACGATTCGGTTGACGGCGCCTTCGAGTGGGCGATCGCCCCCATGGTGGCGGGCCCGAACGGTGCGAAGTCGCTCGTGCATGGCGTGGTTGCCGCGGGCAACGCGAAGCGCGAGGACCAGGAGTCGGTTGTGAAGCTTCTCGAATGGCTCGGCTCGAAGGAGGGGCAGATTCCCCTCGGTGAGCAGGGAATCTCGTTCCCTGGCCACGTGGATGCGCAGCAGTCCTTCGTGGACTTCTGGAAGGATCAGGGCGTCGACGTTGAGCAGTTCATCGAAGCGGCAAAGAACCCCGGCCCCGCAGATACCGGCGCAAAGTCCCTCGCCGGCCTCAATGCCGTGATGCCCATCTTCCAGGAGATCTTCGCGGGCAATCTCTCCGCCGAGGAAGGTCTCAAGAAAGCCCAGGAAGAGGGCAACGCCGCGATGGCGTGAGCCCCGCGCTCTAGGCGAAAATCGCCTCGCTCCACCTCGTTGACTCGAGGCCGTGCTCTTCGGTGAGCGCTCCAGGCGCGAGGCGTGATGGCGAGTCCCACAGATATCGTTGCTGCGAAAGCGAACGGAGTGTGGGGCTCGCCAGCCCCGTTAAAGAGAGTGCCCAGGCCGGGATTGTGCGAATCTTCGGCTCGCTCACGTTCGCGCGGGCGGAGACGGTGCGTGCAAGTTCTCGGAAAGTGATTGGAGCGGGGGAGGGGGCATTGAGCGTCACGCTCGAGTTGCTCGCGAAAACGCGCGTGTGCTCCCGCGCCACGTGGATCATGGCTTCGGCGAGATCCGATACGAACGTCATGGCGTGAGGGGTATCGAGGCTTCCGAATGTCCAGCACGCTTTACCGGCAAGGGTGGGGTTGACGATGCTCATCGTTGGCACCGATGCCTTCGCGGAGGCGCCCTTTCCCACAAGGTCGGCGGCGACGATGCTCGCGGTGTGCGCCGCGTGTGCCGCGCGAGCGTCGAGGAGCTCGGCGCGCACGTCCCCCAGGGGAGAGCACGGATGTATCGGCGCACCCTCGTGCAGATCGTGCGCCTGCGTCCCGAAGGCGTAGACGGATTCGGGGAAGATGACGGGGATCCCAAGGCTTGCGGCGACGTCCATGACTGCTTGCTCGCGGTGGGGCAGTTCTTTTCGCCAGGCCTGTGCAGTGTAGGGCGCGTGGATGCAGTGCATGATCGCGTCCGCGGCGCGCGCTTCGCGTTCGAGTAGAGCGCGTTCGCCTGCATCGCCAGAAATAACGCGCACACCTTCGATTGGGTGTGTGCTGCGCCGGATGACTGTCACATCGTCGCCCGTTGCGCGCAGTGATCTGATGATTGCATTGCCGATCTGTCCGGCCCCCGTGATGAGAATCTTCATGACGCCTCTCAAAAGTGTGATCAGTGCTCTCGTTTGAAAAATATAGGTGCTCGCGCTCCTTAAAACAAGAGCACTGCTCTCGATATCGAATTCGAGAATGTGAAATGCGAGGATGGACGCATGAATGAACGCCGAAGCCGCGCCGAGAATCGGCGGCGCATGGAAGCCGAAATCCTGCGCCTCGCCAAGCAGCAGCTTGAGGAGAAAGGCCCCGCAGACCTCTCGTTGCGGGAAATCTCCCGCGACATGTCGGTCGCGTCATCGGCCTTGTACCGATACGTTCGCGACCGCGATGAGCTGCTCACGCTACTCGTCGTCGACGCCTACACCGACCTTGCTGATGCCGTTGACGACGCCTTGGGTCTGGACCCAGAAGAGCGGTGCGGCGCAGAAAGCCCCGAGGATCTCGGAACGTTCGCGCGCGCCATGCGCGCATGGGCGCTCGCAAACACAGCGCGATGGGGCCTCGTGTACGGCACACCCGTTCCCGGCTATACCGCGCCAGCCGAACGCACAATCGCACCGGGTACTCGGCTACTCGCCCGCCTCGCGCGAATCGTCGCGTCCGGCACTTCCGTCGGCGCAAACCCGAGCGACACGTATGCCGCTTTCCTCGAGGGTGGGTTGGAGGACGTGTTCGGGGCCGTTGGCCGGCACGCTCTCGACAACGCGGAGGCCGAGACAGGAGAAGACTGCGCAATAGACCGCGGCGAGGCCACTCGACGCGCGGCGACCACGATCGACCTCTGGTGCGCGCTACTCGGCACGATCAGCGCCGAGGTTTTCGGTCAGCTCGGTCCGGGCCTCGACGAAGTAGGCGGGGAGATTCTCGAGCGGCTCGTCGAATCGTGGACCGCGATGCTCTTTCCCGAGGCTGCAACGAGTAATCGCTAGGCGAAACTCCACGGCTCGCGCGTATTCGTGCGCAGCCGGTAGAGGCTCGTGGTAGCCGTAATGAACAGGTCTTGGCCGCTCTCACCGCCGAAACAGAGATTAGACACCACTTCTGGAACGGGCGCATGGGCGATCAGAGAGCCGTCGGAATCGAACACGCTCACCCCGTCCCCGCCGGAGGACCATACGCGGTCCTCTTCGTCGACGGTGATGCCATCGGGAACCCCAGCCTCGGGGCAGGCAAACGGGCGCCCGCTGCCCTTGACGACCGCGTTGTCGGCGTCAAGGTCGAAAGCCCAAATGTGGTGGCGGCCCGCGCTATCCGTGACGGATTCGGGGGCGTTCTCTTCGGGCTTGTTCGGGTTGTCGGCGGTGTTCGTGACGTACAGGCGTTTCCCATCTCGGCTGAAAGCGATGCCGTTCGGGCGGCTCAGTTCGGTCACAACGGCCTCGAGGTCGCCGTGATGATCGAGCTTGAACACGTACGCGCGCCCGTACTCCATCTCGCCCGGCTGCCCCTGGCCCTCGCTGAGAATCCCGTAGGGAGGGTCGGTGAACCAGATCGTGTGCTCGATCGGGTGCACGGCAACGTCGTTCGGGGAGTTGAGGCGCCCGCCTTCGAAGAAGTCGATGAGCATTTCTGCGTCCATGAACGGCACGAGCGGCGCCTTATCGAGCGAGCGAGTCCCGTGATTGCATTCCACGACCCCCAGATCGGGGTGGTGAGCGCGGCCGTTCGTGTAGTTGACGCCGCTCTTCCACACGAGTGTTTCGCCGGTGGCGGGATCGAGCTGGATGATGCGGTTGTTCGGGATATCGCTAAAGCGCACAACCTTCTCGAGGGGGTACCACAAAGGGCCCTCAGCCCAGGCCGCTCCGGTGGCAACCTTCTCGACGCGGGCGCTCGGATCAAAGGGCGGGGTGGTCACTGTCCTTCACCTCCGAGCGGATGCGGAACATGCCCTCTTGGTTCACGGTCGCGACGAGCGAGCCTTCGCGCGTGTAAATCTGACCAACGCTGAGCGAGCGGCCGCCGGTCGCGGCGGGGGAGCGCTGCACGTACAGCAGCCAGTCGTCAACGTTGACATCCGAGTGGAACCACATCGAATGGTTGAGAGTGGCGACGCGCAGGCCGGGCGTAAGCCACGTGAGGCCCTGGCGGCGGATGGTCGGCTCGAAGGGCGTGTAATCGCTCGCGTACGTGAGGAACGCTTCATGGGTGAGTGGATCGCGGGTGCCGATCGGGGTGAGGGTGCGCATCCACACGGCCTGTTCGGCGCGCTTTTCAGGATCGGGCGTGAAATATAGGGAGCCGGTCGCGTTACGGATATCCACGGGGCGCTGGTACGCCATGAACTGCGCGAGCGGGTGGTTTACTTGGCCCAGTTCTTCGCGTGTGCTTGGGAGAGTTTCGGGGGAGTGTTCCGACGCTACCTCGTCCACGTGGTGCACGCCCTCTTGACGCTCCTGGAACGAACCGTTCACCGTGAGGATGAGTTTTCCGTTCTGCGTCACCTCGAGTGCGCGGGTGGAGAACGACCCGCCGTCTCGAAGCGTACGCACGGTGAAGGTCAGCGGCTCACTCGCGCGAGCGGGCTCGAGGAACGAGGCGTAGGTCGAGTGCACGCGGCGCCCCTCCGGCACGGTCCGCGCCATGGCGATGAGTGCCTGCGCCATCATCTGCCCGCCAAACACGTGCCCACCGGGCTGGGGGAGCGAGGTTCCCTCAAATGTGTGTTCAGGCCCATCGATCTTCCGAAGTTCGAAAAGATCGAGGAGGCTGCGGGTCACGGCTTCTGGCTCGGGAATCGACATGCGCCCATCTTAACGAAGGGCGCATGAACGCTCTCCTAATAAAAGTTGAGGGTATCGACCACATTCGTGAGCGGTTCACCGTCGAGGAGTGCCGTCGCGTTGCGTGCCACGATTGCCGCGATGCGCATGCCCTCCTGCGAGCTCAGTGCAGCTGAGTGGGGGCTGAGGAGAACCTTCTCGTGATCCCACAGCGGACTATCGCTGGGCAGGGGCTCGTGTTCCACCACGTCGAGTGCGGCGAAGTCGACAGTGCCGTCGTCGAGAGCGTCAAGTAGCGCCGCTTCGTCGATCACGCTTCCGCGACCCACGTTCGCGAGAAGCATGCCCTTCTTCATCGAAGAAAACGCCTGCCGATCGAGCATATGCCGTGTTTCGTCCGTACCGGGAAGCGTGACCACGATCGCGTCGACCTTCGACAGTGCGTCGTGAAGGTCGGCGAGCGGCACGATGCGGTCCACATTCTCGACAGCGCGACCCGAGCGCGAGGTTCCCCAGACCTCGGTGCCGAAAGCCTTGAGCCGCGAGGCCACGGCCTTACCGATACCGCCGAGGCCGAGCACGAGCACCGTCATTTCATCGAGGTGCCGCGGATGCACGCGAATGATCGGCCACTCATGTGCCAACTGGTCGCGCTCGAGGCCGCGCAGATTCTTCGCGCCCGCGAGAAGCCCAAAGATCGCGAACTCTGCAAGAGTACTGCCGTGCACGCCAGCCGAGGTCGTGAAGGTCACGCGCGTGAGCTCCTCCTCGCTCAGGTTCGCGGCTTTCACCTGGGCGCCCCCGCCCGCAGCCATCGTATGGACCCAGCGAAGCTTCGGATTGCTCCGCACGAGAGCGGCGAGTTTTTGCGGGTCATCATCGGGAAGTCCCACAACGGCATCGGCACTCTCGAGGATCTCGCGGTAGCGGCGCTCGTCACCTTCGGACCGTGCGAAATGAGGATCGCCCACCCAATCGGAGTTATAGCGGCGCGGCCGCGCGAGAGGGCCCGTGGGAACGACATTCACACGGGGCTCGCGCTCGCGGATTAAGGCGCACTCTTTTTCGGGAAGGTCAACGGCGATCGCAAGGGTGAGATTGTGGGTGCTCGAAGCAGGCATGGCGTTCCTTTCGTTCTCTTAATCCTAGAGGTGCGCATCCTGATGGATCCTCTAGAGTGGAAGGCAGATTTTTGCCGCCCACAGTCAAAAGGAGACGCGTCGTGAGCCAAACCCCGCTCATCATCATGGGTGTGCAGGGCACGGGGAAGTCCACCGTCGGAAGAGCCCTCGCCGAACGGTTGGGCCTTGCGTTCATTGACGGGGACGACCTGCACCCGGCCGCGAACAAGGAGAAGATGGCCTCCGGCACGCCGCTCACCGACGACGACCGTGCCCCGTGGCTTGACGCTATTGGCCGCACGATTGCGACCGAGCGAGCGAAGGGGGTGACGTGCGCGATCGTGTGCTCGGCCCTGAAACGCTGCTACCGCGATCAGCTCCGCTCCTACGCACCCGATCTCACGTTCGTCCACCTTGCAGGAAGCCAAGAACTCATCGCCGGGCGTATTGCGCACCGTCACCACGAGTACATGCCTGCCTCGCTACTCGATTCCCAGTTCGCGACCCTCGAACAGCTTGGCGATGACGAAGCCGGGATTATCGCGAGCATCGAGCCGCCCGCGAGAGACGTTGTGGAGAACATCGTCGCCGGCCTTAGCGCTGGTTCGCGCACCTGCTGATTTGGCGGCAAGGCCACGTACAGCGTCGAGGGCTAAGGTGAGGGCATGATCTTCATCAACGTGAAATACCAGGTCAAGCCCGAAGAAACCGCCACCTTCCTCGAGAAACTCACCGATTACACGAACGCGTGCCGCGCGGAGGAAGGCTGCCTCTTCTTCGAGTGGTACCGCAGCACGGAACGCGAGAACGAGTTCCTTCTTGTGGAGATGTACCGCGACGGCGAAGCGGGCGAGAAGCACGTCAACTACCCGCACTTCCAGGCCGGCCTCGACACCATGCGCCCGCTCGTTGCTGAAACCCCCGAGATTATCTCGAAGGAGATTGAAGGAGAAGGCTGGGGCCCCATGGGAGAACTCGCGGACTAAGTCCCGTTCGGTGCTCCCCGTTACCTGAACGTGACTCAGGTGCCTTCGCGCGTGGTACCGTGACTCGTTTCCTTCTATCACCGAGACGAGTCAAAGGATGTGAACCATGAGCGCGTGGGATGTCTTTACCGACCTTGGCTGGATGGGCCTCTTGATCCTCATCGGCGTGCTGCTGCGCGCCTGGGTCAAGCCCATCCAGTCTCTCTTTTTGCCGGCCGGCCTGATCGCCGGCCTCCTTGGCTTGATTTTGGGTCCCAACGTCCTGAACATTATTCCGTTCAGCAGTTCCGTCCCGATCTACTCGTCGATTCTCATTGCTGTCGTCTTCGCGGCGCTGCCGTTCACCTCGAAGATCGCGGGGCTCGGCAACGTTTTTCGCGCCGTGCGCACCATGTGGTCCGTCTCCCAGGCCATCTCGGTATTGCAGTGGGGCTTCGGCCTCCTTTTTGCGCTCGGGATCCTGAGCCTTTTCTTTAACGATCTGCCGGACGGCTTCGGTCTCCTCCTGGCTGCCGGCTTCATGGGCGGGCACGGCACTGCGGCTGCGATTGCCGACGGTTTCGGGGACACATGGCCAGAGGCGCTTTCCCTTGGCATGACCTCCGCCACCATCGGCATCGTCCTCTCAGTTGTGGGCGGCATTGCGATCATCAAAGTCGAATCGATGCGCGGCAACACCGCCTACCTCAAGGACTTCAAGTCGCTTCCGAAAGACCTGCGCACCGGCATCATCGCCGAGGAGAACCGCGAATCGATCGGCGTTTCCCCCGTGTCCGCGACGAGCCTTGACCCGATCACCTACCACCTGGGCCTGCTCTTCATGATCGCGGCCTTCGCGTACATGTTCACGTCGTGGGCGAATAGCCAGGTCGAGTGGCTCTCGGTCCCCACCTTCAGCGTGTCCTTCCTCCTTGGCTACGTTGTGCTCTTCATTCTCAAGGCCTTCAAGGCCGAGAACGCGTTTGAAGGGAAGATCTTTGAACGTGGCAGCGGCATGTCGACCGACCTCCTCGTGGCATTTGGCGTGGCGTCGATCGATCCGAAGGTCGTTGCGTCCTACTGGCAGCCGCTTCTCATCCTCATTACCGCGGGCGCCCTCTTCGTGCTCGCCTACTACGTCTTCGTATCGAAGCAGCTCTTCGCCGAACACAAGGTTGAGCAGGGCATTTTCACATGGGGCTGGAACACCGGCACTGCCGGCATGGGCATGGCGCTCCTTCGCATCGTCGACCCCGACATGAAGTCGAAGACCCTCGACTACTACGGAATCGCGTACATTCCGATCGGGTTCGTCGATATCCTCACGATCGCGACGCTTCCGGCGCTCGTCATGGCAGGTGCTTCGTGGTGGGTCGCGCTCGCGCTCACACTTGCGGGAGCGGTCATCATCGCCCTTGCCTTCCGCCACCGCGAACCAAACCCCACGACCGGCGTGATCCAAAGCGTCGGCATTCACGGCACGTTCGATCACAGGACCGACTAGCGGCCAGCCCGTGGCGTATCTCGACATCCCCGTACCCGTCAGGTGGAGTGACCTGGACGGGTACGGGCACGTGAACAACACGGCGTACCTGCGGCTCCTCGAAGAAGCCCGCACGAGGGCTTTTTGGCAACCGTCGGAAACTGAACTCGCGA
Organism: Dermabacter sp. HSID17554; assembly: GCF_003989295.1. Lineage (NCBI taxonomy): Bacteria > Bacillati > Actinomycetota > Actinomycetes > Micrococcales > Dermabacteraceae > Dermabacter > Dermabacter sp. HSID17554. The sequence continues at coordinate 173,871 of NZ_RBLW01000003.1, read as the reverse complement.
ACGGTGCACCTGCCTACCCAACGGCGCTCGAGGAACTCTCTCCGGGCGGACCGTTCCAGACACTCGTGGCGGCCCACACAATCGAGTACATGCGCCCACTTGGCTATCGCCGTGATGGTGTCATCGTGCGCATGTGGGTATCGAAGATCGGCGGTGCGTCCCTCGACCTCGACTACGAGATTCACACGGCCGAGGAGCCCGAGCACCCTTACGCCAAGGCACGCACCGTGATCGTGATCGTCGAGGCGCCAACGGGAAAGGCCGTGCGCATGCCGGAACAGCTGCGCACGGCCCTCGAGAGCATCACGGGTGCACCGTCCACCTTCAGGCGCACCTAAAGTCGTTTATGCCGACTCCTGGAAGCGGGGGAGCGCAAACTCGACGCCCCGCTTATCGAACTCGACGCGAAGGCGCTTGCGGATCTCGCGCTCCACCTCCCACTGTTTGCCGGGGATGGTGTCGGCAGTAATTCGGCGCTGATAGCGGGCACCGTCCACCGAAAGAATTCCAGTAGCCTCGGGCGCGCCGACAATGAGCTTTGACCACTTGTGGTCGGCCTTGAGCGCATCGAACACGGTGTGGATCGCCTCCGTCACCGCAGCATCATCGGCGCCGCTCGCGATATCGAGCATGACAAACGCGGTTCCGAGGCCTCGAGAGTAATTGCCGAGCGAAATGATTTCACCGTTGCGCACCGTCCACAGGACGCCGTTGAGGCCGCGCACCTGGGTGACGCGCAAATTCACGTTTTCGACGGTTCCCTCTGCGAACTGAAGATCGACGTAATCGCCAACGGCCACCAGATCCTCGAACAGCATGATCACGCCCGCAAGGACGTCCTTAATAAGCGTTTGAGCGCCGATACCGGCGGCCAGGCCCGCGACACCAAGCGAGGCGATGATCGGCGCGATGTTGACGCCCACTTGAGAGAGGATCATGACGAAGGCGATCGACCAGATGATCACGCTCGCGACGTTTTTCGACGCGGTTGCGAGGGTGTCGGCGCGTTGCTTGCGCCGTTCCTCATTGGCGGCTGCCATCCCCGCATCGGGGTTCTTCTTCACCACCACGTTGGTCATGCGGGAAATGCGTGAGCCCGATTGATACATCGTCGTGAACACGCGATTGATGAGCGCACCCACCACAAACCGCACGATGAGGGCCACGAGAATGATCACGAGGATCGTGATCCCGTTTGAAAGTAGCCACTCACCAACGCGATCCACGAGCGAGAAGGCTTCTTCGGTCGTCGTCTCTGCCAAAAGATTCATGCCCCAACCGTAGGCCCGTAACCTTGAGTGTGCATAAAGAAGGCGGCCCCACCGATGGTGAGGCCGCCCACTGTTTCCGACGGTGGCCGCGCCCTTAGCGCAGCCTCCTCAGCGGATTACTTGTCGGCGTTTTGCACGCGCACCGCGCGGGCCACCGAGTCGCGGCCCTCGAGAACGGGACGGCGCATGCCGTAGATCGCGTCCTCGTGCGAGGCGAGCCACTCGTCCGCTTTCGCGACGATCTCTTCGCTCGGGTACTGGCCCGGGAAGTAGCCCTGGATAAGGCGGTTCGCGATCTCGCTCGAGCGGGAGGCCCACGCCTTCTCGATCATCTCGAAGTACGGATCGATGTACGGTGCACGCAGTTCCTCGCTTGCGCGGTTGAAGCCGACGATCGCCGAGGTGAGGTGCTCGTTCGCGAGTGTGTCTTCCTCGACGGTCTTCTTCCACGCCGCGGCCTTGGCCTCGGCGGTCGGGATCGCCGCCTTTGCCGTGAGGGCACTCTTGCGGCCATTTTGCGTGTCGTCGCTCTTGAGGACCTCGTCGATACCGGCCTCGTCAATTCCGCCGAGTGCCGCAAGGGCAATCGTGATTTGCCACGTGAGGTCGGTGTCGATCTCGCGGTCCTTGAGGGTGACCGAGCCGTCGAACAGGCCCTTCACGGTGTCGAGGTCGCCCTCGCCAGCGAACTGGAGGTACGACTCGAGGAACTGAAGCTGCTGATCACTGCCGCCGTCGGCCCCTTGCGTGAGCTCCCACAGCGCCGAGGCAACCTTCTTTTCGCGTTCCGCGCGCTCGGCCGGAGCCGCGTAGCGCGTGCCCACGAGGTCCAGACGCCCGAGGAGCGTGCGCAAAACCGAGGAGTCCTTTTCGCGGTCGATGTTCTTCAGGAGAAGATCGAGGTAGCGGCGGCTCGGGAGCTCGGCGTCGCGAGTCATATCCCACGTCGCGCTCCACACGAGGGTGCGGGCGAGCTCATCATCGATTTCGCGGAGGTGTTCGAGGGCAAACGCGAGCGAGTCATCGTCGAGGCGCACCTTGGCGTAGGTGAAGTCCTCGTCGTTGATGAGCCACAGGTCGGCCTTCTTGCCCGTGAGCTCGGCGATCTCGGTGCGCTCCCCGTCGATGTCGGTCTCGACGCTCACGGTGCGGGTCACGACGCCGCCTTCGAGGCTGTAGCCACCGATCTTGAGGCGGTGCGGGCGGATCGTGGGGTGTTCACCGGCGGCCGACTGAAGGACCGCGAACGATGCCACGGTGCCGTCGTCATTGCGCTCAATTTCGGGGCGGAGCGTGTTGACACCGGTCGTTTCGAGCCACAGCTTGCTCCACGAGCGAAGGTCGCGGCCGCTCGTGGCCTCGAGCTCGTCGAGAAGGTCGTTGAGGGTCGTGTTCTGCCACTCGTATTTCTTGAAGTACGCGCGAAGGCCCTCGAAGAAGGCGTCCTCGCCCACGTAGGCAACGAGCTGACGCAGAACCGAGGCGCCCTTGGCGTAGGTGATGCCGTCGAAGTTCGTCTCCACGGCATCGAAGTCCACCATGTCGGCAACGATCGGGTGCGTGGAAGGCAGCTGGTCCTGGCTGTAGGCCCAAGCCTTCTCGGAGCCCGCGAAGGTCGTCCACGCATTCGTCCAGCGCGTGGCTCGCGCCGAGGAAAGGGTCGAGGCGAACTCGGCGAACGATTCGTTGAGCCACAGGTCATCCCACCACTTCATGGTCACGAGGTCACCGAACCACATGTGGGCGAGCTCGTGGAGAATAGTGAGGTCGCGGCGTTCGCGAATCGCGTCGGAGACGGCACTGCGGAAAACGTAGCGCTCAACGAAGGTCACCGCACCCGGGTGCTCCATTGCGCCCATGTTGTATTCGGGCACGAAGATTTGGTCGTAGGTCGGGAACGGGTAGTCGTAATCGAAAAGGTTTTCGTAGAACTCGAAGCCCTGCTGCGCAACTGAGACGATGTATTCGCCGTCGAGATATTCGGCGAGCGACGCACGTGCGTACACGCCCGCGGGGATCTCGCGGCCGTTGCGGGACTTGATCGTGCCGTCGTAGCCCTCGTACTTACCGGCGATGAGCGCCGTGAGATAAGTCGAGATCTTCGGTGTTTTCTCGAAGCTCCACGTGGCGATCGGCTGACCGTCGGAATCCTCTCCGGCCGGAACTGGCTCGGGGCTCGGGGCGATCGAGATGACGCGCCAGTGGGCCGGGGCCGTGATGGTGAAGGCGAACGTGGCCTTGAGGTCGGGCTGCTCGAAGTTCGCGTACATGCGGCGTGCATCGGAAACCTCGAACTGGGTGTAGAGGTATACCTCGTTGTCCACGGGGTCCACCATGCGGTGAAGGCCCTCACCCGTGTTCATGTAGGCGCCATTCGCGCGGATGGTGATGACGTTTTCGCCGATCTTGAGCGCGGGAAGCTGGACTCGCGCGCCGTCGAAGCGTTCCGCGGGGTTGTCGAGAGTCTCCCCGTTGAGGGTGATCTCGAGAACCTCCGGGGCGATGAGGTCCACGAAGGTCTCGCGTTCCTCGGTCGAGTTCACGTAAATGGTGGATTCGGTGAGGAAGGTCTTCGGGCCTTGCGTGAGGTCGAGGTGCACGTCGTAGTGCGTGGTCTCGAGGAACGAGGAGCGTTCCTGCGCTTCGGCGCGCGTGAGATTTTCGGAGGTCATTCTCGAAGTCTCCTTGGGTTGAGGGTCCGCTTCGTGCGCGGGTCTCTTCCATCTTCGCACTCGAGTGTGGGAGTGCGCGGGGGAGTGGGGAGAGCGGAGGGGCGAGCGAGCCGGGCGTGTCCGGGCGGCCGGGTGGCTGCCAGGGTCCGACGTTTGCCGGTTTTTGCAACGGTAAAGTTTTGAAAAGTGGGCTGTGACCAGGGTTTCTTTTATTGCGTGCCCTGGTAGGGTTGTGCCATGGCATCACTAAATCCTCTTAATTGGCCTGTGCTGAGGCAGGCCAAGTCTCGCGATGTGCTGGGGCTCGGCCCCACCTCCCAGTCGCCCACGTATCAGAACCTCAAGGCGCGCACCACGACCGCCGATAAGGTCGTTGAGAGCGTGTGCCCCTACTGCGCCGTTGGCTGTGGCCAGCGCGTGTACGTGAAAGACAACAAGGTCATCCAGATCGAAGGCGATCCGAACTCGCCCATTTCGCGTGGCCGTTTGTGCCCCAAGGGTTCTGCGAGTGAGCAGCTCGTGAACGCCCCCGGGCGCGTAACCGACATCCTCTATCGCGCTCCGAAGTCGAAAGAGTGGGTCAAGCTCGATCGCGAGACCGCGATGTCGATGATTACCGAGCGCTACCTCGAAGCGCGCAAGAAGCACTGGCAGGATACCGACGAGCACGGCCGCCCCGTGCGCCGCACGCTCGGTATCGCCTCGCTCGGTGGCGCGACCATCGATAACGAGGAAAACTACCTCATCAAGAAGCTGTTTACCGCCACGGGCGCTATTCAGATCGAGAACCAAGCCCGCATATGACACAGCGCCACGGTTCCCAGTTTGGGATCCTCGTTTGGGCGCGGCGGAGCCACGCAGCCGGTGCAGGACCTCGCGAATGCGGACTGCATCATCATCCAAGGCTCCAACATGGCCGAGTGTCACCCGGTCGCTTTCCAGTGGGTTATTGAAGCGAAGCTTCGCGGTGCACGCGTGATTCACGTGGATCCGCGCTTCTCGCGTACCTCGGCTCTCGCAGACAAGTACGTTTCCACTCGTGCGGGTGGCGACATCGTTCTGCTCGGTGCTCTCATCAACCACGTTCTCGAGAACAACCTGTTCTTCGAGGAATACGTGAAGCACTACACCAACGCGTCAACCCTCATTAGTAAGGACTATCAAGATCCGGAGGATCTTGACGGCTTCTTCTCGGGCTTCGATCCCGAGACCGGCGCGTACGACCCGTCGAGCTGGCAATACGAGATGGACGAGGAGAAGAACCTCCCCGTTCGCGATGAAACCCTGCAGCACCCGCGTACCGTGTTCCAGATCCTCAAGCGCCACTTCAAGCGCTACACCCCCGAGGTTGTGGAGAAGGTCTGCGGCGTGAGCCAAGAAGACTTCGCCTATATCGCCGACTCGATCGTGAAGAACTCGGGCCGCGACAAGACGACCGCGTTCTGCTACGCCGTGGGCTGGACCCAGCACACGGGCGGCGCGCAGTTCATTCGCACGGCCTCGATTCTCCAGTTGCTCATGGGTAACGTGGGCCGTCCAGGCTCGGGTATTCTCGCGCTTCGCGGACACGCCAATATTCAGGGCTCGACCGACATCCCGGCCCTCTTCCATATCCTTCCCGGCTACCTTCCGATGCCGAAGGCAGGCGTGACGGACACGTGGGAGACCTATCTCGACTCGGTCGGCACGAAGAAGCAAAAGGGCTTCTGGGCGAAATCGGAGGAGTTCACCGCGAGCCTTCTCAAGGCGTGGTGGGGCGAGAGTGCAACGAAGGAGAACAACTTCCACTTCGACTACCTGCCGCGACTCACCGGTGCGCACGGTACCTACCAGACCCTGCAGCTTATGCTCCAGGACAAGGTGGACGGCTACTTTGTGCTCGGTCAGAACCCCGCGGTCGGGAGCTCGAACGGTCGCTTGCACCGCAAGGCGCTGAGCCACCTCAAGTGGCTCGTCGTTCGCGACTTCAACATGATCGAAACGGCCACGTTCTGGAAGAACGGTCCCGAGATCGAAACGGGCGAGCTGAAGACTGAAGACATCGACACCGAAGTGTTCTTCATGCCCGCCGCGAACCACACGGAGAAAGCCGGTTCGTTCACGCAAACCCAGCGCATGGTGCAGTGGCGCCATCAGGCCGTCACCCCGCCGGGCGATGCCGAAAGCGAGCTGCAGTTCTTCTTCGATCTCGGCAACCGCATTCGCGAGGCCCTCAAGGACTCGGACGATCCGCGCGATCGGCCCGTGCTCGACATGACGTGGGATTACCCGCTCGACGAACACGGCGAGGTCGATGCCGAAGCCGTGATTCGCGAGATCAACGGGTATTACACCGAGGGTGAGAACAAGGGCAAGCCCCTTGCGAAGTTCGTTGACATGAAGGCTGACGGTTCCACGGCCGGTGGCTGTTGGATCTACGCCGGTGTGTATGCCGACGGTATCAACCATGCCGCGGTTCGCGAGCCCGCCGATGGCCGTCCCTACACCGAAAGGGAATGGGGCTGGGTGTGGCCGGCCAACCGCAAGATCCTTTACAACCGTGCCTCCGCGGATCCTGAGGGTAAGCCTTGGAGCCCCGAGAAGGCGTGGATCTGGTGGGACGAAGACCAGGAGAAGTGGGTCGGTCACGACGTTCCCGACTTCCCCGTGGGCCTCAACCCGAAGGCGCGCCCGGATGCGACCGTGGGTGGCCCCGCGGCGCTCGCCGGCGATGACGCGTTCATCATGCAGCCCGACGGTAAGGGCTGGCTGTTCGCACCGAAGGGCATGATCGATGGCCCGATCCCGACTCACTACGAGCCCGTGGAATCGAAGCTGCCGAACATCATGTACCCGCAGCAGAACCAGCCCACCCGCGTGGTCATGCCTCGCGAAGAGAACCTCACCGCGCCCGGTTACGGCGAGCCTCTGCAAGAGGTGTACCCGTACGTCTTCACGACGTACCGACTCACCGAGCACCACACGGCAGGGGGCATGAGCCGCTGGCTTCCGTACCTCGCCGAGCTTCAGCCGGAGATGTTCGCGGAGATTTCTCCCGAACTCGCTGACGAGGTTGGGGTGAAGAACGGTGAGTGGGCAACCCTCATCTCGCCGCGTGCCGCGATCGAAGCGCGAGTACTTGTGACGAAGCGTTTCAAGCCGCTCAACGTGAACGGCCACACCGTGCATCAGATTGGTTTGCCGTACCACTGGGGTGTGGGCGAAGACGCGATCATCACGGGTGACGGCGCGAACGACCTGCTCGGTATCACGATGGACCCGAACACCGGCATCCAGGATTCGAAGTACTCCTCGGTGGCGATGATTCCGGGTCGCAGGCCGCGTGGCCCCGAGCTCGTGGACCTCGTGGAGAAGTACCAGCGCGAGGCTGGTATCACCCTCGAGACCGGCATGCAGCGCGTGACCGTTCCCGCTAAGGATGCCGGCATCTCCGAGACGAGCGCAGAGCAGGACGCGAAGGTTGCCGAGGAGACAACCCGCGGCTCCAACAAAGCCGGCTTCACGGGGATTGCCGCGTCGAAGCCGGGCTCGAACGAAGCTCAGCGGCGCGCCAACAAGGTCGACGAGGAGACGGACACCGGATCCAATGGCCAAGACGGCGAAACCGGCCGCACGAGCATGGTCAACGACAACTCGCAAGCGTCCCACGATGAGAATGGAGGTGTGTGATGAGTCTTCTCAACACGACCGCTGATCCCATCTCCGTTTCGGGATGGGAACACACGCACGACCGCAAGGGCTTCTTCACCGACACATCGATCTGCATTGGCTGTAAGGCCTGTGAGGTCGCGTGTAAGGAATGGAACCGCAACCCCCAGGACGGCAACTTCGAGCTACTCGGCTCGTCGTTCGACAACACGGGCTCGCTCGGCGCGAACACGTGGCGTCACGTCGCCTTTATCGAGCAGTCTGAAAAGCGCATCGAGCAGGCCCGCGAGTCGGGTCGCCAGCTCGTGAACCTCGGCATGCCGAAGATCGGTCAAAAACCGCCGAGCGAGCAGCAGCCAAAGCACACGGAAGAATTCCGTTGGCTTATGGCTTCGGACGTGTGCAAGCACTGCACGCGCGCGGGTTGCCTCGATGCGTGCCCCACCGGTGCGCTGTTCCGCACGGAATTCGGTACTGTCGTGGTGCAGGCCGACGTCTGCAACGGCTGTGGCACGTGCGTGTACACGTGCCCGTTCGGCGTGATCGAGCGTCGTGACGACGGCACGGTCTCCCCGAAGACCGACCGCGACGATCGCCCGCATCTCGAGCAGGACATCCCGAACAAGGGCACGGCGAATAAGTGCACGCTGTGCTACGACCGCCTCAAGGACGGTCAGCAGCCGGCATGCGCGCAGACCTGCCCGACAACGTCGATCAAGTTTGGCGATCGCGACGAGATGGTCGCGAAGGCCAAGCAGCGCGTGAAGAAGCTCCACGAGGAGGGCATGACCGAGGCTCGCCTCTATGGCGCCAACCCGAACGACGGCGTTGGCGGCCTCGGCTCAGTGTTCCTTCTTCTCGACGAACCCGAGGTGTACGGTCTTCCGCCGGACCCGCGTGTGGGCACGATGGATCTGCCGAAGATGTACGGCCGCGCGGCCCTCGCCGCAGGGGCAATGATCGCGACGACCGCCCTCATGTTCGTGGGAGGTAAGAGGAAATGAGCCAGAACGAGTTCGACAGTTACCGCCCGCCGCAGCCGATGCGCCGCAAGCGTCGGCCTGAAGCAACCAAGTATGACGGCGCCCGTAAGCGCGGTCAGAACCGTATGGGCGAGGTCTCGATGGTCGAGGACGTCCAGTTTACGAGCTATTACGGTAGGCAGATCGTCAAGGCTCCGCCGTGGGAGTACCCGATCGGCGTGTACCTCTTCCTCGGTGGTGTTGCCGGCTCTTCGGGCCTCATCGCGCTTGCCGCTGAGGCGACCGGTCGTGACACGCTGCGCCGCAATGCGCGCGTCGGTTCGATCGCTGCGCTTGGCATCGGCACGGTCAGCCTCATTGCGGACCTCGGCCGCCCGGAGCGCTTCCTCAACATGATGCGCACTTTCAAGCCCACGAGCCCCATGAACCTCGGCACCTGGATCATTTCCGCGTACGGCGTGAATGCAGGCGTGACCTTTGCAAACGAGTTTGACCGTATGACGGGGGAGAAGCTCCCTCTCGGTCCTCTTCGCAAGGTCGCACGGTTCATGGAGAAGCCGGCCTCGTGGGGTCAGGCGGCAACGGGCGCTCCGCTCGCGGTGTACACCGCTGTGCTGCTTGGTGACTCGGCGCTTCCCGCGTGGAATGGCGGCAAGTTCTCGCTCCCGTTCTTGTTTGCCTCGTCGGCGAGCCTTGCCGCGTCCGGCACGGCGATGCTGTCGACCCCGCTTGACGAGATCGGTCCGGTTCAGCGTCTCGCCCTCGCGGGTGTTGCAGGCGACATGCTTTCGCTTCGCGCGATGAAGAAGGAAATGCACCCTCTCGAAGCTGAGCCGCTGGAAATCGGCGATGGCGGCAAGAAGATGCACATCGCGGAGAAGCTGCTTATTGCGGGCGCCGTGACGGGGCTTTTCGCGAAGAAACACCGCGCGATCGCGATTGCTTCGGGTGCGTGCCTCGCGGCGGCGAGTGCGTTTACGCGTTTCGGTATTCTCGACGCGGGCTTCCAGTCGGCGCGTGATCCGAAGTATACGGTGATTCCGCAGAAGGAGCGCCTCGAGCGCCGCCGCAAGCACGGAATCGTGGACGATTCGATCGTGACGGGTCCCGAAGCCGACTAGCGTCCTTTGGATTGCATAGACATAGTGGGGGTTATGGCTGGGTGCCATAGCCCCCATTTTTCGTAAGCCGCATCGACTTCGGTCGAGGTGCGGCGGTTCAAACCCCCGTAACCCCTATGCAATTCAGGGAGGGGTTAGGGGAGGGGGTGAGGGGAAGATCGAGGGCGGACTCGTACACGGGGCGGGCCTTTCGCTCAGTTTTTCTTCCGACGGCGCCTAGCGGACCTGGACGCTGCCTGCGGGCGCGTCGTCGCTCGCGGCCACGATCTCACCGATGACCGGGTACCCGGGGATCTCTCCCACGACGAGAAGGCCGCCCGAGGTCTGCGCATCGGCGAGGAACAGCAGATCTTCTTCGGTAATGCCCGCTCCTGCACGAAGTGAGGGGCGCACCCAGTCGAGGTTGCGCCGAGTGCCTCCCGAGATAAAACCCCCCGCAAGCGCGTCGAGCGCATCGCCCATCGCCGGCACGGCTGCACGCTCGAGCACGGCGCTCACACCTGAGGCGCGCGCCATTTTGTGCAGATGCCCAAGCAGGCCAAAACCGGTCACGTCGGTCGCGGCTTTCGCGCCGATCTCGAGAGCCTTCTTCGAGGCTTCGGCGTTGAGGGTCGTCATCCATTTCACGGCTTCGTCGATGCTCGAGCCCGTTGCTTTGTGGCGGTTGTTCAAAAGACCGACGCCAATCGGTTTCGTGAGCGTGAGCGGAAGTCCCACCTCGGCCGCATCGTTGCGCAGGAGAGCGTCGGGCTTCGCGATGCCCGTGACCGCCTGACCGTACTTCGGTTCGGGGTCATCCACGCTGTGACCGCCGATGACGGGTACGCCAGCCTCGCGCCCCACGTCGAGGCCCCCGCGCAGCACCTCCGAGAGCATCTCCATGGGGAGCTTTTCGCGGGGCCAGCCCACGAGATTGATGGCGACGACCGGTTCGCCTCCCATGGCGTAAATATCTGAAAGGGCGTTGGCTGCGGCGATGCGTCCCCAGTCGTAGGGGTCGTCTACGACGGGCGTGAAGAAATCGGCGGTGGAGAGCACCGCGAGGTCCCCGCGCACGCGCACCGCGGCGGCATCATCACCATCGTCGAGCCCCACGATCACCGAGTCGAATTTCTGACCGGTGAGGGCTTTCACGGCATCCTCGAGCTCGCCCGGCGGGATCTTGCACGCGCAACCGCCGCCGTGCGCCATGGTCGTGAGGCGCGGGTAGTTGCTGAAGTCAGGTTTGTCGGTGCTCTGGGGATCTTCGTTGACGTTCATGCTTTCCACTTTAAGCGTTTTCACTGGTAGATTCGTGCGCGGAGGCGTACGTGTCCTGGTGGGCGCCCCGGTCTTCAAAACCGGTGATATCGAGTAGCTCGGTATGGCGGGTTCGATTCCCGTCCGCCTCCGCCAAGCTTTCGCGCCTCGCCTTTTCGGCGGGGCGCGCGTGGCACGTGGGGATGCTGGTCCGACGCTTGCCACGTCATCCGCGATTTTGAGTTTCGAGCGAAGGTGCCCCGCGATATGTCACGAACCGCGCCCCCGGCAGCAGGCGACGATCCACGACGGCGAATCCCACGGACCGATGCTCTACTCGCGCTCGAGGCGGTCGAACAGGCGAAGCAGCGCATCGGTGAGGAGAACGTGCGCGAGCTCGTGCGCGAGGCGCAAAACCGCGCGCGCGCCGGGAAGATCGCGCCGGAAGAGGTGGAGGGCGAGGTGCTCGCCGCGCTCGAGAACACTCGCGTGAGTGCTTTTACGCCCGTGCTCAACGCGACCGGCGTGATCGTCCACACGAATCTTGGGCGCGCCCCGCTTTCACCCCAGGCGATCAACGCCCTGGAAGCCGCTGCGGGCTACGTTGATGTCGAGTTCGATCTCGAGACTGGTCTGCGAGGCAAGCGTGGCGTCTCTACGCGTGAGGCGCTGCTCAAGGCGTGCCCGGCAGCGCAGGACGCGCTTGTGGTCAACAACGGTGCCGCGGCGCTTTCGCTCATCGCGACGACCCTTGCGGGCCCCGGGGCGGGGGAGCGGCGTGAAATTGTGTTGAGTCGCGGAGAGATGATCGAGATCGGCGCGGGATTCCGCCTCACCGAGCTCATCGAATCCACGGGACCCGTGATTCGCGAGGTGGGCACGACAAATCGCACGCACATTGCCGACTACGAAAAGGCCCTTGGAGAAGGCACTGCCGCGATCCTCAAGATCCACGCGAGCAACTACGTCATTAAAGGTTTCACAAGCGCCGTGAGCATTGCTGAACTCGCCGAACTTGCCCACGCTAATGGCCTGCCGCTCGTGGTCGACATAGGTTCGGGGCTCTTTTCTCCCGAGCAGCTGCTACCGGACGAACCGACCCTCACCGAAGCCCTCGAGCAGGGTGCAGATCTCGTGCTCGCGAGCGGCGACAAACTCGTGGGTGGCCCGCAAGCCGGGCTCATCCTCGGGAAGAAGGAATGGGTTGAGCGCGTGGCCCGCCACCCCCTCGCGCGGGCGATGCGCGCCGATAAGCTTTTGCTCGCCGCGCTCGAAGCCACCGTCGGAGGCCCCACGCCTCCCGTTCTCGAAGCGCTCCACACCAACCCCGACGCGCTCAAAGCGCGTACGGAAGCACTCGCGGGAGCACTCCGCGCGCGCACTCACGAACCGTGCGAGGTCGTGCCACACGATGGCCGTGTGGGCGGAGGCGGCGGCGCTGAAGTCCCCATTCCCGGGTGGGCGCTGCAGCTACCCGAGCGCCTCGCCACCGAACTAAGGGGCCTTGAGCGGCCGATCATCGCGACGACGCGCGACGGTGCGTGCCTCATCGACCTGCGCTGCATTCCCGAGTTCGAGGACGACGAGCTTGAGAGCGCGATCGCTGCGCTCCTGAAACGCGAGAAAGGACGCCATGCACGTCATCGCGACCGCCGGCCACGTTGACCACGGCAAAAGCACTCTCATCCGTGCGCTCACAGGTATAGAAACGGATCGCTGGGAGGAAGAGCAGCGCCGCGGTCTCACGATCGACCTTGGCTTCGCGTGGTGCACGCTCCCTTCCGGGCGCGGCGTGAGTTTCGTGGATGTTCCCGGCCACGAACGGTTCATCGGCAACATGCTCGCGGGCCTCGGCCCGGTGCCGATCGTGTTATTCGTGGTCGCTGCGGATGAGGGCTGGAGCGCCCAATCGAGCGACCATCGCGATGCCGTGAAGGCCCTCGGGATCTCGCACGGCATCATCGTAGTGACTCGTGCCGATCGCGCACCCGATCGCGTCGAGGCCGTGATTGCCGAGGCACGGCGCGAACTCGCCGACACGGGACTTGCCCACGCTCCCGCATGCGGTGTTTCCGGCGTGACGGGGGAGGGCATCGACGCCCTCCGAAGTGAACTCGATGCTCTCGTGGCAAGCGTCGCAGCGGCGTCCCCGCACGAGAGCGTGCGCCTGTGGATCGATCGCTCTTTCACGATCGACGGAGCGGGAACCGTCGTGACCGGCACGCTTGGGGCCGGCACCGTGCGCCCCGGCGACGACCTGATACTCGTGAGCACGCGACACGACGGCGCTGAGCCCCGAAAGGTGAGCGTGCGAGGCGTGCAGTCCCGGGGTGCGCGCGAAGACGCTGTTGAACCCGTGAGCCGCGCCGCCCTCAACCTTCGCCAAATTCCCGCGAGCGACATCCACCGCGGCGATGTACTCCTCACCCCCGAGGCCTTCCATCTCACTCGCGTCGTGGACGTGCGCAGCGTGAGCGGCGACAGCCTCGACGATATTCCACGCGAGACCATGATCCACGTGGGCAGCGCGGCCGTGAACGCGCGGGTGCGGCCCCTCGGCGCAGACCACGCCCGCCTCACCTTCGATAAACCCCTCCCGCTCGTGATCGGTGATCGACTCGTCATGCGCGGTACGGGGGAGAGAGCAGTGCTCGGTGGCGTGCGGGTGCTCGACGTCGACCCGCCAGAGTTGCGTAGGAGAGGGGCCGGGAGCGCCCGTGAAACCGAGCTCGAGCACATGAGCGAGCACGGCGACGCGAGGCGCGAGATTGAGCGCCGCGGAGCGATCCTCGAAAAGGAACTGAGGAAAATGGGCTTCGAGGTGAGCGGCGAGCTTGAGGGGGTTGTGTCCGACGGCGGCTGGCTCGTGAGCGATGCCTTCCTCGAGAATCGTGGCCGCGCACTGAGGGAACGCGTCGCCGGTGCGACCAAAGCGAATGCGCTTCGCCCTGGGCTCTCGCGTAAGGAAGCCTTTGAGGCCCTTGCCCTACCAGCTCCTGATCTTCTGCCGATGATCGTGCGAAAGGCGGCGCTCGTTGAACGTGACGGTTTGATCGTCGACCCCTCCGTGCAAGCGGGACTCGGCGAGGCCGAAGCGAGCGTTGCCACGCTCGAAGCGAAACTCAAGAGGGACCCGTTCAACGCCCCGGAACTTGGAGATCTCGCGGCGCTCGGTCTGAGTGCGAAAGAACTCGCCGCTGCAGCGAAACAGGGGCGGCTCTTGAGAATTGGGCAACCGTCGGACAACCTTGTGCTGCTGCCCACCGCACCCGCCCTCGCGATGCGCGAGCTCGCGGCGCTCCCGCAGCCGTTTACCACCTCGCAGGCGCGTCGTGCTCTCGGTACCACGCGGCGCACCGTGATTCCGCTCCTTGAGCACCTCGACAAAAAGGGCTGGACGCGCCGCATCGATGCGGGGCACCGCGAAATCGTTCGTTAAATTGCGTTCTCCCCGCACCGAAGTGGTTCCAGTGCGGGGAGAACGATGGTGTACTGAGGCGCGTGCTTAGACGAACTCGATGCGTGAATCCGCGTGGCCGAGGATCACGACGGGCGTGATCGCCTTGTAGCCCGCCGCTTCGATCGCCGAGCGGTCGAAGTCCACAAGAGGCTGGCCCGCGACGACGCGATCACCGTTCTTCACGCGCACCGTGAAGCCCTTGCCGTTCATCTTCACGGTGTCGAGGCCCACGTGGATGAGGACCTCGGCGCCGTCGTCGAGCGTGAGCGCCACGGCGTGACCCGTCGGGAACGCTTGCGACACGACGCCAGCGGCGGGAGTCACGACCTGGTTGCCGCTCGGGTCGATCGCGACGCCGCCACCGAGAAGCCGTTCGGCGAACGTTGAATCGGGAACATCCTCGAGCGGGACGATTGCCCCCTCGAGGGGCTGGCGCATGCGCACGAGCGCAAACTCGGGTTTGTCGGCAACGGTAGTTGCGGCAGGAGAAGCCGCGGGGGCGGCAGCGGAGCCCTCAGTACTCGCGACGGGTGCCGGATCAGCAATGCTTTCGGCCTCGGCGCGCGCGGGCGGTTCAATCGAACCGTCCATGAGGCCCTCCATCGCGTCCTTCACGAACTGCACGTTGAGCCCGTAAATCACCTGATAAAGGTTGCCTCCAGGCTTCATGACGCCCGTCGCACCCGCGGCCTTGAGAGCCTGCTCATCGGCAAGGGACACATCGTTGAGGCTCAAGCGCAGGCGCGTCGCGCAGTTCTCGACCTCGTCGATGTTGCTCTTGCCGCCGAGCGCCTCGAGAAAACGGTGTGCAGTGAGGACGTACTTGTCGGTGCCGGTGGCCTGAGAGTCGCTTTCGTCATCGGTCTCATCCTCGTCGGTACCGCGGCCCGGGGTCTTGAGGTCCCACTTGAGGATCACGAAACGGAACACGAGGAAGTAGATCACGAACCACATGGCGCCCATGAGGAAGATTGCCCACGGGTTCATCGCGAGCGGGTTGACCCACTGGAGGACCAGGTCGATGAAGCCACCCGAGAAGCCGAAGCCCGAGCGGACGGGAAGGGCGGCAGTGACGCCCATCGAGATCCCCATGAAGATCGCGTGGATCAGATAGAGGCCCGGAGCGAGGAACATGAAGAGGAATTCGAGCGGCTCCGTGATGCCCACGAGGAACGCCGCGAACGCCGCACCGATCAGGATGCCGCCCGTCGCTTTCTTTTTCGACGGTTTCGACGTCACATACATCGCGAGGGCAGCACCGGGAAGGCCCATCATCATGACCGGGAAGAACCCGGTCATGTACTGGCCGGTCACGCCACGCGTGCCGGTGCCCGCGAGGAAGTTGTTGAGGTCATTCACGCCCGCGATATCGAACCAGAACACGGCGTTAAGCGCGTGATGAAGACCAAGCGGGATGAGCAGGCGGTTGAAGAAGCCATAGAGGCCGGCGCCGACCGGGCCGAGCGTGAGCATCCACTCGCCAAAGGCCACGAGGCCACCGAAGACGAGCGGCCACACAAACATGAGCACGAGTGCGGCGACGAGAGAGAGGAGGGCCGAGATGATCGCCACCGAGCGCTTGCCCGAGAAAAATGCGAGGAAGTCAGGAAGCTCCGTGTCCTTGAATTTATCGAAGCTCCACGCTGCGATGAGGCCGCAGATGAGGGCCACAAAAACGTTATTGACCTTGCTGAATGCGGGGTCGACCTGCGCCACATCGCTCAGGCCCTGGAACTTCATGATGGTCTCGGGTTTGAGGAGAGTGGTGACCGTGAGCCACGAGGTCAGGCCGGCGAGGGCTGCGACGCCGTCGGCCTTCTTCGGCATGCCGAGCGCGACACCGATCGCGAAAAGGAGCGGGATGTTATCGATCAGCGCGCCACCCGCTGCCGCGAGGAACGCTCCGATGATGTTGTTCGGGTCGCCCGTGGCACCCGCAATCCAGTAGCCAAGCCCCGAGAAGATCGAGGCGACGGGAAGTACGGCGACCGGCAGCATGAGTGACCTGCCGAGCCGCTGGAAGAATTTCATCAAGACGTATCACTCCAAGGGAAAGTGCGCATCCTTGCGCGAGGAACGCGGACGCGGTCACGCCCGAGGTAGGAATATACTACGGGGTTGGTAAAACGCAGAGATCAGCGTCGCCGTGCACGCGTGAGGTCCATGTCCCACGAGTAGTGCTCGGGGAGCTTAGGCAGGTCCCACGCGGGGTTCGGGAAGAAATACTCAAAGCCCGCGTTGAAGGGGTAGCCCCAGGCTTCGATGTCGCGTTCGGCCTCGCGTCCCCATGCCCGAATCTGCTCCGTCATCTCGTGGCTGAAGTACCCGATTCGCTCGGCACCCTCAAGTTCGTCCTCATCCTTGTAGTGATAGTCGTGGCGGGGGAGCACCACGAGGTCGAGAACGAGATCGCGCGAACGTACCCCTTCCTCCGTGCGCTCGAGCGAGGTCTCGAGGTTCACGTAATAGCAGCCGAGAGTGCCATCGTCCTTATAGAACAACCACACCGAGTAGGGCTTATCGGGCAGGCCGATCATGAGGATGCCGTTACCGGTCCACAGCTGTTTTGATTGCGTTCGAGGGGCGGTGAACATGCCTTCGTCGCCCGCGCGCCTGAGCGGGGCACCTGATTCGAGTACGGGAAGGAGAACCTCCGTGCCCGGCGCGATCCACACGACGATTCCGCGGTCATCATCAATGACGACGGTTCCCGGTCGCACGGTGATGGTCTCGTGCGCGTGCGTGTAGTACGTCCAGGTCACGTGGTCCCCAGCGGACCAACGCTTCTGGGTATTCATGACTCTTCCGTGGCCCCATAAGCCTCCCGGATGCTCCGCGACGGGCCGATTCCGCAAAGTCACATGGTTTCCGGAAGGGGAAACGAGTATGCCTCGAGCCTACCGGAGTGCGAGCACGTTATGCGAGTGTCATCCTTCACGGCGCGTCAAAGAGCGGTACCGGATGGTGGGGAGGTGGCACCGCTCAGGCCGAAAGCGAGGATTGCCCTTTAGCGAGACCAGGCATTCCACAGTTCGGCGTAGCGCCCGCCGAGCGCGACAAGTTCCTCGTGACTTCCCGATTCCACAACCGCGCCGTCGGCCATGACCAGGATTCGATCCGCCTCTTTCGCTTGCGAAAGGCGATGCGCCACGATGAGCGTTGTGCGACCGCGTGCGACCTCGAGGGCCGCACGTTCGAGCACTCGCGCGCCCGAACTGCCTTCGTCGGCCGTCGCCTCATCCATGATGAGGATCGCCGGGTCTTGGAGCACGATGCGCGCGAGCGCAAGCTGCTGGCCCTGTTCGGCGCTGAGTTTCGTGCCCTTCTCGCCAACTTCGGTGTCGAGCCCTTTGGGAAGGAGCCTCGCCCATTCTTCGGCACCGACCCGCGCAAGAGCGCCCCATAGCTCATCATCGCGCGCCTCAGCGTTCGCGAGGCGAAGGTCTTC
Organism: Dermabacter sp. HSID17554; assembly: GCF_003989295.1. NCBI lineage: Bacteria > Bacillati > Actinomycetota > Actinomycetes > Micrococcales > Dermabacteraceae > Dermabacter > Dermabacter sp. HSID17554. The sequence goes on along the minus strand of NZ_RBLW01000003.1, from coordinate 156,029 downwards.
GCGGAGAGTCCCGTGGAACACGTGGACGTCCTGCGAAACGATCGAGGCGTGAGAGCGCACGGCCTCGAGGTCCGCATGCGCGAGGTCGGCTCCGCCGTGGAGCACACGACCCCAGCGCGGGGTGAGTGTCCCCGCCATGATCGAGGCCAGGGTCGATTTGCCCGCGCCCGATGCCCCCACGAGTGCGACAGTCTCTCCCTCCTCGATCGATAGATCGATCGGAGCAAGCACGATCCGGCCGTTCTCGTGATACGAGTGGGCGACCCCCTCGAGGCGAATGGAGCCGTCCCTCGGCACTTCGGTCCCGGGCGAAGCGGCGGGGCCGATGGAGGTGATGACGCCGACCATGCGCGTAAGGCTCGCCGCGGCCGACTGCACGTCGTCGAGGGAAAAGATGAGCGATTGCAGCGGCCAAAAGAGCGTCACGATGTAGATGCACGCCGAGGCCACGAGCCCCACCGGCATGAGCCCCGCCTGGACGGTCGCATAACCGATGAGCAGCACAAGAATGACGGCGAGGGTTTCGGGGATCATCATGATCCACACGACTTGGACGATGAGTCGGAAAATTTTCAACACGAGCGCGTAGGCGGCGGCGCTCAGCGAGCCAACGTGCCGCGTCTCGCGCTCTTCGATGCCGTAGGCGTGCACGGTCGGGGCGCCATTGATTGCGGCAAGGAGACCCTGTGCACGCGCGCCCTTTGCAATGCGCTCGACGCGATAAATGCGGTTCGTACGCGGCAGGTAAAAACGCAGTGCCCACACGTAAAAGGGAATGATCGCGACAACGAGAATGAGAAGCCACGGGCTGATCATGACGAGCGCGATGAACGTCACCGTGATTTGGAAGATCACCGTGACGAGCCACGGCACGATGTTGTTGACGGCTTTCGCGGTCACATCGACATCATCGGCGACTCTCGAGAGTGCGTCGCCGATGCCCGCCTGCTCCATCGTTTGCGTGGGCAGATCGAGGGCGCGGTCGATGACGTCCTCGCGCATTCCCGCAAGGAGGCGCTGGCCGAGTCCCGAGATGAGGGCGCGTGAAAGAGCCGAGGCGAGCGCTTGTACGGCGCCCGCTGCGACGAGCATTCCGGCGATGGTCCAGAGCGCCTGAGTAGTTCCTCCGGCCGTGACCACGTCTACCGCGCGCCCCATGAAGTACGGGCCGAGCGCACCTGCAAGCGCGGCCATGATGGTTGCCGCAAGCATCCCGAGGGCGAGAGGAGTGAAGTCGCGAAGCCGGCCGAGCATGAATCGGCCGGTCTCACCGAAGGAAGCAATCGGAAGGAGCTCCGCGTGGCGCGAAAGCTGGCGCGCCACGTCGCCTTCGGCCTCCATCGAGGCGATCAGGTCGCGTTCGGCTTCGCTCGCAGTGTTTGCCGCGCGCGTGCTGTTTTCGCTCATCGTTGCACCACTTTCCGGTATGCCTCGGCGTGCATGAGCTCGTGGTGGGGGCCTTCGGCGCTTACCTCGCCGCCTCGCACGAAGAGCACGCGGTCGGCCTGATCGAGAAGCGCCGGAGCCTTCGCGATGAGCACCGTGATGCGGTCCTCGACCTTGCGCGCCTCGCGCACCCCTTGGGCGATTTTGTGTTCCGTCACGGCGTCGACCGCGGTCGTCGGGTCGTTGAGCACAAGCACGGGAACATCCGCCGCAAGTGCGCGTGCGAGAGCCAGGCGCTGGCGCTGGCCACCAGAGAGGTTCGCGCCGCGGTCGAGGATGCGCGTGTCGAGCCCCTCGGGCAGGATCCTCAAAAGATCATCTGCGCCTGCGGATTCGAGAGCCGCGTGCGCCCAGGTATCGGGATCGGTCGTCGTGCCGGGTGAAGCGCCTGGAGCGGGGCGTTTTGTGTCGAGTTGCTCGCGCAGCGTGCCATCGAAAAGGTCGACTGCGTGCGGCTCGATAAGGAGGCTTTCGCGCGGAATGTCGAGCGAAGAAAGTTCGCTGAGGGCGAGGCGGGCGTCGGAAGCGGATTCGGGAACGAGTGCGACGATCTGAGAATCGCGCACGGTGCCGAGAAGAGGGGTGGAGATCTCCCCGAGGCCCGGAAGACGTGGGGGAGCAGTGGGCTCCGTGCGTGCCGAAAGGGCCTCGGGCGAGCCGGCTTTGACGAGAGAATTGAGCGCGGGCTCGGTGATGCTTCGCCCCATTTCGCTCAGGAGCTGGCGGATGCGGCGCGCCGAGGTCGAGAAGCTCGCCCACCACACGGGCACGCCTGAGAGACCCGCCATCATGCCCGAAAGATTGCGCACGAGACCCGCAATCGAGATGAACACGCCTACCGACATCGCGCCTTCGAGCGTGAGCGTACCCGAGGCGACGACGACCGCGGCAATCATGATCGAAGAGGTAAAGAGCATGAGGCCGTCTGAAAGACCTGAAAAGCGAGCGTTGGTGAGCGCGGCATCGAGGGCGGTGCGTGACCGAGTGCGATACGTGGTGCGGGCGCGAGTCTGCACGCCGAGGCCCTGCAGCACGCGAAGGCCGTGCACAAGATCCGTCGCGGTCGCGGCAGCGTCGGCGGCTCGCGACTGCTGGTTGTCGTACTTTTCGGAGAGAATCGGGGTGACGACCCTCAAGATCAGCACTTGCAGGGTAAGGCTCGCAAACACGATGAGTCCCACGAGGGGATTCATGAGCGTGAGCCACACACCCGCGCCCACAACCGCGATCGACGCGGGCACGGCCCACGTCATCATGTCGAAGACATCGGGAGCGCGATCAGCATCCGAGGTCGCGATTGAAAGGATTTCCCCTGCGGGGCGATCGATCTGTCGGGACGCGGGGTCGAGGGCAGCCGCGGTGACGGCGAGGCGCAGATTGTGCTGCTCGCGCGCTCGGATCTCCATGATCGGTTCGAAAAATCGCGCCCAGCACCAGTTGGAGAGAAGCAGGAGCCCTGCAAGACCCGCGGCACCGCCCGCGGTGAGCCAAAGATTGGCTTTAAAGATGCCGTGGTCGATCACGAGGCCGATCCCGATGGGGATGAACATATTGATCGCTTCGCTCGCCATCGCGAGCACCATGAACCACGTGAGTGGGCGCGCATTGCGGCGCACCATCGCGCGCATCACCGAGCGCTCACGAAGTTCGGTTCGACTAAGGTGAGCCTCCGAAGCATGGCGCTTGTCTCTCGTGCGAGCACGGGTGTTTGTAGTGCTCATAGGCGTTTCGCTCATCCGTTTAAGTGAACGAAGAAAGGCGGGGTTGTGCAATCGGTTCTCGGAAAACGGACGGTGGCGTCTGACACAATGGGCCGGAATTGATTCGCCACGAAAGGAGTGCCACGTGAGCACCACGAATCGCGACGTTCTTCTTTACATCGACCCCACGTGCCCGTTCGCGTGGGTCACGAGCCGCTGGCTTCTCAACGCCGTGCAGGCACGGCCCGAGTTCACGCCACGCTTCTCGATCATGTCGCTGTACGTACTGAACGAGGGGCGCGAGCTCGACCCCGACTATCGGGCGGCGATCGACAAGACTATGGACCCCGCCCACCTGTTCATGGCTGTGCAGCGCGAACTCGGCCAAGAGGCGTTCTCGAAGCTGTACACCGCTTGGGGCGAACGTTTCCACGTCCAGGACCGCCGCGACGACTTCCTTGAGGTGGCGCGCGAGTCCCTTGAGGAAGCCGGAATCGATGCCTCGTATCTCGAGCACTGGGAAGGACGCACCTACGAGGCTGAGTTGCGTGAGGAGCAGGCAAAAGTCGAGCGCCTGGTAGGCAACGATGTTGGTACGCCGGTGATCTCCTTCGGCTCGGGAACCGCCTATTTCGGCCCCGTGCTCACCCGTGCGCCGCGCGGTGAGGAAGCCGGTGCGCTTCTCGATGGCCTTGCGTCGATGGCGAGCGTGCGTGGCTTCGCGGAACTCAAGCGCGCTCGCACCGGCGGCCTCGACTTCTCCTGATGCCCTCAACGCCTCAATTGATCACACAAGAAAGGGCCGCTCATGCGCTTGCATATCGCCACTGACCACGCCGGCTTCGACCTCAAGAACCGGCTCATCACCGTCTTTGAGGAGAAAGGGCACGAGGTGATCGACCACGGCGCGTTCGTGGTCGATCCGCTTGATGACTACCCGCCGTTTTGTTCGGACTGCGGTGAGGCGGTCGTCGCGGATCCCGGAAGCCTTGGAATCGTGATCGGTGGCTCCGGAAACGGGGAGCAGATCGCCGCGAACAAGGTTCAGGGCGTGCGTGCGGCACTCGTGTGGAACGAGGCGACAGCCAAGCTCGCGCGTGAGCACAACGACGCGAATGTGATTGCCGTTGGCGCCCGCCAGCACAGCGAGGAGGAGCTCATCGCTCTCATCGAGACGTTTGTCAACGAGCCCTTCTCGGGCGACGAGCGCCACGTGCGCCGCATCGGCAAGATCGCCGAATACGAGAAGACTGGCACGTACCAGGAGCGCTAACGAAAGGGCGGTGAGCGATGCCCGAGGGGCATACGATTCACCGGCTCGCACGTGCGATGAACGCCGCATTCGGAAATACCCGGGTGCGGCTTTCGTCGCCGCAGGGCCGGTTTGAGGCTGGAGCCGCGGAACTCGACGGCTGGGTCATGGCGCGAGCCGAGGCGGCGGGCAAGCACCTCTTCATGGGCTTCGCTCCGCACGAGGACACCGAACCGCTTCGATTCATCCATATTCACTTGGGGCTGTACGGCTCGTGGACATTCGCGGGCAGTGAGCGTTTCCATCAGGTGCGCGCGATCGGTGCGCCCCGCAAGGGGCTTGAGGTGGCGTCCGACGGTTCCTGGGCTTCGATTGTGCCCGGGGCTAACGTCAGACTCCGCATTCGCGGAGCAGAGGGGCTTGCTGACCTGACCGGTCCCAACCAGTGCCGCGTGATCGACGAGGCTGAGCGGGAAGCGGTGCTCGAACGTCTCGGGCCTGACCCGCTGCGCTCGGACGCCGATCCGCGTGAGTTTGTGCGGCGCATTAAGAAATCACGCCAAAGCATCGGTCAGCTCCTCATGGACCAGCGCGTATGCGCGGGCATCGGCAACATCTACCGCGCCGAACTGCTGTTTCGTGCGCGGCTCGACCCTTACGTGCCCGGCAACGAACTCACAACACCGCTGATTGAGGCGCTGTGGGAGGATCTCGTGCCTCTCATGGGGTACGGCGAGCGCACGGGCCGCATAGTCACGACTCAGCCCGAGCATCGGAAGATTCACCGCGAGCTCAACGAACGCACGGTTCCCGTGTACCAAAACGGAGATGATGACCCCGCGAGTGTTCCGCGCGAGGAGTCGTTTTACGTGTATCACCGCCAGGGTTTCCCGTGCCGCGTGTGCGAAGCGAACATTCGCGATGCCGACCTTGCCGGGCGCGCGCTCTACTGGTGTCCCCGCTGCCAAAAGCGCCGCGTGCGTAAAGCAGGCTGGACGGACGTGAATAGCGCGGCGAGCTGGGCCTACACTCGGGAGGGTGAATGAGATGACCCCACACCCCAAGTTTGACCTGCGCGTGCTCGCCGAAAGGCCCGACGGTTCCACCCTCAAGGCGTCGCACCTCAGCTTCATGGATCCCGAGATCGTGTACTCGCTGTGCATGCTCCGCCAGGACGTGTTCATCATTGAGCAGGGGGTATCGAGCGAACAAGAACTCGACGGGCTCGACCGCGAGGATTCCACCATCACCGTGTGGTGGGAAAAAGACGGCGATGTGATCGGGACGATCCGCGTGTTTCCCGGTGAGGGATGCATGAGAATCGGTCGCCTCGCGTGCGCCAAGAGTGCCCGCCGTGGCGGCTATGGCGGCGATCTCATGGCCGCGGCGATCGACCTGTGTAAGGAGCGCGAGAGCACCCAGAAGATCGTGATCCATGGGCAGTCCTACCTCAAAGATTGGTACGAATCGCTCGGTTACGTGACCGTGAGCGACGAGTTCTACGAGGCCGGGATCGCGCATTACACGATGGAGTACCACCACCCGTAGGTGTTTCGAGGAGGAGCGACGATGAACACGAGCGTGTCTGCCGCGCGCGCAGCCGGCGAGGAGAACGTCCAGCCACCAGCCACCCTTACGATCCACCGGGCGAGCGCCGAGCCGTGGGCGCTCGCGATTCACGGCGGTGCCGGCGGTCGCATCCTTGAGCTCGGTGAACAGGCCGACTACGCGAGTGGCCTGCGCGAGGCACACGCGGCCGGTGAAGCGGTACTGTCGGGCGGCGGAAGCGCCCTCGAGGGGTGCTGCGCTGCCGTGCAATCGCTCGAGGAGAACCCGCTGTTCAATGCCGGGCGAGGCGCGGCGCTCGCGAAAGACGGGCGCGCCGAACTCGACGCCTCGGTCATGGACGGGGTTAGCGGCCTCGCCGGCGCAGTTCTTGCGAGTCGGCATGCCAAGAGCCCGGTGCGTGCGGCGCGCGCCGTCATGGAACGCACCGACCACGTGATGATCGTCGATCCGCCCGCCGACCTTGTGCGTGACTGGGACCTCGAGGTTGCGGACCGCGCGTGGTTTGTGACCGAGCGACGCCTCGCTCAGTTGCGAAGGTTGCTTGACAAGAATGAGAGCGGCCCGAGGCATGGCACCGTCGGAGCTGTGGCCCTTGATGCGAAGGGGCACCTCGCCGCCGCAACCTCGACCGGAGGAATCAGCGCGCAGGATGTCGGTCGGATCGGGGACACCCCCGTGATCGGGGCGGGCACGTACGCGCGCGATGGACTCGCGGCACTGTCATGCACGGGGGAGGGCGAGGCCTTCCTCCGCGGCGTTGTGGCCTACGACGTTGCCGCGCGCATGAGGTATGCGGCCTGCGACCTTCCCACCGCCGTTGCGGCCACTATCGAGGAGACCCTCACCGAGAAGGGCTCGAGCGGGGGCCTCATCGCAGTGCTGCCCACCGGGGAAATGGTCATCGCTCATAACTCGCCCATGATGTTTTCGGCGTACCGCGACGGGGCCGAGGTGCGCGTTCACCTCTAGTCACGAGTCGCGCCCAGCGTCGCACGCCCCAAACGGTGAGGGTGCAGAAAACGACGCGATGTGCCCGTTTTCTGCACCCTCATCCAGATGCATAGATGCCCCGGTCAGCGCGCGCGAGTGGCCTTTGACGGCGCGGATTCATTCCACAGGCGGTCGAGTGCCGTCACGACGATCCACTCACCGCCCGCGACCCCCTCAACATGAACGCTCTGGCGCACGACTTGCGCATCGGCGCGCACACACGCGAGAAGGTTGCGGCCATCTGCGAGTTCAGCGAGATCGAATCGCGCACCCGAGACCCGGTAGATCGCGAAACTCGTCGCCTCAGAATGGGGGTGGCGATTGAACTCGACCACGGCATTGCCGCGCGAGCAGCGCACCTTGAGGCCTTTTGGCGTGCGCGGCGCGGCTCCTCCCATGTGAGCGATGACAGGCACGATCGCGGGATGGGCGTAGTGGCGGCGAACGACCTCGCCCATCGCACCGTCTCGCTCATCGCGCACTGACTTCGCCGAGAAGTACACATCGCCCTCGACACGCGGGTAGTCGCGATTGAAGTCGAGGTGGCGTGCCATCTCTTCCGGATCCTCGATTGCGCCCGAGGCCTGCTTGTACATCGCTTGGCCGATGTAGAGTGCGACATCGGTGCCTTCGACGACATCGTTCCACCAGGGAACGAGCGCCGCGTAGTCGGCGACCTCAAGCCCGATCGGCCAGTAGATCTGAGGATTGATGTAGTCGACGAGGCCATCCTTGACCCACGCGCGCGAATCCGCGCAAATGATCTCGTAGCTCTCCGACCCGCTCGTGGCAGAACCGGCGGGATCGCTCGTGTCGTTGCGCCAAATGCCGAACGGGCTGATACCGAACTTCACCCACGGCTTGCACGAGCGGATCCTCTCTCGCATCTCGCGGATAAAGATCGTGATGTTCTCACGGCGCCAGTCATCACGCGAGGACGTGCCATCCGAGTAGCGTTCATAGGTCGCCTGGTCCGGGTAGTCCTTGCCTTCAACCTTGTACGGATAGAAGTAGTCGTCGAAGTGGACCGCATCGATGTCGTAGTGCTCGACCGAGTGCATGATCGCGCGTAGCGAGTGCTCGCGAACCTCTGGGATGCCCGGATCGAAATAGGTCTTCGTGCCGTACGCCCATGCCCACTCCTCGTTCACGAGCGCTGGATGGTCGGGGACGAGGTGGTCGACGGATTCGGTCATCGACACCCGGAACGGGTTGTACCACGCGTGGAATTCGAGGTTGCGCTTGTGGGCCTCCTCGATCTGGAATGCGAGGGGATCAAATCCCGGATCCTTGCCCTGTTCGCCCGTGAGGAACTGCGACCACGGTTCATACGGCGAGGGCCAGAAAGCATCGGCAGCCGGGCGAATTTGCGAAATCACCGCGTTGAGGTTGAGTTCCTTCGCCAGATCAAGCCAGGCGAGGAATTCCGCTTTGGAGTCCTCGACGCTGAGGCCGGTGCGGCTTGGGTAGTCGATATTGTCGGTGGAGGCGATCCACATCGCGCGAAACTCGCGTACGCGTGGGGCCGCGGCTGCGTCGGAAGCGCTCGGCCCCTGGGGGGAAGGCGATGCGACGGCCGGGACCGCACCGATTGCAACGGCGAAGGCGCCCGCGCTGGCGGCGCCGGAGAGCGTCACGAATGAACGGCGTGAAAGATGAGTCATAAAGGTCTCCTCGTTGAGATGCTCGTGACGGTGGAGAAACGACGTTAAGCGCCGAATGCGGGCCCTGACCTGCAGTATTCTCCACCCTGAAAGTGGAAGGGATGAAGCGCCGGTGGTGGGGGTTACCGCCTCCTCGCCGAAACCGCGGAATAGGTGCGCGCGAGCGCCTCGTGAGCCTCGTCCATGCGCGTTTGCGCAATGGCGACAAAGAGGAAATCTACGACGGTGAGCTGCGCAATCCTTGAAGCCGTCGCCCCTGAGCGCAGCTCCGACTCGTGGGCGTGGGTCAGCAGAGTGATATCCGCAAGGCGAGCGATCTCGCTCGACGGTGCATTCGTCATCGCGATCGTCGCCGCCCCCGCATCCTGCGCAATCGCAAGAGAATCGAGAATGTCCAGCGTTTCGCCGGAGTGCGAAATCCCGACCGCGACATCGCCGTCGCCCATGAGCGACGCCGCAGGCAGGGCCTGGTGGGCATCCACATAGCTCGTGGCGCGCATACCGATGCGGGCGAGCTTTTGTTCGAGGTCCATCGCCGCAAACGCCGAGGCTCCCACACCGAACGTGACCACCTGGCGGGCTTTCGTGCACAGCGTCCGCGCACGCTCGAGTTCGCTGATGCTCACGGCATCGGCGGTATCGGCAACCGCGCGCGAATCGGCAAACGCCACTTTCTTGACGACGGCTTCGAGTGAATCCTGCGGGTCGATATCGGCAGCAAGCGCGCTCGCGGCATGCTCATCGCCCCCCGCAATCGTCGTCGCCCGCCCGCGCGAAAACGCCAGGTCTTCACGGAACGCAGCCCTCAGCTCCCTAAAGCCGCTGAAGCCGAGACTCGTGGCAAGTCGCACGATGCTCGCCGGTGACGTGCGAGAGGCCGCGGCAATCTCGGCGATCGGCTGGGTGAGGGCCTCATCGGGATGATCCAGAAGGTAGCGGCTCGCGCGGGCAAGCGTACGCGACTCGCTCGTCGCGGCATCCTCGAGAGCATCGAGGACGCGTGCCGGTGGGCGCTGGGAGCCTTCGCTTGTCATGGTGGGAGCCTACTGTCCTTCGGCAACCGTCGGAGAGTCCACGCGGGCGCGCAGAGCTTCGCTCGCGGAACGGATTCCCGAGGCATCTCCCGGACGTTTCGCAGAAGGCGGGAACTGCGCGAGGGTCTCGAGGGCCTCCGGGGCCTGCTCGAGCGGAGCACCGGCAAGCACGAGGACAAGAGCGGCACGCAGATTGTGGCCCGTTGCCTCGAGTGCCGCACGCGCCTCCTCTTCGCTCACGCCGGTTGCCTCACGCACGATCCTCACGGTACGAGCGACGAGCTTCTCGTTAGTGGCCCGCACGTCAATCATGAGATTCTCGAACGTCTTGCCGAGACGCACCATCACCGACGTCGACAGGGCGTTGAGGAGCACCTTTTGCGCGGTCGCGGCTTTCATCCGGGTCGACCCGGTGACGACCTCGGGGCCGGTGTTCACGAGAAGCGGGACATCGGCAAGCGCGGCGAGCGGTGCATTCGGGTTGGCGCTCACGAGCGCCGTGGCGAGTCCGCGCTCGCGGGCAGCCGCAAGCGCGCCCTTCACGTACGGGGTTCGGCCACTCGCGGCAAGCCCCACGATGACGTCGTGCGCGCCCGCGTGGTCCGCAACCACACTCGCGCCAAGCTCTTCGCTATCTTCGGCGCCCTCGACAGCTTTCATCATTGCCCCGTCGCCGCCGGCCAGATGCGCGACGAACATATCGGAGCCTGCGTTGTAGGTGGGAAGGAGCTCGACCGCATCGAGAACACCGAGACGACCCGAGGTCCCTGCTCCCACGTAGTGCACGCGGCCCCCATTCGAGAGGGCTTCTACGCAGAGGTCGGTCAAACGCGCGATCTCGTGCGTCAGCGCTTGCACGGCCGCGACGACCGTGGCATCTTCCGCGAGGATGCGCTCGACGACTTGCGCGGATGCGAGCGTGTCGATATCGCGAGAGCGGGGATTGCGCTCCTCGGTGGGCGAATGCACTTGGACAAGCGGCGTGAGCGGGCCATGTGAATCAGTCACGGGAATCCTCCACGAGAAGTTGGCGGGGTGTGGTTGTCGATATCGGGACGGTGCGCAGGGCGTGCGGCGGGGTGAGGTGACCGAGCACAGCGGGCTCTGCGGCACCCGTGGCATCGATCAGCGCACCGGGCAAGCCGTGCGCAGAGTAGTAGCCGATCAGGGCCATGAGGAACGCTTCCTTGATGTCGGGGTCGAGACCGCCGAGCGGGCCCGTCGTCACCGTACATGCAGGTAGGAGCGCTTCGATGCGGCCCATGAGGGTCGGGTTGTGGGCGCCACCGCCGGTCACGTGAAGACGAGTGCGAGGCTCGTGCCCCACTTCGGCCTTGAGCGCATCGGCGAGAGTGCAGGCAGTGAGTTCCGTGAGCGTCGCGAGCAGATCCTCTGTGCTGAGCCTGTCCAGGTCGACGCCCGCCTCGCGTGCGCGAGCGGCGAGCCACGCCGGCGAAAAGTACTCCCGGCCCGTGGACTTTGGAAAGGGAAGTGCGAAGTAAGGGTCGGCGAGCAGCGCTGAAAGAAGACCTTCGTGCACGCGCCCGGCAGCGGCAAGGGCGCCATCCGTATCGCACGCCGTTCCCGTACGAAGGGCGGCGGCCGCGTCGATGAGCCCGTTACCGGGGCCCGTGTCACCCGCGCGCACGAGCGTAGGAGCGGCGGTTCCGACGGCTGCCGGAGTGCACAGCGTCGCATTGGCAATCCCGCCGATGTTCACCGCGCATCCGCCATCGGGGCCGAGCAGGAGTTGGTCGAGGAGAGGGGCGAGTGGCGCGCCGGTCCCGCCACGGGCGATGTCGGCACTGCGAACGGTACTCAGCGCCGCAATCCCGGTGGCGGCGTGGATTCGGGAGGCATCCCCGATGGCGAGGGTCGCGAGGGTGCGCCCGCCCTCGACGTTGTGAAAGAGCGTTTGCCCGGGCGAGACGACGAGATCGAGTGGCGTGTCGGACCCGAAGTCGCGGGCATCGTCGAGCACGCGCGTGACGACGTCAGCGAGGAACTCGCCGACGTGCGCATCGAGCAGTGTGAGCTCCGCGAGCGAGGGAACACTCGCGCTGGTCACAGCCTCGAGGACACGGTCGCGAAGCGCTTCGGGCCACGAGTATTCGCCCGAACTTACGAGACGCGCGCGAAGCACGTCGCCGTCGCGGGAGAAATCGACAAGGGCGAAATCCGCCGAATCAACCGACGTACCCGTCATGAGACCGAGGATCCTCATCGAACGACCTCTCCGAGAGCGAGATTGGCTGAGGCACTCATGACGCCCCGACTCGCGCCGTAAGTGAGAAGAACAGCGGCGGGCGATGAGAGAGTGTGGGCGAGCGGCGCCGTTTCCGGAACACCCGTGTGAAGGACGATCAGACGCGACCCTAACTCGTGTGCGTGAGCGGCGGCCTTCTCGAGACGAGCGGTTTCCGCGTCACTCGCCGAGCCAAGCCGCGTGAGCACGAACGTCACCTGAGGGCTTTCGTAGCCCGGCGGCGGGTCTGCGGGCAGAAGGCGAATGCCTCGATGCTCGAGTACCGGCGCGAGGAAGGTGCGCCCTTTACCCGCCGCGTAATCGTGCGCGAAGCGCGCATCGACGATGGCGGCGGTCGATACATGGCCCGCAACAGGCGACGATCCGCGTGCCCACCGCACCGCACGTCGAGAGGCACGCTTACCAACTGCCTCGAGATGAGCCTCCGCACTCTCGAGCGCCTGCACGGTGCACGCAGACGCGCTCGCGCGGCCCGCAAGTGCCGTGCGCACGCGCTCGGCGCGCGAGCGCAGCTCATCACGATCTAGCTGCCCCGAACGAAGAGCCTCAGCGATCGCGTCGTGGGCCTCGACAAGCATGTTTTCGCCATCGCGGCGGATCGACGTCCCAAGACACAGCAGGTGCGCGCCCGCGTCAAGCGCCCGCACGGCCGCCTCCGCGTAGCCCACCGATGTGGTCATCGCCCCCATGTCGAGAGCATCGGTGACGACGAGCGCATCGGGATTGGTTTGCGCAGCGAGAGCATACGACCACGGGGCAATCGTTGCGGGCCCCTCCCCGAGAGACGGCACACGTATGTGGGCTGTCATGACGGCATCGGGCGCGCTGCCGAGCGCGCGGAAGGCCGCGACATGCTGGCCAAGGACATCCTCGCGCGACAGGGCAACCGTCGGAAGACCCACGTGCGAATCAACCGCCGTGTCCCCGTGGCCGGGAAAATGTTTCGCACAGCTGAGCACCCCCGCGCGCGCAAGCCCTTCGCAGACCGCCCGCGCATGCCGCGCGACCCGCCCCGGCGACGTGCCGAAACTGCGCGCACCGATCACGGGATTGGAAGGGTTCGTGTTGACATCTGCGACGGGGGCGAAATTCATGTTCACGCCAATCGCGGCGAGAACCCGCCCGATGGCCTCGCCGTACTCGCGCGAAAGCTCGGGATCGTCGATGTCCCCAAAACCACGTGCTGCGGGGAACGTACCGCCGCGCGCCGCATAGAGGCGAGTGACGTCGCCGCCCTCCTCGTCGATCGTGACGACCGGCTCGGTGCGACTCGCCTCACGCACCTGGGCGATGAGCCTTTGGGCCTCGCGCGCATTCGGCGTGTTGTACCCGAACAGACACACACCGCCGAGTCCGGCTTCGAGCGCCTGCGCGAGCCACGGAGGGACGCCCGTGCCGGGAAAAGACGCGAGAAGCGGTGCGAGAGCATCGGCATCAAAACGAGACTGGGACATGGTCACCTTCTAACCTTTGACCGCGCCTGCCGTGAGCCCCGACGAAAGCTGGCGCTGGACCAGGACGAAGAAGATCACAACGGGAAGCGCGATGATGGTCGAGGCGGCCATGATCGGCCCCCAATCGGCCGTGTTCTGCGTGAAGAACGTCCGCAAACCAACGCCCACCGTGTACTTCGACGAGTCCGTCATAAACGTGAGGGCAAAAATGAACTCGTTCCACGCAGTGATGAACGCAAATACGCTCGTGGCGACGAGACCGGGGGCGACGAGCGGCAGGAGAATCGAGAAGAACATCCGGAACCATCCGGCGCCATCGATGTAGGCGGCTTCCTCGAGCTCCTTCGGGACCGCGGCGACGAAACCCTTGAGGTTCCAAATCGCGAACGGAAGCGAGAAGGCGAGATAGACGATCACGAGGCCGAGGAGCGAGTTGAGCATGTTGAGGGTGCGCGCCTGAAGGAACAGCGGGATCACGAGAGCCTCGAGCGGCACCATCTGCACCATGAGCACGAGCACGAGCACGACGGTGCGAAGGCGGAAGCGGTAGCGAGCGACGCCAATCGCCGCGAACAGCGCGATTGCGCCAGAAAGGAGCACGGTTCCGGCCGCGACGATGAGCGAGACCTTGATGTATTCGAAGAAGTTCGCGTCGATCAGGACGGTTTTAAAGTGGTCGAGCGTGAAGCTCGTGGGAAGAATGCCCGCGCCGCGCGAGTTGGCGTGTGTATCGACCGCGGTCGTGAGCATCCAGTAGAACGGGAAAAGGGCGTACACAAGAAGAACGACGATGCCGATTGCCTTCGCGATGTTTGCGGGGCGCAGCGGGTTTTTCTTATTTTCTGCGGGCGGGGTAACGCTCGAGGTAGAGGTACTCACAGTTCATCCTCCTTCATGAGTGCACGCATGTAGACCACGGAGATCGCGAGAAGGACAAGAGTGAGAAGCACCGCGATAGCAGAGCCCATGCCGTACTTTCCCTGCCCAAACGACTCGGTGTAGGACCACACGCCGAGGTTCATCATGTGCCTGTTCGACCCATCGCCGCCGGGCATGAGATAGATCTGTGTGAAGACCTTGAAATCCCAGATAGTCGACAAGATGATGCACACGGCGAGGATCGGCCGGATCATCGGGATGGTGACGTTCGTGAAGCGCTTGAACGCACTCGCGCCATCGACCTTCGCGGCCTCATAAAGAGACTCCGGGATTGTGAGGAGCCCGGCGAGGGTCGTCACGGCGATAAAGGGAAAGCCGTGGTACACGACGTTGAGCGCCGCGATTGAATAGAACGCCACGCGCGAATCCCACCAGTTCATGCTGCCCGGCGTGAACAGCCCGAGACTATCGAGCACACTCGCGACGAAGCCGCTCGTGGGATCGAACAGCCACACAAACACGTAGGTGCCGGTAAGCGCGGGAACGGCCCACGCGACCATGATCGCGCCGATGCAGATGTTGCGCCACGTAAGCGAGAGCGTATTGAGAAAAAGCGCAACGGCGACGCCCACGAGCATCGTGAGCACCACGCACACGGCCGCAAATCCGACGGTGTTCGGAAGCACGGTTGTCCACAGATGCGGATCGCTGAGAATCGCCGAATAGTTGGCGAAGCCCACGTAGTTGGTGGTGCCCTTCAGCAGGTTCCGCAGGCCGTAGTCCTGAAGCGAGAGGTCGACTACACGAAACAGGGGGAAGATCAGCAGGACCGCGAGCGTGAGGAGCCCGGGCGCGAGGAGCAGCCACGGCGGCAAGTGCCGGCGCGCCCACATCGACAGTCGTGACGAGCGGCTCGTGTCAGCCGGGGGCAGCGCACTCTCGTGAGTGTCGTTCAAGGTGGTCATCGAGGAAGCTTTCGAACGTGAGCTGGAGGCTCGGGGCCCGGCCCTCAGAAAGTGGGCCCCGAGCGATGGTCGGTGAACGAAAACATGGCTTAGGCGCCGAAGATTCCGTCCATTTCCTTAGCGGCAGCATCAGCAGCAGCCTGCGGGGCCTGGCCACCGGCAAGCACGTTGCTCAGCAGGTTCGGGAGGGTCTTCTTGCCCTCGATCTGGCCCCACATCGGGGTGACGGGAACCGACTTCCCCGCTTCTGTCATCTGCGAAGCAAAGACCTTCGTGAGGTCGGTGCCGTTCTTGATGGTGTCGTCGAGCGCTGACTTCGTGCCGGGGAAGAAGTTCGTCTCTTCGCTCCACCGAGTCGCGAACTCGCCGGTCGTCATGAGCTTGATGAGTTCGAAGGCGAGCTCGGGCTCCTCGGAGTCGAGGAACCGGCACAGGTGGGAACCGCCCACGAAGCTCGCGGCGATCGCCGAGTCCTTGGCGGGGATGGTGAAGGCCGTGAGTTTGTTGAACAGTTCTTCGTCGCTTGCCTTCACGGTCGCGGGCACCCACGAACCGGTGATGAACATGGCGACCTTGCCCTCCTGGAACTGCTTGAGGGAATCGTTTTCCTTCCAGGTCGAGGCGGCTTCGGTCGAGGCACCATGCTTGAGGGCGAGATCGGTGTACCACGTGAGGCCCTCGACCGCTGGCGCTTCGTTGATCGTGGCCTTCCAGTCTTTGCCGGAGCCTTCGGCGATGTCGCCGCCTGCTCCCCAAATGAAGGGGAGGAGAGCGAAGGGGGATCCGCCGTTGACGGGGAATGGGATGACGTCGGGGTTCTTTGCCTTGAGGGTTTCGATCATGGCGAGGAGGTCGTCCCATGATTGCGGTTGCGAATTCACGCCCGCCGCTTCGAGGATGTCCTTGTTCGCGAGGATCGAGCGGATACCCGCGTACCACGGCATGCCGTACAGCTTGCCATCGAGCGTGCCGGCTTCCTTGAGGGCGTCGACGAGGTCGGAGTCGATTCCGGCGTTTTTCACGTCTTCGGTGAGGTCATCGAGGCCGCCGGCATCGGCGAACTCGGGTGTCCAGGTCGTGCCGATCTCGGCGACGTCGGGGCCGGTGCCGCCCGCCATGGCGGTGACGAACTTGTCGTGAGCACCATCCCAGGGCTGGACTTCCACCTTGAGCGTGGCGCCCGTGTGGTTGGTGAACTCCTCCTGGAGGGCCTTGACGTATTCATCGGTCTTGGCGTTCGTGCCCTCCATGATCCACAGGGTGATGGTCTTGCCGTCGTTGGCGGCTTTGTCGGTGGGGTTGGAGGAGGAATCGCCCGATTTTCCGCACGCGGCGAGGCCAACGGTGGCGGCGCCGAGTGCGCCGGTGGCGATGAGGTTCCTGCGGGTGATCATAGTGTCTCCTTTGAGCTATGAGGGTCCGGGCACCGATGTGAAAAAATATTTCATACGCATGCCTCGTGATGAAACTTACCACAATCTGTGGCGCTGGTGACATACTGACGGAGACCGAAAGGACTGTTGATATGCCGATTCCCATGCTCCTGGGCGCCGACGTCGGAGCGACCCACACGCGCCTCGCGCTCGAGGGCGTTCGCGAGCCTCACGCGGCACGTGCGCACGAGTGCGAAGGCTCCAGCGCGATTCGGGTCGATGGGGCGGGATTTAACGTGCGGTCCTCCGGCCCCGACGCGCTCGACCACTTCGAGCAGACACTTGCGCGCGCGTTCGCCCAACTCGAGAGCGACAGCATCCTGGAAAAGGCCGTCTTCGGAATTTCTGGAGCGGGTCCCGCCCGCCACGAGCGCATCGAGGCACTCGTGCGTGAGGCCGTTGTTTCGCAAGCGACGGCCCACCACCTCCAGGTCGATCCCGCCAATGTTCGTGTCGTCGATGACCTCTGCACGGCATTCGCGAGTGCCTTCCCGGCATCCTCGTCCCGACCCACCGGCGTTCTCGTTCTTGCGGGTACCGGCGCGGCAAGCGTGAGCTTCGTGAGGGGCGTGGAGTCAGTGCGCCGCGACGGCATGGGGTGGCTCCTCGGAGACATCGGTTCGGCCGTCTGGCTTGGGAAACGCGCGCTCGAAGCGACGGCGGCGGACCTCGATGCACGCGGCCCCGCAACGGCTCTCACCGGCCGCATCTGTGAAGAACTCGGCTTTCCCCCGCGGGAGAACGCCGCTTCCCTCGATCCGCGCCAAGCCCTCATCCGGGAGGTCTATGACCTTGCCCCGGCGGAGTACGGGCGTTTCGCACCAATTGTCACCGAGCTCGGTCACCTCGGTGAGGGGGAGGGGGATCCGGTCGCGAGGGAGATTGTCGCGGAGGCTGTCGAGTCTCTCCTTGAGGGCGCGCTTGCGCTTGCGAAACCTCTGCGCGGTGAGTCTCCTGTGTGCGTCGTTCTCGCAGGAAGCGTTCTCACCTCGCGCGGTCCCATCGGGGACCTCGTGCGCTACGCGCTCGAGCGCGAAGGCTTCGACGTACGTGAGGCAGCCTCGCCCCTCGACGGGGCTCTCGCGCTCGCACGCGCGGAAAGTCGGCTTTAGAAGGTGTAGTGACGCGCGAAAAAGCTGGCACTGTCGCGCGCGCTTGGCCTGCCCGCGTCCGGATCAGCGCCAGCGTTGACGAGGGCTTCGACTACGTCGTCGAAGCCCTTGAAGACAGCGCCCGCGAGCGGGCTCTGGCCACGGTCGTTAAGGAGATCGACGTCCGCGCCGCGCTCTGCGAGCAGCCTCACGAGCGCCTCGTGGCCGTGGTAGGCGGCGAGCATGAGCATGGTGTTGCCATCCGCATCTTGCATGTTGAGCGGAACGCCCGCGTCGAGCGCACGGCGAAGGGCGTCGACGTTCCCCTCTCGCGCGGCATCCATGAGGGCGCGCGCAAGAGCGGCGGCCTCATCGGTGTCGGCGTCGGTACCGGGCTGGGGCGCGGTGCTTTCACTCATGCCACAAGCGTAGCGATGATGGGCGCGGCCAGCAGGACGATCCCGAGTCCCAAGCCCCACGCATCGTGCCACGTGAACCGCGCATCGTGGACCCACGTGCGCCGTTGCGCAGTCGCGAATCCGCGCGCATCCATCGCGAGCGCTTGGATCTCCGCGCCGCGCAGCGTCGAGACGAGAAGCGCAAACGTTGCACCGGCGTAGAGCGCGAAGGAGTTGCGCTGCTGGATGCCGCGGATGCGGCGCGTAAAGACGATGTCGCCCCACTGCGAAAACACGTGTCCGAGCCGCGCGAGGCCCGCACTCATGGCTGCCGCGAACCGCGCGGGAACATGACACTTTTGGGCTAGAGCCTGACCGAAGCGGGTCGGGTCTAGACCTTCAAGAAGGATCGCGCCGGGGCCGACCATGGCGAAGATTCTCAGGCCTTCGACGCCGGCGCCCTGCCATGTCGACAGTTCGCCGAGTGGCCTGCCGGAGAGAATCCCGGCCGACCACGCGATGGTGAGCGCCGCGAGCACGATTGGTGCAAGACGCGCCATGAGCCGGGCTGGAGTGCGCCAGGCGAGAGGGATGAGCATGAGCGTGAGAATGGTGCCCGTGAGCGTCGGCGCGAGCGTGTGCATTCCGAACGATCCCGCGAAGGCTAAAACGGCGATCGCGAGGATCGTGAGTGGATTGAGCTTATCGGCAGCGACGGCGCGCGGCGGGTGGGGAACGCGCGGGATCGGGGGAGCGGGGGACGAGTCCGACGGTTGCTGGCACGCGATACTCTCTCGGAGATCATCACGCCCCGGCGCTGCCTCGAGGGCAATGACTCGGTCGCACGCGCGCACGAGCCGCTCGTCATGGGTGGCCGCAAGGACCGCGCGGCCGCTGACGAGTGCGCGAGCAATGAGCTCAGCCACCGCGCCAAACGCCGCGTCGTCGAGGCCCACAGTCGGCTCGTCGAGCACGAGAATGTCGCGGCCCGAGGCGAGTGCCGTCGCGAAGGCGAGACGACGCTGCTCACCCCCTGAAAGCGTGAAGGGGCCGGCGGATTCGAGGTGAGCGAGGCCCGTCGCTTCGAGCCACGCCCGTGCGGCCTCATCGTCGCTCGGATCCTCGGCGCCGGCTTTCACCTCGTCGAGGACGGTGCGGGCGACGAAGCTCTGCTCGGGGTTTTGCGGGAGCCATGCGGCTCGAAACGGCGCCTTCTTCGCTGCGCGCTTACCCCTACCCGTGCGTTCACGGGTCTCCTCGAGAAGGTAGCGGATCAAGGTGGACTTGCCGATGCCACTTGGGCCCGTGAGCGCGGCGAGTTCTCCGGTGTAAAGCTCGACGTGAACGGGGCCGGCAAACAGAGTGCGGCCCTCGAGCGTCGCGGGAACCTCGAGGTCGATGAGGGCAGAGTCATCGCCGGTGCGTTGTGCACACGCGTGGCTGGTCGCGAAGGTTTCGTCGCTGCGAGCCCCGGAGCTTCGCCATGTCTGTGCGGAAACATCCTCCAGAATGCGACCGCCCTCTCCGATGCGAATAACGCGATCGACGTGATCGAGCCACAGTTCCACCTGATGATCCGCGACGATGAGCGTCAGGCCCTTTGTGGCAGCACAAATGGCGTCGCGCACCGCAAGGGCCGTTGCCTCATCGAGCATCGCGAGAGGCTCGTCAAGAGCGTAAGCCCCCGATCCGGTCGCAAGGAGACCGGCGAGTGAGAGGCGCTGCTGCTGCCCTCCAGAAAGGTGATAGGGATTCGCCTCGAGCGGCGACGAAAACGCGGCGGCCGCGTGCGCATCGCGCACGACTTCCGGCATGCGAGCAGGATCGACGCTCGCGTTTTCGGGGCCGAAGGCCGTATCGATTCCCGCGGTGGCACCCACGAACGAGTGCACGGGATTTTGCACCATGAGGGTAACCCCCGGCACGGGGGAGGGCTCGGGCAAAGGAACAGAAGGGTCGGTTCCCTCTGGCGGGTCCTCGGGAATGAGGCCGCTCAGAGCCTTGAGAATTGTCGATTTTCCCGAGCCACTCGCCCCCGTAAGGAGCACGCGCTCACCAGGGGGGATCTCGAGCGACAGTCCAGAAAGTGCCGGGGATGTGCGCCCCGGTGGTGTGTAGGTGAAGTCGTCGATCCCCACACCCACGGCACCGCGTGGCGGGGCAAGCGTCGGACTCTCACTCACCGCTGTGCGGCCTCCTCACGCCCGGGCGCGAAGTTCCCGAGTGCCCCCGCTTTCGCGAGTGCACGCACGATTGCCGGTGCGGGCAGAGCGAGGAGGATGACACCCGAGATGAGGAAGAGTACGAGGTGTGCGAGGCGGAATGGCACGGCCCAGCTCGGGAAGAACACGAATTGCTCCCAGATCCACTGCGCGACCATCGAGATCCACGCACCTGCGAGAATCCACTTGAACGACGGCTTTGCGTACTTGGTGGCTGCACCCATGACCTCGAAACCGATCGCGACGATCGCCCCCGAAATGAGCACTGTCCACCCGAAGTGCGAGCCGAGAAGCGCCTCGATGATCGCGCCGATCCACATCGTGCCAAGGGCCGAGCCCGGCTTGCGAACGATGAGCATCGAGAGTGCTGCCGGCAGAGCCCACGGTCCCGCGGCGATGCCTTCACTGGGCGGGAAAAGCGAGAACACGGGTTTGAGGGCGCCGAGACCTGCGGCGTAGGCGAAGAATGCGACGCCGGCGATCAGGCCCATCGATACAACAACGAGAAGATCGATAGTGCGGTAGCGAAGAGCGGAATGGTTATCAGGAGCAGCTGTGGTCATCATGCATCGATTCTAGAGCTGCCACGCGGGGCTGCAGAAACGGTAAAGTCCCGGCTCACCGAAAATTGATTGAGCGCGCCGGCCTTCGCGAGTGCCGCGACAATCGCGCGACCAAGGGCCGCGAGAAGCGTCAGGGCGCTGATCCAGAAGAAAACGAGAAGCATGGCTTTGTAGGTCGCCGACCACGAGGGGAAATACGCGACGATCTCGTAAAGCCACTCGAAGAAGGTGGAGAGAAGCGAGCCGCCGATCACGACCGCCGCGCTCGTGCTCGCCCACCCCGAGAGTGCGAACGCAATCTCGAAGCCCGCTCCCTGAAGAAGACCCGAGATGACGGCGCCCACGCCGAAGTGGCTCCCGAGCAGCGCCTCGAGGCACGCCGCGATAATCTCCGCGCCGAAGGCCGCGCCCGGGCGGCGGACGATCAACATCGCGACGAGGGCCGGAAGGCACCAGAAACCCGTGAGGAGGCCCTCGAGCGGGGGGAACACCGAGGTGAGAGGCGCGGTGAGGTTGTAAAGCTGGGCGTAGCCGGCGAAGGCAACGCCGAAGGCCACGCCCACCATGACGATCACCACGAGGTCGATCGTGCGGTACTTGATGCGGTCCGAAAAGCCCGGTCGAGGGGCGTGTGCGTTCGTCATCACCACTCCTTCCCACTCGGAAGGGGCACGCCCCGGCAGCCTTGCCACCGCGGCACGCGAGAAATCCCGACTCCCTACGCCGGCACTACCCGGATCAGGTTCGAGGGTCAGCGCCCTTTGCGCACTCTCAGCACCGGTCGGTGCTCCCCTGTCTGTGGATGACGCCGAACATCCTACATGGCTGTGTCGATGCTCGCGTGATCGCTCAGCGCGCGAATGAGATCGCCGCCGCAATCGCCTCCGCGGCTTCGCGAGGTTTCTCGGGACTCAACAGATACGCCTTTCCGTCGCGACCGATGATCTCGACGAGCTCGCCACCGTGCGTCACCGCGAACGACGTGTCGGCCTGGGGGCCGAGGAGTGTACGAGGCTTGAACGGTTCGACCGCACTCACGTCGCTCAGAGTCGAGACCGTGACTTCGGCGCGCCCGAGCCCGATGTTGCCCACGAGGGAACCGACTCGTTCGGGTGCGACCGTGCGCAATTGGACCGTGCGGAAATTTTCGAGCGGCCACGTGGGCCGCGTGAAAAAACCCCCGAGGCGCGGCGTCACACCATGCTCGTCCACGACGAACGTGATCGACGTGCGCAGCCACGCCCACGCCGCATAGCCTGCAAACCCCAAGGCGAGGATCACCGCGGTGCCAATCCCGGAATCGCCAAACGTGAGAAGCACGAAGATACAGATCGCCGCGCCGATCACGAGGGTGAGGGCGACGCGGGTCCAGGCGACCCGCCCCGGCCTCACCCTGCCTTTAAAGGGTGCGAGAGTTCCGCTCGTGCGCGCCATCGCTCACCAGATGCTCACGCGATGCTCGGGGGCGAGGAAGAGCCCATCGCCTTCCTTCACCTCAAAGGCGTCGTGGAAGGCATCAATATGGCGCACGACCCCGTTCGCGCGGAATTCCATGGGAGCGTGCGGGTCGATCGCGAGGCGACGAATGGCATCAGCCTCGCGGTTCTTTCCGCGCCACACAGCACCCCACGAAAGGAAGAGGCGCTGGATGCCCGTGTAGCCGTCGGGCCCCACCTCGTGTGCCGCCTCGCCGACCTCATTGAGGTAGGCCTTGAGCGCGATCGTGAGCCCGCCGAGGTCGCCGATGTTCTCGCCGATCGTGAAGGCGCCGTTCACGTGATGCTCATCTGAGAGATTGCGCGGGCTCATCGCATCGTAGTCGGCGATGAGTGAGCGCGTGCGCTTCTCAAATTCCGCTCGGTCCGCCTCGGTCCACCAGCTCTTGAGCGCGCCGTCACCGTCGTACTTGGAGCCCTGGTCGTCGAAGCCATGGCCAATCTCGTGACCAATCACCGCGCCGATCCCGCCGAAATTCACGGCGTCATCCGCATCGATCCCAAAATACGGCGGCTGAAGGATTGCCGCGGGGAACACGATCTCGTTCGCACCGGGGTTGTAGTAGGCGTTTACGGTTTGCGGGGTCATGTGCCATTCGCCGCGATCGACGCTTCGGCCGAGCTTTCCGAGCTCGAAGTTGTGGGTGAAGGTCGCGATATTTCCGACGGTGGCGAGGAGCGAGTCGGGGTCAATGTCAAGACTCGAGTAGTCCTTCCATTCCTCGGGGTGGCCGATCTTCGGCGTGAACTTCTCGAGCTTCGCGAGGGCCTTCTCGCGGGTCGCGGGGGTCATCCACTCGAGCGAAGAGATCGACTCGCGGTAGGCGGTGATGAGTGCCTCGACGAGGTGCTCCATGCGTTCCTTCGCCTCAGGCGGGAAATACTCGGCGACATACTTTTCGCCCACGGCTTCGCCGAGCGCCGAGTCGACGAGGCTCACGCCACGCTTCCAGCGTTCGCGGATCTCGGTGGTGCCCGAGAGAGTGGCGCCGTGGAAATCGAAGTGAGCGCTCACGAAGTCCTCGCTGAGGTACGGTGCTGCCGCATCGATCGCGTGCAGTGCGAGCCACGCGCGGAGATTCTCGAGGCTTTCGCTTCCCCACAGTTTGGCGATGGCCTTCGTGTACTCGGGTTCGTTGATGTTGATGGTCTCGACCCACTCGGCCTTCGCACCGGCGCCCTCGAAGTAGGCATCCCAATCGAAACCGGGGAAGGCCTCGGCGCGTTCGTCGATCGTCATCGGGTTATTGGATTTCTCGCTGTCGCGCCTCCGCACGACGTCGACGTGCTCTTTCGCGATGCGGGTCTCGAGATCCATGACGGTTTCGGCGAGGGCGCGGGCATCGCCGTCGGGGAGCCCGGCACGCCCAGGGAGCTGCGCAAGGTCGGCAAGAGTCGCGAGGTAATCAACGTAGGCCTCGCGGATCGCTTGGTACTGCTCCTCGCGGTAGAAGGACTCATCGGGAAGACCGAGGCCCGCCTGCCCGATCTGCGCCTGGTAACGATCGGGATTGTTCGCGTCGTTCCACACGTAGAGGGCGATGATTCCCGTGGGCGCGGTTGCTTCGCCTGTGAAGCTCGTGAGCGCCGCGCGATCCTCGAGACCAAGGATGCGCTCGAGCTGGGGTTCGAGGTCACGCGTGCCAATCTCGTTCAGGCGCTGCTCGTCCATGAAAAGCGCATACAGCGCGCCGATCTTGCCCTCGATCGTTTCGGTGGAAGCCTCAGTTTTGGCGGCGTCCTCGATGATGCCGCGCACGCGCTCCTCCGAGAGGTCGCGCAGCCGCGTGAATTCCGAGTAGCTCGGCTTATCGGCAGGGATCTCAGCCGAGGCAAGCCACGCGCCATTGATGAAACCAAAAAGGTCGTCCTGAGGGCGAACGCACTCGTCGATCTGCGTGAGGTCAAGACCGGTCTGGGCGGTGGGCGAGGTCATGAGGGTCCTCCGGGGTAGGGAACGGGTTCCGACGGTTCCCTCCACAGTAGCGATCCGGCCTTTGTGAACGGTGGATGTATCACGTGATGGCCGTGAAAATTTACCTGGTCGCGGCGGGGCTCCTAGGATGGGGCCATGCCTTCTTCTTTGCGTACCCTCCTGCCCGGGCTCGTGCCGTGCCTTCTCGTCGCCGTGATTGCGGTGGCCGTAAATCTTGCCGTGCCCGCGCTCAGCCCCTTGCTTCTCGCGATCGTGCTCGGCGCAGTGCTCACGAATATCGTTTCGATACCCGACTCGTGGGGCGAGGGTGTGCAATTCTCCTCGAAGAAACTCCTGCGCGTGGGGATTGTGCTTCTCGGCCTCCAACTCGCGGTCGGGGACATCCTCTCTCTTGGATGGCGCGTGATCGTAGGAGTCGTGCTTGTTGTGACCCTCTCGCTTGTGGGGACGCTCGCGATGGCGAGGTTGCTCGGGATAAGCCGCCCGCTCTCGATCCTTATTGCGTGTGGCTTTTCGATTTGTGGCGCGGCCGCCGTGGCGGGCGTGGAGGACATCGCCGATGCCGACGAGGAAGAGGTCGCCACAGCAATCGCCCTCGTTGTCCTGTTTGGCACCCTCATGATCCCGCTCGCGCCGCTCGCTGCCCACGCCATGGGAATGGGAGAGGTCGCCGGCGGTACATGGATCGGCGCGAGCATTCACGAGGTCGCGCAGGTCGTCGCCGCGGGCGGAGCCTATGGGGCTGCGGCGCTCTCGGTCGCCGTGATCGTCAAGCTCACGCGCGTCGTTCTCCTCGCTCCGGTCGCCGTTGCGCTCTCCTTCGCGGAGCGCTCGCGCGGCACGCTCCGCGAAGGAGCGAAGCGCCCGCCGATCGTCCCGCTGTTCGTCGTGGGGTTCCTTGTCATGATCGGTATCGGTTCACTCCACATCATCCCCGCCGGGGCGCTTTCGGGGCTCAAGTTGCTGCAAACCGGGCTGCTTGCTGCGGCGATGTTCGCGCTTGGCCTCGGTGTAAAGGTCAAGGGCCTGATGCGCGTGGGTGGACGTCCCGTCATTCTTGGCGCGCTCAGTACCGTGTGGATCGCCCTGCTGGCGCTCGCCATGGTCGTGCTTTCGGGAACGATGGGCGCGTAGCAAGCGTCGGGCGCCTTAGGAGAGCGCCGCGACCCCGGGCGCAAGCACAAAGGCGACGGCGAGGGCGGCCGTCACGACGCCGATCGCACAGGGGGCGAACACCCACGGAGAATTCTTGCGGCGCGCCGGGCTCAGGCTCTGCACGATGAGGGTGGAAAGGCCCGAGGCTATCGACAAAACGATTGTCGCGACCGTCATGATCGGAGCTGCTGTCACAAGTGTGCACGCGCCGAGTTGGAAGAGGAAAAGACCCGCGATATCAACAAAGCGCACGGTCATCGCTCGGCGCACCGAAATGCCACCGTCGAGGACGCTCAGGACAGTCTCCTTCGACCAATCCGACGGGCGCGCGATGCGCCGACGTGACGTGGCAAGCTGCACGGTCGCAAGAATGGCCCACACGAGCATCGCCCCCACGCCGATCCACAGGCCCAAAGCACCCCTCCATTGCCAGCTGAGGGTCACGAGGGCGATGAGTGCGACGAGCAAACGCAGGAGCTCTTCGATGGCCACGCGGCCAACGAGGAACCACGGCGAAGCGGTCATCGCCGGGCCCTTCTTCGCACCGACCGCGCCGGCCACGAGCATGAGCGCGAGATGCGCGAGCCCGAGTCCAATGCCGAGGAAGAGCACACCGGCCGAAGTCGGTGTCGCCACGAGGCACGCGGCGAAGAGGACAAGGGCGAGAAGGGGAGTGAGGAGCGAGAGGATCGCAAACCCGCGCCCGAGCGCGTGAACGACGTCGTTGCCCGTAGGACCGTGATCATGATCGCTGCCGCACGAACAACGATCGGTGCCGGGATCCACAACGTGGGCGGGTTCGGGCGCTGTACTCACACATTCTCCTTGGTCAACCGGGTGCCGGATGCGCCCTCCAAGCGTAATGAGACAACTCGCATTTGCCCATTAGGCACAGGAAAATGCGAGGAACCCAGCTTAAACTTGGCACATTGGTGTGCGCGACGAGGCGTGGGCTCCGCGCCGTGCACTCACCGCACCGGCAAACTATGCGAAGAAAGGGGAACGAGAAATGTCGAACATCGCCCCTTCACACGAGGCCCCAGAAGGTCCAGGAAAACAGGACCTCCGCGACACCCCTACCCTGAAGAAACAGCAGCGTGAACGTGCACTCGGTGCAGTTCTTGGAGCTGCCACGGGCGACGCGCTCGGCGCTCCTTACGAATTCGAGCCGCCGATCGCAGACTCCGACGACGTGGCGATGGCTGGCGGAGGTCAGCTCGGCTGGAAGCCGGGGGAGTGGACCGACGATACGGCAATGGCGATCGTGATCTTGCGCGCCGCCGCCCACAGCGAACACACGACACCTTTCGAACGCGAAAGTGCCCTCGATGCGATCGCCGCCGGCTGGTTCCAGTGGTCACGTGAAACGCCCGACATCGGAATCCTCACCTCGAATGTGCTCCTTGCCGCGCTCGAAACAGCCGAGGCCCACGGCAACAGCGTGCCCTCGGGCCGCGACATGCACGAAGCCGCGCGCGTCATCAACAAGGAGAGGCATCACACCGCTGGCAACGGCGGGCTCATGCGGACACACTCGGTCGTTCTGCCCCACCTGCACGCGAGCGACGATGAACTCGAGCGTGCCGTCGTTGCCGTCAACACCCTCACCCACGTCGATCTCGACACAATCGAAGCCGCGGTTCTGTGGAGCTTCGCGATCCGCCACGCGATCCTCACGGGGGAGCTCGATGTCAGCATCGGTCTCACACGACTTGCCCCCGAACGGCGCGAGCGTTGGAGGGGACTCATTGCCGAGGCGCACAGCGTGCCGCCCGCCTACTTTGCGCGAAACGGATGGGTGATCCACGCCTTCCAAGCGGCAGTCTCGGCTCTGTGGCACGCGGGTCGCGTTCCCGAAGACAAGTTTGAGCGGCGCGCCTACTTCGCGCGCGTGCTCGAAGCGTCGGTGCGCAGCGGTAACGACACCGACACGGTTGCTGCCATCGCCGGTGCCCTCGCGGGAGCCACGGTGGGTTTCAAGGCGATCGACCCAGTGTGGCGGCGGGCGCTCAATGGCTGGCCCGGCATCACCGGAGAAGATCTCGTGCAACTCGCCACGGCCGTGCTCGAGCGCTCCGACGCTTCCTGAGCCGCCACGCTCGCCCGTGAGGGGCGGAGGAACCCGCCGAATACGCCCTCCATTTCCGGATTGCCCTGCACCTTTTCACCCGTAAAGAACAGGGGTGGGGGCGGCGTGCACGCACCGCTCCCCACCCCTGTGCCGACCGCTATGAGAAGAGCCGGGCACGAGGCATATTCTTCCTATTCATCCCTCCGTGCGAGCGCTTGCGCGGGCGCTGCCGCGCTCGCCCGAAGCCCGGGAAGAATCGAGGCGAGGATGCCGGCGATGAGCCCAGCCACGACAATCACGATGAGATACAGCCACGGGACTGCAGGGTAGAAGGCGAAGTCCCCTACGAGGAGCGAGCGCACACCGAGGATGCCGAACAGGCACCCGAGCACCGCGCCGATCAAAGAACCGATGGAGGCGATGAACGCGCCTTCCCACAGGAGCATCGCGCGAATCGCCCCTTTGGATGTGCCGAGTGCCCGCATGAGTGCGTACTCACTCGAGCGTTCGATGACGCTCAAGCTCAGCGTGTTGGCCACGCCCACGAGTGCCACGACCACAGCTACGGCGAGGAGCACGACCGTAATCGTCAAGAGGGTTTGGATTACCGTGGACATGATCTCGCGCTGGGCGCCCTCGAGTTTCACCATCATGACGGTGTCGGGAGGCAACTGCTCGGAAAGTTCCCCGACCGACACAATGACGTCGAAAATAGAGGTGTTTGCACGCTCGGGGGAGTTCGGATCCGCAAATTTTGCGAACACCGCCTTGCCCTCGCGAACGCCGAGACCGTGGAGGGTGTCTGGGTTGATGAGAGAAATCGCGAGGCGTCCCGAGACGCGGACCTTGAGCTCGTGAGACGAGCCGTCCTCGCCGGTAATGGTGATGACCTGGCCATCGCTCACCTTGAACTTTTGCGCACGGTCCTTGCCGAGAATGATTTCTCCCGGTTGTGGCAGTTCGATCTGATCGGACGTTGCAACGGCTTTGATGTCGTCCGCGGTCGGGGCGAAGGTCGTCATCTCTTCGGAAGCGCCGCCGATCATCAAATCAGCGGCGGGAACCTCTCGGGCCTCGCCGACGCCCGGGGTGCCCTTGACCTTGTCGAGGAAACCGGCGGGCATATCCGTCGCCGCGATAATCGAGTCGACCGGGAAGCGGTCGGTCACCTCCCGAATGAGAGTTTTTTCGGCCGTGACTGCCCCGGCGGCCATCGTCGCCATGAGGGTGGTGCCAATGATCAGCGCCGACATCGTGATGCCCGTGCGCTTCGGATGACGCGCCGCATTGAGGAGCGCGAAGCGTGCGCTCGTGAGGCCGAGAGCTGAGGCGATCGCGTTACCGGCCTTCGCGAACGGGGGAATGAGTGCGGGGAGAACCCCGATCACACCGAGCAAAACGGTGATGGAACCAACGAACGCGAGAAGCATCGAGATGAGCGGCGCGTACTCGTTGTCGTCGAGCGCAATTGCCACGGCGAAAGAGCCGAGTATCAGCACGATGCCGAACGTGACCACGGCGGCGGAGAAGATCGTACGGATAAGCGAGGCATGTTTGCCCGAGGCCACTTCCGCAGGCCGCAGAGCCTCGAGCGGCTTGACGCGCATCGCGCCGAGGGCTGGGAAAACCGAGGCACAGACGGCAAGGATGAGCGAGGATACGAGCGGGACGAGAACGGCGAGGATGTTGAAGCCCGGGATCAACGGTAGAGCTTCGGTGTAGGTTGCACGCCCGAGTAGAAGGATGCCCCACCATGCGAGGTAGGCGAGTACAACACCGGCAAGGGCACCCACGACACCCACGAGGAGAGCGTCACGAACGATCGCCCACATCGCTTGACGCCTCGACGCACCGAGGGCGCGTGCGAGGGCGAACGAGCGCCTTCGCTGGGCCATCGTGACGGCGAAGGAATTGGTGACCACGAGCGCGCTCGTGGCAATCGCGATCAAGACGAACGCCAAGAGGACCGTTGAAAGCAAGGCCATGATGACGAGGGAGATCGATGCTGTTTCCTCGAGATACTTCGTCACGGTGATCGCCGAATCGTAACCGGCGCTCTCGAGGTTTGCGACCAGCTGTTCTTCGCTCACCCCTGGTTTCGCGACGACGGCTATGGGGTACATGGAGAAGGACTGTTGCTCGGAGTCGCTCCCGGCGCCAATGATGAGGTCGATTCCGGCGTTCGAAAAGGTGAGCCGGCCTCCCGGGTTGAGCACCTGCGAGAGGAGGGGACGATTGATACCCGAAACGGTGAACTCGAGAGTCTCACCGGTATCGAGGGACTGCACCGCGAGGGTGCTCCCGATCGTGAGGTCGCGCTTTTTTGCGTACGTCGAGTCTACGGCCACCTCGTTTTCGGCGCTCGGCTCCCGACCTTCAATGAAGTCTGCCCCCGCGCCCGGACGCACGGGGTTGACCTGCACGAAGGTGCCCTTTGACTTGAGCGGGTTTTCCTGACCCGTTTCGCCTTCATCGAGGGCGATGGCCACCAATCCGGTCGACATGTAAAAGGCGCCGTCGGCACCCTCGACCTTTCCGAGAGCCTCGGGCGTGAAAGCCGCCGGGTTCGTGTCGCTACTGTACGCGGGTTGCGCAACCGCGCTCGCACCGGCGACCGGCTCGGTCATTTGTGCGCGCACGGCGTCGCCAAGAAAACCGACGGCGAGTACGGCGATCGCGATGAAGGCGCTCGTGAGGGCAATGGTGATAGCGGCGGCGAGGTGCCGGCGCCTTGGTTGAAGCTTGAGTGTGCTCATCGCGCCTGCACCGCTTTCTGACCGATGTAGTCATCGGCGATGATGCGACCATCCGACATGCGAAGGATGCGATCGGCACGCTGCGCAGCGTCGTCTTCGTGAGTCACCATGACGACCGTGTGCCCGAGCACGTCGACGCTCTCGCGAAGAAAGCTCAGAACAGCTTCCGTGGAGGCGGAGTCGAGGTTGCCGGTTGGCTCATCCGCGAAGATGACGGCGGGGCGGGTAATGAGAGCGCGCATGAGTGCGACGCGCTGGATCTGACCGCCGGAAAGCTCGCTCGGGCGGTGGCTCAGACGCTCGGCAAGGCCAAAACGTTGGGCAAGCATGCCAAACCACTGCTGATCGGCCTTGCGCCCCGCGAGTTCGAGAGGAAGCAGAATATTTTCCTGAGCCGTGAGCATCGGCAGAAGATTGAAGGACTGAAAAACGAAGCCGATGCGGTCGCGTCGAAGTTTCGTGAGCTGGGAGTCGCTCAGTGCGGTGATCTCGGTGCCTTCGACCGTGATAGTGCCGGAGTCAATCGAATCGAGGCCCGCGAGTGAGTGCAGAAGCGTGGACTTACCCGAGCCAGAGGCGCCCATGATGGCGGTGAACTGGCCGGCGTGGATGTCAAGATTGACGCCGTTGAGGGCGACAACGCGGCCGTTTCCGCTTCCGTAGGTTTTTGTGACGGAGCGTGCGCTGACGGCGACGGGGGTGGGAGGGGCCTGTGTGGTCATGGGGTGTCCTTCTCGGTCGGGGCAAGTGGCGATAACTGTCGCAACGCCTTTTATTCTTCGCGATCTTCGAGTGTGAGGCAACAGACTTGAGAATGCTTCGTGTGCGCAAGGCTCATACCTGAGACGGAGGTGTGAGGAGGCTTCTGGTGCGTCATAGTGCGTCACACCTTTTGGTTTTCTCCGCCGAAAACCCCTACTATGGAAGAGCTTATGGGGTGCATAAGCGTTAGTTAGCGCGGATGGCCTCGAAGAACGGTGTAACGACACGATTGAGGAGAGACATGCATATCGATACCCGCGCCATTCTCGCGCCGCGCACGAGCGAATTCGGGGCGGTTGTTCCGCCCGTCCACCTTTCCTCAACCTTCGAACTCGATATCGACACGATTGATGGCGACTACGCCTACCAGCGCGGCTCGAACCCCTCGCGCGGCGATCTCGAGTCTGTGATCGCCAACCTTGAGGAGGCGAAGCATGGTTTTGCCTTCGCAACTGGAATGGCGGCGGTGAGCTCGGTCTTGAGCCTTTTGAGTCCTGGTGACGAGGTTCTTTTCTCCTCGAATGTCTACGGCGGCACCTTCCGCTACGTCGAAAAGATCTTCCCGCGCGCAGGTCTCACCGGCACGTTCTTCGACGACCTCGGCTCTATTACGAGCGCGGACCTCAGCGAAAAGACCCGCATGATTTTCGTGGAGACCCCCGGCAACCCCACGCTGCGAGTCGTCGATATCGAGCGCCTCGCGAAGCTCGCCCACGAGCACGGCGCTCTCCTCGTCATCGACAACACCTTCATGACCGCGGTGCTTCAACGCCCCCTCGACATGGGTGCCGACCTCGTCGTGCAGTCCGCGACGAAGTTCCTCGGCGGGCACAGTGACCTTCTCGCGGGTGCCGTGACCACGAATGATGACGACCTCGCCGAGAATATTCGGCTGAGTCAGAAGGTCTTCGGCGGAGTTCTCGAGCCTTTCACCTCGATCCGTCTTCTCCAGGCGATCAAAACTCTTCCGCTGCGCATCACCCGCCAGCAGGAGAATGCCGAGAAGCTCGTTGCCCACCTGCGGGAACATCCTGGCATCGCGACCGTGCTCTCAGCCGGGTCCTTCAGCGAGCATGAGCGTGAAATCCACGAGCGCCAGGCCGCGGGTATCGGTGCAGTTTTCTCCTTCGAGCTCGCCGAGGGTTACGACCTCAAGACGTTCCTCCACGCGCTTGAGATTCCCTCCTTCGCGGTGAGCCTTGGCGGAGTCGAATCCCTCATGTCGATTCCCGCGACGATGAGCCACGACGGCATGACGCAGGCTGCGCGCGAACGCGCAGGCATCACGGATACTCTCGTGCGCTTCAGTGTGGGGATCGAAAACATCAACGACCTCCTCGCTGACTTCGATCAGGCGCTTGATGCCGCCAAGAACTCATAATCCAGCCCTCATTTCAAGGAGTCCTCATGTCCCGTTTTGTTTCGCGTCGCTCGATCCTTGCCACCTCCGGTATTTCTGCCGCTGCACTCGCTCTCGCGGCGTGCGGCTCCTCCACGGTTGAGAAAGGGGGCGGTGGCTCGAGCAGCGCCGGCGACGTGCTCAAGGTTGGTGTCGAAGGCGTCTACAAGCCCTATAACTTCCACGATGAATCGGGAAAGCTCGTGGGATTTGAGATTGACATCATCGAAGCAATCGCGGAGAAACTCGGCACGAAGGTCGAGTATTCCGAAGCGAAGTGGGACAGCCTCCTCGCGGGCCTTGATGCTGGTCAGTACGACCTCGTGATGAACAATGTGGCGGTGACCGACGAACGTAAGAAAGCCTTCGATCTTACCGTTCCCTACGCCCTCACCCAGGGGCGGCTCGGCGTACCGGAAGGCTCGGACATTGCGTCCCTCGCTGACGTCAAGGGGCGCCGGGCTGCCCAGACAACAACCTCAAACTGGGGGGAAGTGATGACCGATGCCGGTGCCGAAATTGTCGCGTCCCCCGGCTTTGCCGAGTCGATTGAGCTTGTCTCGTCGGGCCGCGCTGACGTGACCGCAAACGAAGTCGTCGCCTTCAACACGTATCTCGAAGAGCACCCCGATGCCCCCATCACGGTGCTCGACGAGGAACTCGAGACCGAGATCCTCATCGCCGGTGCGCTCAAGAAGGGAAGCGAGCTCACCGAGAAAATCAATACGGCCATCACTGAACTTCTTGAGGACGGCACGATCAAGAAGATCGACGAGGAGTGGCTCGGTCTTGACCTCACGCCCAAGCAGTAGTCTCGTCACGGAGCTGTCCAGGTGAATTTCGATCTTTCACGAGCGTTAGAAGTGTGGTCGGGCGCGCTCGGCCCAATGCTTCTCGCGACCCTCAAGGTCACGATCCCGCTTTCGCTCATCGCCTTCGCGATTTCGCTCGTGCTCGCCGTTCTCGCGGCGAGCGCGAGGCTCTCGCGTTTTCGCCCGCTCAAGGCGATTGCGTGGCTGTACGTGTGGGTTTTTCGCGGAACGCCCCTACTCGTGCAGCTCTTCATTGTGTTTTACGGTCTCCCGAAGGTCTTCCCGGGGCTCATGCTCAATCCGTGGACGGCAGCCGTCGGAACCCTGGCGCTGAATTGCGGTGCGTATGCTTCCGAGGCCGTGCGTGCGTCGATCCTTTCGATTCCGCGCGGCCAGTACGAGGCGGCTGCGACGCTCGATCTTGACCGCCGCACAACCTTCTTCAAGGTCATCGCCCCGCAAGCATTCCGGATCGCGCTTCCACCTCTCAGCAACGATTTCATCGATCTTGTGAAGGGCACGAGTCTCGTCTCGACCATCACCTTGCTCGACATGTTCATGGTCGCGCAGCAGCGTGCCGCAGCGACATTCGAGCCGTTCTACCTCTATATCCTTGTGGCCGCGATTTACCTGGCCCTCGTCTCTTTGCTGAGCCTTCTCCAGGCCTGGCTCGAGAAGAAAGCGAGCGTGTACGTTGAGCGCGATTGAAAACCCCACGAGTCTCGAGGCGCGCGCCGCTCGCGAGCCTCTCAAGCTGCGGTCGATCACGAAACGGTTCGGTGCCCTGACCGCACTCGACCACGTTGATCTCGATATTGAGCCCGGCAAGACCACCGTTCTCCTCGGCCCCTCGGGCTCGGGCAAATCGACGCTTCTTCGTTCGATCAACCTGCTCGAAAAGCCCGATGAGGGCACGCTCGATTTCGGGTCCGGCCCGATCGACGTGAGCCGCAAACTCGCTGAGCAGAAGATCCGCGAGATCAGGCGTCATTCGACCATGGTGTTCCAGCAGTTCAACCTGTTCCCTCACCTCACGGCTCTTGAGAACGTGACGCTTGCGCCGGTGAAGTCCCGAGGAGTGGCGAAGGTTGAGGCTCGAGAGCTCGGTATGACGGCGCTTACGCGGGTCGGTCTCGCGGGGAAAGTCGATTCCTATCCCGCGCGGCTTTCGGGCGGTCAGCAGCAACGTGTCGCCATTGCGCGCGCGCTCGCTCTGAGTCCCGACTATCTGCTTTTCGATGAACCCACGTCGGCGCTCGATCCGGAACTCGCCGCCGAGGTGATCGCGGTGCTCTCGTCGCTCGCGTCTGAGCATCGCACTCTCGTCGTCGTGACCCACTCGCTTCAATTTGCGCGCCGTGTCGCCGACCGCGTTGTTTTCCTCGAGGACGGCAAAATCCTGTTCAACGGCGAGCCCGATGACTTCTTCGAGTCACAGGACGAGCGCTTGAGGCGCTTCGTCAACGTCGTGGGTTCGGTCTAGCCCGTCGACTTCACCGGAGCGAGGGAGGGGCCGACGGTCCCTCGTGTGTGTCGCGGCCTTATTTTCAGGCCTCGATCTCCTCGAGCGCGAGCAAGAAACGCTTCTTCTCAATCCCGCCGCTATAGCCGCCCAGGCTGCCGTCGGACTTCACGACCCTGTGGCACGGCACCACGATCGGGAGGGGATTCATGCCGCACGCCGTGCCCACCGCGCGCACGGCCTTCGCGTTGCCGGCACGCTCAGCGACCCACGCGTAGCTTTGCCTCTCGCCGAAACCGATCAGCTCGATCGCCTCGTGCACGCTCCGGCGAAAGCCCTGGGAGAGGGAGCGGTCAAGAGGGAGCGTGAAGGTCCGACGGTCTCCTTCGAGAAAGCCGAGGACCTCATTTTTTGCGTCGCTCAGCACATCGCGAGGATCGAGAGGCTTCTCTTGCGCTGCGAGCGGCTGGGATTTGCGTAGTTGCGCTTCGGTAAGGGCCTTCATGGCGTCGAGGTCGTCACTTTCGAAGGCGATGCGCACGAGCCCGTGTGACGTTGCCGCGAAGAGAAGTGTGCCTAGGGGCGAAGGGGTTTCGGCGAATTCGAGCGAGAGGGGGTCGGCGCAGTGTGTGGGCATGACCGCTTCTTTCCGTGGCTCGAGGGTGCTGGTGGAGCTCCAGCGCGTTCGATTCTGGCACGCATGCCTTGGAGGTGCGTCATAACGCAGGCAGCCAAGAAGACGCGAGAAATGTGGCGTGCGTCATGTTTGAGGCGCGATGGAATAACCGCCCCTCAATGAGAGTTGAGCCTAGTGAACTCAAGTTCAGTGACACGTCGATTGACAACCCGGCGACGGGGTGCGTTGACTAGTCGCGTTCATGAGCAACCGACATGTTGATAGCGATGCGGCCACCGAAAAAATCCACTCGGCCGCATGCGCGGAAGGAGAACACTTATGTCACAGGCAGTAGGAATTGACCTCGGCACGACCAACTCCGTCGTCGCCGTTCTCGAAGGTGGCGAGCCCACCGTCATCGCCAACGCCGAAGGTGCACGCACGACCCCGTCGGTCGTTGCCTTCTCGAAGTCCGGCGAAGTTCTCGTCGGTGAGGTTGCTAAGCGTCAGGCAGCCACCAACGTTGATCGCACGTACTCGTCCGTCAAGCGCCACATGGGCACCGACTGGACGACCGATGTGGACGACAAGAAGTACACCCCCCAGGAAATCTCGGCTCGCATCCTCGGCAAGCTCAAGCGCGATGCCGAGTCGTACCTCGGCCAGAACGTGACCGACGCGGTCATCACCGTCCCCGCCTACTTCAATGACGCGGAACGCCAGGCCACGAAGGACGCCGGCCAGATCGCGGGCCTCAACGTCCTGCGCATCATCAACGAGCCGACGGCCGCCGCACTCGCGTACGGCCTCGAAAAGGGTAAGGACGACGAGCGCATCCTCGTGTTCGACCTCGGTGGCGGTACGTTCGACGTGTCGCTCCTCGAAATCTCGAAGGACGAAGACGGCTCGGCCATTCAGGTCGTTGCGACCGCGGGCGACAACCGCCTCGGCGGCGACGACTGGGACCAGCGCGTCGTGGACTACCTCGTGAGCCAGGTCAAGAACAAGGACGGCGTGGACCTCTCGAAGGACCGCATTGCCCTTCACCGCCTCAAGGAGGCCGCTGAGCAGGCCAAGAAGGAGCTCTCGAGCTCGACCTCGACCAACATCTCGCTCCAGTACCTCTCGATGAGCGAAAACGGCCCGATTCACCTCGACGAGAAGCTCACGCGCTCGCACTTCGAGGAGCTCACGAGTGATCTCCTCGAGCGCACGAAGGCGCCGTTCCACCAGGTCATCAAGGACGCCGACGTCTCGGTTTCCGACATCGACCACGTGATCCTCGTGGGCGGCTCGACCCGCATGCCGGCCGTGACCGAAGTTGTCACTTCGCTCACCGGCAAGGAGCCCAACAAGGGCGTCAACCCCGACGAGGTCGTGGCGTACGGTGCTGCGCTCCAGGCCGCCGTCATCAAGGGCGACCGCAAGGACGTGCTCCTCATGGACGTCACGCCGCTCTCGCTCGGTATTGAAACCAAGGGTGGCCTCATGACGAAGCTCATCGAGCGCAACTCGGCGATCCCGACCAAGACCTCCGAGGTCTTCTCGACGGCCGACGACAACCAGCCTTCGGTCGCCATCCAGGTTTACCAGGGCGAGCGCCAGTTCACGCGGGACAACAAGCTGCTCGGCACCTTCGAGCTTTCGGGCATTGCGCCGGCCCCCGCAGGCATGCCGCAGATCGAGGTCACGTTCGACATCGACTCGAACGGCATCGTGAACGTGTCCGCGAAGGACCGCGGCACCGGCAACGAGCAGTCGATCCAGATCACGGGCGGCTCGGGCCTCTCGGACGAAGAGATTGACCGCATGGTGAAGGACGCCGAGGCGCACGCCGCCGAGGATGCCGAGCGCCGCAAGAACGCGGACGCCCGCAACACCCTTGAGCAGCTCACCTACCAGGGCGAGAAGCTCCTCAAGGACAACGGCGACAAGATCCAGGATGCCGACAAGACCGCGACCGAGGACGCGATCAAGGAAGCGAAGGAACTGCTCGCCAAGGAGGATGCTTCGACGAGCGACCTCGAATCGGCACGCGAGACCCTGAGCGAAAAGCTCCAGGCCATCGGCACCGCCATCTACTCGGCCGCGCAGGCTGAGCAGGAAGGTCAGGCCGAAGGTGCGGATTCGACCAACGCCACCTCGGGCGAAGACGACGACGTCGTCGACGCCGAGATCGTTGACGATGAGGACGACAAGTGAGCGAGAACGACAAACCGTTCACGTTCACCGACAAGCGCACGTCCACGAAAGGCGAGGAGCCAGACATGAACGAGCAGCCAACCGACGGCGCGCCGGAGGAAACTCCCGCGCCCGCCGCGACGGGCGCGAACAGCACTGACACGCCCGACGGCGCCGAGGTCGACGATCTCTCCGCCGAGGCCGGAGCCCTCTACGAGAGCGCTGTCGCCGAGACCGAAGCCCTCAAGGCGAAAGTGAACGAGCTCGAAGAGCAGCTCAAGCGCGACCAGGCAGAGTACGTGAACTCGCGCAGGCGCATCGAACAGAGCGCCGTCGTGGGTCAGCAGCAGGCCGTCGCAAAGGTCCTCACATCGCTTCTGAGCGTCCTCGACGACATCGAGCTCGCTCGGCAGCACGGGGATATCGCCGAGGACAGCCCGTTTGCCTCCATCACGAGCAAGCTCGAGGAAGCACTCGGTGCGCACGGTCTCGTTCGCTACGGCGAGGTTGGCGAAGAGTTCGACCCCGAAAAGCATGAAGCGCTCATGCACTCGAGCAGTGATGAGGCCGAGACGACGAGCCTCGAGGTCATCATGCAGCCCGGCTACATGATGGGGGAACGTGTCCTGCGCCCGGCGCGCGTGGGCACGGTCGGCCCCAACTAAAGCAGGGCAAGCGTCGGCCCCTCCCGCCACGTGACAGCAAAGCGGGGCGGGCCGACGCCACCAGCACACCGCGAGGCAGCGGGCACACGCACCGCCGCCTCGCTCCATAGATTCACACTTTTGACGAGGAGACACCATGAGCCAGCAGGAATGGCTGAGCAAGGACTTTTATAAGATCCTCGGCGTCTCCCAGGACGCCTCCGCAGCAGAAATCAAGAAGGCCTATCGCAAGAAGGCGAAAGAGCTGCATCCGGACAGGCATCCCGGGGATGCCGCGGCAGAAGAGCGCTTCAAGGAAGTGGGCGAGGCCTACTCAATTCTGAGCGACGCGGAGCAGCGCAAGCAGTACGACGCGATCCGCGCGATGGGCGCGGGCGGTGCGCGCTTCGCCTCGGGCCCCGGCGGTGCCGCCGGCGGCGGATTCGAGGATCTCTTCGGTGCCTTCACCGGCGGTGGTTTCGGTGGTGGCGCGGGCGGCGTCAACATCGAAGATCTCATGGGAATGTTTGGCGGAGGCGGCTTTGGCGGGGGTCAGGGCCGTGCAGGCTTCTCGCCGAACGGCGGTTTTGGGCGCCAGGCACCCCAAAAAGGCGCCGACGTGAGTGCGAGCGTGAAGCTCAGCTTCCGCGACGCAGTGCTCGGAACCGAGGTGTCGTTTAGCGCGGGCGGGCGGAACATTACGACCCGTATTCCCGCGGGCGTTCACGACGGACAGAAAATTCGGCTCAGGGGCAAAGGGCAAGCGTCGGCGAACGGTGGCGCCCCCGGCGACCTCATGCTGACCGCGAAGGTTGCACCCCACCCGCTTTACACCATGGACGGGATCAACCTTCGGGTAAACGTCCCCGTCACTGCCGCGGAAGCCGCGTTCGGCACGACCATAAGCGTGCCCCTTATCGATGGCTCAAGCGTGAAGCTCAAAGTGCCTGCCGGCACTCCTTCCGGGCGCACGCTGCGTGCCAAAGGTAAAGGCGTTCGGGCCAAGAAGGGCACGGGTGACCTGCTCGTGACGCTCACGATTGCGCTTCCCGATACGCTCAGCGAAACCGCCGAGCGCGCCCTTCGCGACTTCGCCGAGGCCACGAGCGACTTCGATCCGCGGGCGGATCTTGCAAAGAACGCCACCCGTTAGCACCACGACCGACGGCCACGAGAAGGAGGAGACATGGCACCGTCACGTTTCGATGAGCACGCGGGAGTCTTCGTCATCTCGGTCGCGGCCGAGCTTACGGGGATGCACCCGCAAACCCTGCGCACCTACGATCGGCTCGGTATTGTGTCGCCACAGCGCACAAGTGGGCGCGGGCGACGCTACAGCGCATGGAACATCGCGCAGTTGAGGCAGGTCCAAGCCCTCTCGCAAGAGGAAGGCATCAACCTTGCGGGAATTAAGCGGATCCTCGAGCTGCAAAACGAGGTGGAGAGGCTCAGGGCCGAACTCGACGAAGTCACCGAAGAGCGAGACGAGCAGCGCCGCCGCGATAGCCGCATTTTCGCAACCTCGCAAACCGGTGAAGTCGAAGCGATGCGCCGCGGCCAGCGGCCACGCCGACGCCAAGCGGGTGCGCTTGTCGTGTGGAGGCCCGAAGGTTCCCGCTAGCGCGTGAGCTGGCTCCGGTAGAACTCGCGCCACTGCTCGGCGACCGACGCCCTCGAATAGCGGGCCGCGCCTTCGCGTGCGGACTGCTGGGCCTTCGCATACGCGGCGGAGGAGTCCTTCAGACTCGTGAGGGCCTCGACGAACCCATCGATCTCGCCACGACCGGCCTCAACGCGCGTCGCGTGATCGAACAGCACGCCTTCGTAATACACGAGGTCACGCACCACGATGGGGGTGTCGGTTGCCATGGCTTCGAGAATCGTCATGGGAAAGAGTTCCTCGTAGCTTGGCAGGAAAAACGCATCCGCGGCGTTGAAGCACTCATTCATCTCCTCGCGCGGCACAAGCCCAATGAGCTTGACGTTCGCGGGGAGATTTTCTTTTGCCTTTGTGATTTGTTCGTAGCCGCTCGTGATGCGACCGAAAGAAAAGTCCCCGGCCCACACGAAGAGCGCCTCAGGCATCGCGCGTGCAACGTCGAGAAGATCAAAAAATCCCTTGCGGGTTTGGAGCTGGCCGGCACACATGACCACGAAGCGAGTGTCGTCTGCACCCCAGGCCCGTCGCCGTTGTGCGATGCTCTCGTTTCTCTCGAGCGGATGGAACTGTTCCTCCGAAACGAAATTCGGGATAAACGTGATGCGTGACGGATCGAAGCCGTATTCGCTTTCGAGCGCCGTGATGAACCAGGGATTGACCGTGACGAGCGTATCCGTGGTGCGGTAGAAGTTCAGCATGTAGCGGTAGAACGCCCAGCGTGCCGGTTTCGGCATCGCGATCGAATCATCGACGGTCTCTGGAATGAAGTGCACGTGGGCGAGCGTCGCCCCACGCCGCTTGGCGAGGGGGATCGCAGCGCGATATTCCGGATTGATGGAATGGAAATGGTTGATATCGCCGAAGCGTCCGAGGCGGGCTCGCGGGTTGATATCGAATTCGTCGCCGAGCTCTGCGCTGATGAGTGCGACTTGCTCGAGATAGGCGCTTCCCACCCCCTGGCCCGCGACGGAGTCGGCTTTCGAAAATGCGTGAATGCGTGGTTTCGCCATGCGTGCGCCCTCTTACCAGGGGAGGAGATTGGTGACGAGCGCGCTAATGCCGAGCCCGTATGCCACGAGGGTGGGGATCTTCCCTAGGAGGATGATCCACGCGTACGTCGAGAACTTCATTTTCGTCGTGCCCGCGAGGTAGCAGAGGAGGTCATCCGGGGCGATGGGAAGGACGATCGCGGCTGCAAATGCGGTCGTGAAACCGGGTTTCCTCGTCCACCCGAGATACTTTTCGATCGTCTTTTCGCTGAACATCGCTTCGATGAGAGCCATGCCCACCTGGCGTGCCACGATGAAGTTCGTGAGCGAGCCGGCGCACACCGCGAGCCAGTTATAGATTGTGCCCTCGATCGGCCCGAACAGAATTGGAGCAGCGATCACGAGGAGCCCGGCGGGGATGATGGGAAACATCACCGAGGCGAAGCTCGCCGCCATAAAACCTATCGGTCCCCAGATCCCGAGTGAGTCGATGTACGCCTGAAGGGAATCGAGGGACTTGAGTGTACCGGTCTTAATACCCCACGCGACGAGGCCGATCGAGAACGCGAGCCCTACGAACGGCATGACCTTGACCGCGATCTGAATGGCCTTCTTGTGGGCGGTGACGCGTTCGGCGGTGTGCTCACCGAAGCGCGACTGATGGTGCTCTTTCGCGCTCGCCTCCTCCCGCGGTTCGATCGCGGGAGCGATATTGGTGCGTGAACGCTCCGTAGGAGTAAAGGGAAGTTTCTCGGCCCCCGGGAACGCTGGCGAGGAGCTTTCGGTTGGTGCGGTTGTGGGGTCCTCGTGTGCACTCATGCGGCCAGGCGCTCTTCTCCATTGGTCGTGCGGCGAGGGGCCTTTGCAGCGCCCTCGGGTCGGGTGGAAATCTTCAAGCTCAACGGGGTGCGGTGGCGTCCGGTTCCGACGCTTGCGAGCACCTTTTCGTAGACCTCTTTTGCGGATCGTCCAAAAGCTTCCGCCGAGAAAACCGTGGCGGCGCGCCGAGCGGCGCAGGCTGCCATGCGGGCACGCAGCGCATCATCCTCGAGAATGTCCGCAAGACGCTCGGCGAACTGAGTCGAGTCTGCGTAGGTGTAACCAGTTTTGCCTTCGAGGATCACGCCGTCGAGAGAATCATCCTTGCGGCACAGGAGCGGGAGGCCACATGCCATGGCCTCGATGAACGTGAGGCCCTGGGTTTCGCTGAGCGACGCCGAGACGAAAAGATCGGCCATGCGGTAGTAGTCGGCAACCTCCTCAGGCGGGCGGAAACCGGCAAAACGCACCATGTCGCGGATCCCGAGACGGTCGACGAGACCTTCGAGCTCGTCGCGCGAAGGGCCATCGCCCACAAGCACGAATACGGTGTTCGAGGGGCGAGCTTTCGCGAGGTGGCGAAGAACGTCGTCGACGCTTTTCTCCTTCGCGAGGCGGCACACCGAGACGAGAACCTTCGTGCCTTCGGCGATGCCAAGTTCGCTGCGAATCTCGCGGCTGCGCTCGAGATCGGCACTCGTCTGGGCGGCGCGGAACCGGGAAAGGTCAAGGCCCGTGGGAATCACGGCGATCGGTTGTGTGACGCCGTAACCGCGCAGAAGCTTTTCGACCTTCGCGGTCGGTGTGATCACTGCACTGACCTGCTCGCAGAACTTCTTCGAAAAGGCCGTGATCATCTTCTTGCCCATCGTCTTCGAGGGCGCGTAGTAGTGGGTGTAGTCCTCGTAGATTGTGTGGTACGTGTGCACGATCGGGATGCCTAGCGCCTTCGCAATCGTGCGGGCCCACAGGAAGGTCGAGAACTCGCACTGCGAGTGAATGACATCGGGGTGCCATTCCTCGATTTCGCGGCGGATCTTCCGGTTCGGGAGCACCGAGATGCGCGCGTGGTCATAGAACATCGAGGCGTTGAGAGAAGCGAGCCGGTACACCCCGTCTCGTGAGGAGGACCTGAGGGATTCGGCGAGGGTCAACACACGCACATCGCAGCCAAGCAATTCGAGCTGCTTCTTGAGCGTGAGAACGCTTGTGACGACCCCGTTGACAACCGGCTCGTACCAGTCGGTTGTAATAAGGACCTTGAGAGGCTCTCGATCACTACTGTGCATCATCATGTCTCCATCGTGAGTCGCGGAGGCCTGTGGACACATCGGTCATGGGGATCGACTCAATCATCCCCGAGACTGATATTGCTCAACCCGCGAGGCTGAGACCTCACCGGCAAGCAAGGCTCGCGAACCCGTAGGCGGGCGCGTGACCACAACGCTTCGCACTTCGAGACTATGTGTCCTATGTTTCGGGGCGGTGAACGCCATCCCGGAGTTTTCCCGGAATCGCGTGCGGGGAGAAAGGCCTCAGTTGCGCGAAGTCACGCGCGCGGGAACGCAACTGAGACCTCGAGGCTCGATATAGTCGCGGCTATGGTGCACACGGAAAATTCGCCGGAAGCGGCGGCCTTGCTCGATATACAACCGGTCATTGTCGGGGGTGACATCGGCGCTTACTCACTAGCGCGCGCCTTTCACGAGGCGTACGGGGTCAAGTCGATCGTTGTGAGCGCGAAACTCGGTTGGCAGATCGCGAGGAGCGCGATTATTGACAACGTGTTGTGCGAGGATCCCATGGACCCCGAAGTGCTCGCGTCGTCGCTCACTGCCATCGCCGAGAAGATCAGGCGCGCGCGGCCGGACGCTCACGCCATCGTTTT
Source organism: Dermabacter sp. HSID17554 (assembly GCF_003989295.1). Taxonomy (NCBI): domain Bacteria; kingdom Bacillati; phylum Actinomycetota; class Actinomycetes; order Micrococcales; family Dermabacteraceae; genus Dermabacter; species Dermabacter sp. HSID17554. The sequence continues at coordinate 112,457 of NZ_RBLW01000003.1, read as the reverse complement.
GGGGTCCGCTGATGCCACGGTCAAATCCATCATCCGGGTCCGTGATGAGCTCGGAGCAATGGACCCCACGTGGATCGTGCCGTACGTGGGTCTCGAGGCGTTCGAGGCTGGGACCGAGAAGAACAACTTCACGCGCCTGTGCGAAAAGCTCGGTGTCGACCACCCCGAAACGGTGATCGTCGATCTCGCAGCGGGGGTGCCGGAATCATTCGACCTCCCCTTTGACTACCCCGTAATCGCGAAACCGGCCGACGTTTCAGCCTGGAAGCGAACGAGTTTTGTCGGGAAATCCAAGGTCCACACTGTAGCGAACGAGCAGGATCTCCATGCACTTTTTGCGAAGATCCACGGGGCCGGCTATCGCAAAGCGATCATCGTCCAGGATCTCATTCCCGGGGACGATCAAAACATGCGCATCCTCACCGCCTATTGCGACCGTGACTCCCGTATTCGGTTTGCCTCGTGGGGGCGGACGCTGCTCGAGGAACACACTCCAGGCGCCATTGGTAATCCCGCAGCGATCGTCTCGGGCGTCAATCGCGAAGCCGTGGCGCAGGCCCAAAAAATTGTGACTGAGCTCGGTTGGACCGGCTATGCGAACTTCGACCTCAAGTATGATCCGCGAACGGGTCGAACCGTGTTCTTTGAGCTTAATCCCCGACTCGGCCGCTCTAACTACTACATCACCGCAGCTGGCCACAATCCTGTCACCTACTACGTTAACGAGCACGTCCTCGATGGCCTCGGGGAGCCGGGGGAGATTGTTCAGGACCAGCCCGAAACGCTTTACACCGTGGTGCCGGTGGCCCTGGTCAAGCACTACACCCGCGACCCCGAATCACGCGCGATCCTCGAGCGTGTACTCAAGGCGAAACGTGTCAAGAATCCGCTCAATTACCGCGGCGTCGAAAAAGACCCGAAACGCTGGTTCTACTACTATGCGGCGCTCGTGAACTACGTGAAAAAATTCCGCACGCACTACAAACCCGATTATGCAGACGTGCAGGCTTCGGGGGAGAAGTGATGACGGTGTGGCAGACCCCTTTCGTAGGGGTGCTTGGAGGGGTGGGCCCAGGGGCGACCGCCGTGTTCATGGACGTCCTTGTGCGAGCGACCGCTGCTCGAGCGGACCAGGACCACATTGATTGCATCGTGATGCAGCACGCCAGCACCCCCGATCGTACGCGCCATATCCTCGACCCTGAGCATGAGGAGGACCCGGGCCCCGTGCTTGCCCGCGATGCGGCGTTTTTGGAGAGTGCGGGAGCATCGTTTCTTGTGCTGCCTTGCAACACCGCCCATCACTACGCCGAAGCGATCGATTCCGCGGCGGAGGTAGACCTGCTATCCATCGTCGAGGTCACCGTCCGAGCCGCCGCTAAGCGTCTTCGCGAGCGCCGAGCAGAGGAATCGCCGGTGGCGATCTTTGCGACTGAGGGCAACATTCACGCAAACGTTTACCAAGATGCGCTAGCACGAGCGGGTCTCACGCCGCTGGTTCCCGACCGCGACGTTCAAGAGGTCGTGAACTCTCTCATCTACGACCAAGTCAAAGCCGGCCGCCCCGTTGACCTCCCTGCCCTTTCAGGCATTATCGACGCAATGGAGGCAGCTGGCGCCGGTGCTGTGATCCTTGGATGTACCGAATTGAGTTTGATTTTTGACAAGGAATCGATGTCAAGCGACAGGCGCATCGTTGACTCGCTGCGTGAGCTCGCAAAGGCGACGGTCAAGAAGGCAGGCAAGCGGCTCACTCTTGCCTTCGCTCATTAGCAATTTTTCCTTTTCCTGTGACATTCACAGCAGAGACGTGCATACTGTTAGTGCAACAGGGTTGCTGATGATGCAACGGTGATGGTTGTGGATTCGGCGCTCTCGCGCAGCGGCCGGGAGTCCGGCTGTACCGATCGCACGATGCTCAACGCAGCGCATTCGCGCGATCGTACATACGCAGTGCTGCGTACCGATCCGCGACGATGTCGCGTGAGAAGAAGGAGAACTCCATGACTGAGAAACCCGCTACCTCCGTATCCGAACTCGAAGCCCTCAAGACCATCCAGAACGGCGAAAAGCAGAAGCTCACCTTCTCCGACGCCGAAATGGAACGCCGCATCGGTGGCCTTCGCGAGATCATGGCCGCGAAAGACCTCGATGCCGTTGTACTGACGAGCTTCCATGGCATCAAGTACTATTCCGACTTCCTTTTCACCTATTTCGGGCGCCATTACGCCTTCGTCGTGACGCAGGAAAGCACGTGCACAATCTCTGCGAACATCGACGCGGGAATGCCGTGGCGCACGAGCTACGGTGACAACATCGTGTATACCGACTGGAACCGCGATAACTACTACGAGGGTATTCGCGAAGCGCTTCGTCGCGCGGGCGTGAGTGCGAAGCGCGTGGGCGTCGAGGACGATTCGCTGCCCGCCCTCCTGCGCGGGCGCCTCGAAAATGCCCTCAATGGTGCGGAGCTTGTGGATATTTCGCTCGAATCAATGCGCCAGCGCATGTTTAAGAGCGCCGAAGAGATTGAGGTCATCAAGCATGGTGCGCGCATTGCGGACCTCGGCGGTGAAGCGATCCGCGATGCCATTCGCCCCGGTGTGACCGAGTATGAGGTCGCCCTTGCAGGTACCGAGGCGATGGTGCATGAAATCGCGAAGACTTTCCCGCATCGCGAGGTGCGTGACACGTGGGTGTGGTTCCAGTCGGGCATCAACACCGATGGCGCGCATAACTGGCCAACCACCCGCAAGCTCGAGGCGGGCGACATTCTCTCGCTCAACTGCTTCCCGATGACCTCGGGCTACTACACGGCCCTCGAACGTACTCTCTTCGTGGGAGAGCCGAGTCCCGAAGCACGCCGCTACTGGGACATCAACGTGGAGGTTCACGAGGCAGGTCTCGAGCTGATCAAGCCCGGTGCCGTATGTAAGGACATCGCGGCCGAGCTCAACAAGATCTACGTGGACTACGGGCTTCTTCCGAACCGCACGTTCGGTTACGGTCACTCGTTCGGCGTTCTCTCCCATTACTACGGTCGTGAGGCCGGCCTCGAGCTTCGCGAAGACATCGACACCGTGATCGAACCCGGCATGGTGGTTTCGATGGAGCCCATGATTACTATTCCGGAAGGACAGCCGGGCGCCGGTGGCTATCGCGAGCACGATATCGTCGTGGTCGGCGAGGACTCGACGGAAGACATCACGAAGTTCCCGTACGGGCCTGAGAAGAACATCATCCCGGCCTGAGGTTTCGCATTGTGAGCTAGTGCGCGGCGCGGCCACCACATCGTGGCTGCGCCGCCTACGCTTTTCATCAGATGCGCCCATATCGATTCATCCCGCCCCATTTCCAGGAGCCAACAGTGCACATCGACCCGACCGTCCTTGACGCCGCCGTGACCTCAAGCCCCGAACGCGACCTCGCATTTACCGCAGCTCCCGAATATGCCTCGTGGTGTCAAAAGCGCTCCGTCGTGCTCATTCCCGTTGGTGCTCTCGAGCAGCACGGCCCCCACATGCCACTCGGCACCGATGCGCTGCTCTCGCACGCCATGGCACGCGGCGTATGCGACCTCATGAATGCCAAGGCCGATGCTGAAATCGGCTCCGCTAAAGTCGCCCAGCCCTTCGTGTACGGATATAAATCCCAGCAGAAGTCCGGCGGGGGGAATCACCTCCCCGGCACAATTAGCCTCGATGCCCACACTCTCACGACCTACGCACGTGACATCACGCGCGGTTTTCTCGCGCAGGGGGTAAGCAGCGTGGTGTTCGTCAACGGCCATTACGAGAATTACCAGTTCCTCTACGAAGGCGTGGACCTTGCCCTTCGAGACCTCGGGATCGTGCAAGGGGCCGAGCGCAGCGCGCTCTTGCTTAGCTATTGGGACTATGTGGATGACTCGACGCTCGCGAAGGTATATCCCGACGGCTTCCCAGGATGGGACATCGAGCACGGCGGAGTTCTCGAAACTGCCCTCATGATCCGCCTTTACCCGAGTCTCGTGAACGAATCCGCGATGATCGATCACCCCGCGGCTGATCTACCTCGCTTCGACCGTCTCCCCGTCGTGCCCGAACGTACGCCCGAAACGGGCTGCCTCTCGTCACCGCGAGGAGCAAGCCGCGAAAAAGGAGAGTGGCTCTTTAGCGCCGCGACCTCCGCGATCGCTGCTGACCTCCTCCAAGAACTGAACCTTACCTAAGCGCCCAAAGGCGCCCGCCCTCAACGAAGGACAGAACTATGCCCCGACCGAGAAAGCCCGAACCGGATCAGGTAGGGCCAGAGCAATCACACGAGGAACCGAGTACCCAGACCACGGAGGTACAGCTCCCTCGCTTCCGCGGTTCGATCATCCCGCCTATTGATTCCCTCATTATCAAGGCGCTGCCACCGGTTCTCATCGTGTGCGTGGTGGTCGCGGTTGTCGTGAATCCCGACGGAACCGCGAACGTGATCGACGGGCTCCGCACACACATCACGGCGGGATGGACCTGGTACTTCGTCGCATACTCGGTGCTTGCGGTAGCACTGTGCGTGTGGCTCACCTTTTCCAAGCTCGGCAAGGTGCGGCTCGGCGGCCCGAAAGCGAAGCCCGAGCACTCGGCTTTCGCGTGGTATTCGATGCTCTTCGCGTGCGGTCAAGGCATCGGCCTTATCTTCTGGTCGCTCGCCCAGCCCATCATGATGAAGGAGGATTCGGCGATCCTCCCGATCACGGGGAACCCTGGTGAGGGCGGCATCGTGTGGACGTACTTCCACTGGGGTTTTACCGCGTGGGCCATTTACGGCGGTATCGCCGCGTGCCTCGCGTACTCGCACCACAACCTCGGCAAGACCCTCACCTTTAGGGAGGCCACCGTCGACATCCTTCCAAAGAAGGCCCAGCGACCCGCGGGTGTGGTCATCGAGATGCTCGCGATCATCGCGACCGTCCTCGGTCTCGCCACGAGTTTCTCGTTCGCCGCCATCCAGTTCTCTTCGGGGCTCAGCTCGCTTACGAGTCTCGAGAGCGGCAACACGGTGTGGCTCATCGTCATCGCCGTATTCGCTGTTCTTGCCGCGTTCTCCGCCTTTATGGGAGTGGATAAGGGCATGAAACGCATTTCTGAGCTCAACACGATTCTTTCCGTTGTGCTCGTGCTCGGCGTGCTGCTTTTCGGCCCCACGGTCTACATCCTCTCGAACCTCGTGCAGACCTCGGGAAGTTTCATCAGCAACTTCCTTTCGATGAGTTTCTTTACAGCGCCCGAACTTACGATGACCCCGATCGATTCGTGGCAGGACAGCTGGAACGGCTGGTGGACCGTGTTCATCTGGTGCTGGGTGATCGCGTTCAGCCCCTTCGTTGCCGGCTTCATCGCGCGCATCTCGCGCGGCCGCACGATCCGCGAGTTTGTCGTGGGCGTGACCATCGTGCCGTCGATCATCGTCATGGTGTGGGTGGGCATCATTGCCTCGGCCGGGATGTTCTACGACGAGAAGAGTGGGGGTGCCGTCACCGAAGCGGTGGGTATTGATAACGCGGCGGGTCTCTTTGAGATGCTCGGCATGATTCCCTACATCGGCACGATCCTCATCATCGTCGCGACCGTCCTCGTGGGCACTTACTACGTCACCTCCCTGGATTCGGGTACGTACGCGCTCGCGGAATTCGTGAACGCCCCGAAAAAGGCGAGTAGCGCCTTCAGGGTTGTGCTTGTCGTCTCGATCGCCGTCGTCGCAATCGTGCTTCTTTCGCTCGGCTCCGATTCGGTTGTGGACACCGTGCAGACCGGCACGATCATCGGCGCGTTCCCCTTCTCGTTCGTGGTGCTGCTCATGATCATCAACCTGTTCAGGCGTTTGCGTCATCGCGACCGCGAAACCCGCTTGCTCGAGCGTGAGGTCAACGATCCCGAGGTACGCCCCGAGGACTTCACGGTCGACGAGCATGGCCTCCCGCTTCCGCCGGAGGAGATTCCCGACGACATCCCGGGCCTTCCCGAGAAGTCATAACGCTCATCACAGTACTTGCGAGAGGGTCCCCGCTTTGCACAGGGGCCCTCTCAAGGTGATTAGCATGGAGCCGTCATGACGAAAGCGACCACGAACACCGCGCCTCAGGCACCGCGCTCGAACTCCACGATTTCGACCGTCGCGGCCATCCTTCGATGCTTTACCGTCGATGAGCCTGAATGCGGCGTCACCGAAATTTCAGAAGCCGTCGGACTCCATAAGTCGAGCGTGTCCCGCACACTCCGCACGCTTGAGGCCGAGCGGATGGTCTCCCAGAATCCCGAGACGAAACGGTACCGGCTCAGCTGGGGGCTCTTGTCGATCGTCGGCCCTCTTCTTTCGCACCTCGACCTGCGCTCGCTCGCGTACCCGGTCATGAAAGATCTCGTTGCGCACACCCGCGAGACCGTCTCCCTGTGCGTCTTTGACGGGGTGGAGGCGATCGTGGTCGAGCAAGTGCAGGGCACAGAGATGATTCGCCACGTGACCCCGATCGGTACGCGCTACCTTTCACTCGAACACGCGACGGTGCGTGTGTTCCATGCGTGGCGCGGGGGCGAGGCGGGGCTCAAGACTGCGGGGGTACGTGAGGCACAGCCCGAAGCAGCCGGCTGGGATCGTGAGCAATACGAGAAGCGCCTTGAAGACATCCGCCAAGACCAGGTCGCCGTCAATAATCGTGATTCAAACGACGACGAAATCGGCATTGCGAGCCCCATTTTCGATCACCGAGGCGGCATCGTGGGGGCCCTGCTGCTCGCCGCGCCGGCGTTTCGCACGCCGAATGCACGCCTCGATTCCCTGTGCCCAGCCGTGCGCGAGGCGGCGGAGAAAATCGGCAGAAGCATGGGATTTACGCCCGAAAACTTCAGTGAAAAGCAGCGGGCGCCGGTCCCGGGGCTTCCCGGTTCCGACGCCTGCCAGCTCAGCATCGCGCCTTTAGGCGCACGCGGTGCTTAGTTTTTGATCCACACTGTCGAGTTCGCGGCGAGAGTATTCTTCGCGTCCGGGACCGAGGCGAAGAGGACCTCGGCACCTGCGGGAAGCGGTGCGTCCTCACTGGTCGTGTTGACGAGCACCGTGACGGGGCCCGACGTGAGCGAGAGGATGCCCTCGCCGAGCGAATCGTTGATGGTGACGTCGGTGCCTTTGCCGAGCTCGAGCTCGCGACGCAGGCGCAGAGCCGTGCGGTACATCTCGAGCGTCGAATCGGGCTTTCCAGCCTGCTGATCTGCGGCGAGTTCACCGAAGATTTCGGGCTGGGGGAGCCACGCCTCGCCCGTCGGCGAGTAACCGTAGGCGGGAGCATTCTTTTCCCAGGGGAGCGGCACGCGGCAGCCGTCGCGGCCCGGAACACCAGCACGCTTGTGGGCTGGGTCTTCGCGCAGCTCGTCGGGGATGTCCGCGACCTCGGGAAGGCCGAATTCTTCGCCCTGGTAGAGGTACGCCGATCCGGGCAGGGCGAGCATGAGCGCAGTCGCGGCGCGTGCGCGGCGCACGCCGAGCTCGAAATCGGGCTTTTCCTCGCGCGAGAGGCCCTCGCCGAAGCGGTAGCCGTGATCGAAGCCGTAGCGGGTCGCGTGGCGGATCGTGTCGTGGTTCGAGAGCACCCAGGTCGTGGGGGCACCAACCTCGTTCGCAAACGTGAGTGGCTCCATGATCGCCGACGTGAGAGTCTCGACGCTCCAACCGGCCTGAAGGAAGCCGAAGTTGAAGATCTGGTGCATTTCGTCGGGGCGAACGTAGAGGTGCTGACGGTTCTTCGGAACCCACGCTTCGGCCACCATCATGCGATCGCCGTCGTACTCGTTCATGATTGCGCGCCACTCGCGGTAGATCTCGTGCACGCCATCCTGATCGAAATATACGGGGATGTCTTCGTCATCGCCCGTATCGAGCATGGCGGTCTCCTTGACCTCGGGAGCATCGGGAAGTCCCTCGGGCTTGACCATGCCGTGCGCGACGTCGACGCGGAAACCGTCGGCCCCCCGGTCCATCCAGAAACGCAGTACACCCTCGAAAAGCTCGTGGACTTTGGGGTTCTCCCAGTTCCAGTCGGGCTGGGACGTGTCGAAGATGTGGAGGTACCACTGGCCCGGCTTACCGTCGGCCTCCGTCACGCGCGTCCACGCGCTACCGTGGAAGATTGACTGCCAGTTGTTTGGCGGGAGCTCACCGTTTTCGCCCTTGCCGTCGCGGAACATATACATGTCGCGCTCGGGGGAGCCGGGCTTCGCCGCGAGGGCCTTTTGGAACAGCTCGTGCTGGTCGCTCGAGTGGTTCGGAACGATATCGACGATGACCTTGATGCCGAGCTCGTGTGCGCGGGCGATGAGAGCGTCGGCGTCGCTAATCGAGCCGAAGCGTGGATCAACGTCGGTGTAATCGGAGACGTCGTAGCCGCCGTCCTTCTGTGGCGACGTGTAGAACGGGGAGAGCCACAGGGCATCGACGCCCAGATCCTTGAGGTAGTCGAGTTTTGCGGTGATACCGGGCAGGTCGCCCATGCCGTCACCGTTTGCGTCAGCGAACGAGCGCGGATACACCTGATAAACAACGGCGTCGCGCCACCATTCGTTGGCCATGTGGAAATCCTCCTTGGGTTGTACGGGGTGCCCGCGAGGTGCGGGCGGGAACAGTTGGGGCGGCTCAGTGGCCGCGAGTGGGTGCGGCCGCGAGGGGCCGCATGGGGGTGATCAGGAAGCCTGCGCGTTCGGCTCGCAGCGTTATGGTCTGGTCCGACGCTTGCCCACCGCTTACTGCACTCATGGTCTCAAGAGAGATGCCGGGGGAGTGTACGGCGTCGCTGTCGTGCTCGCTGGGGGAGGTAAGCACGAGCGATTCCGGAAGAGCGATGTCGTCGTGTGCTGCACGTGCGAGGTGAACGAGCACGGGCTTGGTGCGGTCGGTGCGCATGAACGTCAGCGAGTCCTCGCCTGCGTGTAGCCAGCGCAGCCCCCCGCTTTGTAGAGCCTTGAAGGCGCTGCGCGCAGCGAAAACCGCGGCCGTGAGGTCGCGCCAGTGCCGTTGGTGCTCACGGAGGGTATCCGTATCGATAGCGGTCCACGGCATGGGCGTTCGCGAATGCTCGCCGTTATTACCCTCGAGTGCAAGCTCGTCGCCAGCGAACAACGTGGGGACACCAGGCAGTCCCACGAGAGCGCCGAGCGCTGCCGCGTGACGATCGGGATCGCCGAAAACGGTGCGGCTGCGGGCAGTGTCGTGCGAGCACAGCTGGTTTTGCGAGTGTAAGCGCGCTTCGTATGTGAGCTGAGCATTGTAATCGCGCAGCGTGGCGAGCACCGCTTGCGTGGACAGTTTCGGCACCCCCATGGGAAGGCCGAGCCAATTCACCGTGGATTTTTCGGGGCTGAGCCACGCCCACAGGGGCTTCGTGAAGCCCGTGTAATTCATGGCGCCATCCCAGCCGTCACCGGGAAGGTCAGGTGAAGCATCGTGGAAATGCTCCGCCACGAGCCACGTGTCCTCGCGCATTGCTTCGCGGATGTCGCGGGCGACCTCATGGGTGAGATCCTGCTCGCCATGACGGCCCGTCATGTTCGCGACGTCGATGCGCCAACCATCCACGTTAAACGGGGGCGCGAGGTAGCGGCGCACTACCGAGTTCTCGCCCTCATACATGCGCTCGCGAAGAGCGGCACTGTCGTAATCGAGCTTCGGAAGCGAATCAATGCCGAGCCAGCCGTCGTAGCGATCGGGGTGCTCCGTAAAGAAGTAGAAGCCCGCTTCTTCGCTCGTCGCGTCCGCTTGCGCCTTCTTGAACCACTCGTGCGTGTTGCCAGTGTGGTTCGTTGTCAGGTCCATGATGATCTTCATGCCACGCTCATGCGCGGCTTCGGTGAGCGACACGAGCGCCTCGTTGCCACCGAGTAGTGGATCAACCCGGTCAAACGTCGAGGCGTCGTATCGATGCGCCGACCCCGCGGGGAAGATCGGGCACATGTACACAACGCTCACGCCGAGATCTTTGAGGTAATCGAGCCGTTCCTCGAGTCCCTTCAAATCGCCGCCATAAATCTGGCGGCCATTTTTTTCACCGTTTTCCTCGCATGGCTCCTCCCACTGCATGGGAAGTGCCCACTCAGCAAGCGCGTCTTTCGGAAGCTTCCCGCTCGAGGCTGAGCGTGCAAACCGATCCGGGAACACCTGGTACACGATCGCGCCCTCGAGCCACTCGGGTGCCTTCGAGCCACGCGCGAGATACGTGAAATCGTGGGCGTCGGACACGTCGTGGTCGGCGATTCCGGCGGCCGTGAGCCATTCATAGGCGGGACGATCGCCCTCGCGCCCGGAAATAAGGAAACGATATTTCGTCACGGGGTTGCGCGCGAGAAGCTCGGCCTCAAACCAGTGCCCGGCACCGTCGGAATTGCCCGAGGTGCATGTGACCAATCGCGGCTCCCCGTCCACCACCTGGCGCAAAACAACCGTCGGATTCTCCACCGAATCCGGAACCCATACGCGAAGCGTAACGGACGCACCGAGACTAGCGGAGCGGGACGGCACCCCCGCGCGCGAACTGTCATGAAACGGTTCGCGCGCGAGAAGGGTGCCCGTGGAATGAGCGGGAATCTCCACGCGGGGATCAGCCCTTCACCGCGCCGGCGGTCGAGCCGCCAACGATGTACTTCTGGAGGAACTGGTACAACGCGATGACCGGGATCATCGTCATCACAGCGCCAGCGGCGAAGATGCCGAGGTTGTTCGAGCGGTCACCCTGCAGCATGCCGTAAAGGCCCACGGCGAGGGTCTTCTTGCTGTCATCCGTGAGGAAGATCGAACCGAGGAGGAAGTCGCTCATGACACCCACGAGGGAGAGCACAAACGTCGTGGCGAGAATCGGCGTGAGGGTCGGCACGAGAATGCGCCAAAACACCTGCCAGTGACTCGCGCCATCAATGATGGCAGCTTCGTCGAGTTCCTTCGGAACAGTGTCAAAGAAGCCCTTGATGAGCCACACCTGACCGAGCGAACCGCCGAGCATCACGATGATGTAGCCCGGAAGCGAGTTGAGACCAAGGAACGGAATCGCTTGACCGAGATCCGCGATCATCGTGTACACCGCGATCATCGAGAGGATCGCGGGGAACATCATGACGAGCAAGAGCGCGAGGAGACCTCCGCGGCGGCCCTTGAACCGCATTCGGCTAAAGGCGTAGCTCGCAAGCAGCGACAGAAAGATCTGCGTGAACGACACGACCGCGCAGACGATGACCGTATTCAGGGCCCACTGCAAGAAGTTTCCGCGTGCGCCGCTCAGGAGAGTCTCGAAGTGCACCAAACTGAACTGAGTTGGGATCACCGAGGTCGAGCTCACCGTGCCAAGCGGATTGAGCGACGCCGAAATGACATACAGGATCGGGATTGCCGCGAAAACCATCGCGCCGATGCCCACGAGGTGGCGCCAACCGATTTCAAGGAACCAGTGACCAAACGGCATCTTGTTGGTGCGCTGGAAGCCTTCGGGATTTTTCTTAGCCATTGTTTTTCTCCTACCCCATGCGCCCTAGTTGATGTCCTCGAGCGCGCGCGTCGCGCGGAACTGCAGCGCGGCGAGCAGACCCGTGATGAAGAACAGTGCGACCGACACCGCGGAAGCGAAACCGAAATCGGCGCCGGAGCCGCCGAACGCGAGGCGGTAGATCATCGAGATCAGGATGTCGGTGCCACCCGCGGTGTAGTTGTTTCCGATGAACGGGCCACCGGCCGTGAGCAGCTGGATCGCATTGAAGTTATTGAAGTTGAACGCGAAGGATGAGACGAGAAGTGGTGCCACCGCGACGAGCAAGAGCGGGGCGATGACCCTCACGGTTGTTTGGAAACGGCTCGCGCCATCGATGCGCGCAGCTTCCTTGATGTCCTCAGGAATCGACTGGAGTGCGCCCGTGCAAATAATGAACATGTAGGGGAAGCCCATCCAGAGATTCGTGAGAAGCACGGCAACCTTCGCCATGGTTGGATCACCGAGCCAGTTGATGTCGAGGTGCAACAGATTGTTGATGAGGCCGAAGTCTTTGTTGTAGAAGTTCGACCAAATGAGGAGCGAAATGAACCCCGGAACCGCATACGGAAGAAGCAGGAACGAGCGGTAGAGCCGCTTCCCCTTCAGGCGGTCGTCGTTGAGGACGAGCGCGAGGAAAAGCCCCAAGATAAACGTCGTGGCGACGCTCAGGAATGCGAAGGCGAGGGTCCACAGGAACACCTGGAAGAACTGCGCGCCGATTTTGGCATCGGTGAACAAGCGCGCGTAGTTATCGAGACCGATTCCTTGAAGCCAGCCCTGGGAGAGGGCCTGACCGGTTTTATCGCTCACGAAACGATCGCTACCGTTCACGTTTTTGACCGACCAGGTCTCACCGGTCTCGGTGTTCTTGATCGTGTCGGACGCCTCGTCATAGCGCATGACCTTCGTACCCTCGAAGGCCATCGTCGGAGTGAGCAAGCGGATCGCCTCGGTATCGCTCTTTTCAACGGCGATTTGCAGGATCTTCTGTCCCGCGGCGTTGATCTCTTGGTTTGAGAGGATGTCAACCCCCGTGCCCGCCTCCACCACGCGCTTGTTCTCGACCTTGACATCGGCCGGATCGACCTTTTCAAGGGGCTTTTCAGCGCTTCCCTTAAAAATGTCGCCCGTTTCGGGATCGACGAAGTACAGCTCGAAGGGGCCGTCGGCGGCGGTGCCGGTCGTCGCAACGCTCGCGTTGAAGCGCGTCGAGCCCTCAACTTCCTTCACCGAATTGCCGGTGATCGAAGCGATTGCCTGCTCCTTCGTGCCGCGCGTGCCGTCACCGTAGTTCGTGAACGAGTAGTTCACGGTGAGGAGGATAGGCGTGATGAGGAAGACCAGAAGGAAGAACGTTCCCGGGAAGATGTACTTCGCGGGGATAAAACGCTTAGTCGAATAGATCACGAAGATCGCGATTGTGACCATGATGGTGATCGCGAGCCACATCCACAGCTTGAGGCCGATCAGCACGGGGACAAGCCAGCACGCGGTGGCGAGAACCGCGCCGAGGAAAACAATCTTGAGGATCAGGGGCAAAAGCGACGTGGAGCGTTCTTTGAACGCGGGCGCATCCGTTGCGGTCATGGGCGTGGACCCTTCCTAGAGGGGCGAAGTACGGGGCCACGCGCGCGGGCGAGGCGATGGGCCGAAGCCGGGTGCCTCACTCGCGCGCGTGAGAGTCACGGGAGATTGCCCGCGGGGATCAGATCTGCGACTTGATCTGTTCGCCCGCGGATTCCATGGCGTCCTTGGGGTCGGCGCCCTTAACAATGTTCGCTTGAGCAATGCCGAGCGGCTGCCACACGGCAGCCATCGCGGGGATCGCGGGCATCGGCAGCGCCTTCGAGGCGAGCTCGGCGTTCTTGATCATGTCGGGATGCTCGCCCGCGAGCTTCTCCTGGATTTCCTTGTTGACCGGGGGAAGCGGGTTGATCGGGAACATTTCCTCGATCACGGTCGAATCCTCGGCGATCGACTGGAGGAACGTTTGGGCGTTGACCGCGTTCTTACCGCTCGCGGCAACGAAGAAGAGGTTGACACCAGCGAACGGCTCGGCCGGGTTCATGCCTTCGAAGCCGGGAATCGCACTCATCGTGTAGTCCATACCGGCCTTCTGGATGTCTGCGAGTGCCCAGGGGCCCGAGATGAGGTAGGCGGCTTTGCCGTCGGTAAAGCGCGCGATCGAGTTCTCGCCGGTAATCGAGGTCTTGAGGACACCCTCGGCGCCGAGTTCCTTGAGCTTCTCGCCGGCGGCAATCGAGCCTTCCTTGCCCACGCCGATGTCTGAAGGATCCGCGTCGCCCTCGGCGGTCTTACCGAAAAGGTAGCCGCCACCCGACGTGTAAAGGGGCTCCATGTGGTAGGCGTCGCCTTCTTCGCCAATCGGAAGGGAGAGGATGTCTTCAGCACCCGAGGCCTTGCCGGCTTCAACGAGTTCCTCGATGGTCTTCGGTTCGGGAACGTCCGTGAGGGCGTTGTTCGAGTAAAGGACGAGGGTTTCGACCGCGTAGGGGAGGCCGTAGACCTGACCCTCGTACGTCGCGGCCTTCATGCCGATCTCGTCGATGCTCTCAGTCGCCTTGGCGCTCAGCTGCACGGGGTGATCGCCGAGTTCTGGATGAGGTTACCGATCCAGTCGTGGGCCGCGAGGATCATGTCGGGGCCGTTACCGGCCTGGTTCGCGGTAATGAAGTTTGCTTGCGGATCCGTGGCAACGATCTGCACGGCGACGCTCATGCCGTTTGCTTCGCCCCACTTCTTGGCGGCGTCCTTCAGTGAGTTCGCCTTCTTTTCGTCGGTCCAGATGACGAGGTCCGCATCGGCGCGCTCGGGTGCTTCGGCTGCGCCGCCTTTGCCGCCATCAGAAGCGTTTGACGAGCCGGAGTTCGAGTTGTTGCCGCCGCAGGCGGCAAGGGCGGTAGCGCCGATGGTTGCTGCGCTCGCAGCGAGGAAAGTCTTGCGGCGAATCTTCACCGTGTTCTCCTTTGAAATGGTGGTCCCGCGGATGCGCGGGGCGACGGGGATCTGTCGTGGTTTCACAGTAGCGGGGAAACGAAAACTGTGCAAAAATAACCGAAATATCGCAAGAATCTTGCAGTAAGGTTTTTCTCCGCATGCGGGAGCGGAATTCTGGCACAGGCGCCCCTCGCACGCGAGAATTCTTCGGCTCGGAGGGATCGCATGGCAAAGGTGCGACTCATTGACATCGCGCGCAAAGCCCATGTGAGCGAAGCGACTGTCTCGCGCGTTCTTGCAGGAAAACCCGGGGTTAATGCCGCAACGCGCGACAAGGTTCTTTCAGTCGCCCGCTCACTCGGCCGAACGGACGATGCGCTTGATGATGTTGCTCCGCTCGTGGGCCTCGTCATGCCCAACATGGAAAACCCCATCTTCCCGCTCTTTCTCGAGCGGCTTGAAGCCGAGGCCTACGCTGCTGATCTCGAGACCCTGGTGAGCATCAACGCCCGCAGCGAGGAGCAAGAGGCGGCGTCAATGGAACGACTGATTCGCGCCGGCGCTCGTGGAATCGTGCTCGTTTCTGGTCAGCACGCTCACGATGAAACAAGTGTCGAGCATTATTTGGCCCTCGCCAAGAGAGGTATCAAGCTTTGCCTCGTCAACGGCGTACGGCCCGGCTTCGACGCGAGCTTCATCAGCACCGATGACTCGAAAGCCGTGTTCCTCGCCCTCGAACACCTGCGGCATCTTGGACACGCACGTGTGGGACTCGCGGTGGGGGATGAGCACTCGTGGCCAGTGCGCGGGAAAGTCGCGGCTTTCGAGGAGTATTGGCCGCACGAGTATGGATGCGTGGCCTACACCGACTTTTCGTTTGCGGGTGGATACCAGGCCGCCCTCGAACTCTACGATCAGGGCTGCACCGCGATGGTGTGCGGAAGCGACCAAATGGCGATCGGTGCGATTGCGGCGATTCGTGATCTCGGTTTGCGAGTCCCCGCCGACATGTCGGTCGTGGGATACGACGACATTCCTCTCGCGGCGCACCACACTCCCGCCCTCACAACGATTCGCCAGCCGGTGCCGGCCATCGCGCGTACGGCCATCCGCAACGTCAGCAGTGCCGCGGGGGAGTCGAGGCAAGCCCCGCGCGCGGTTTTCGTTGTGCGCCCGGAGCTCGTGGTTCGCCAAACCACCTCACCGCCCGCGAACACGATAGGCTAAAAAGCGTGAATACCACGGACTCTGCCCCCACGACCCATATCGCCGAAATCCCGAACAAGACCTACGAGGCGGCGCTTAGGCGCAATGCCCAGGTGGAAGAGCAACTCGCGAAGGACCCGTCGGTCTTTCGCATGCTCACGGGCGATCGCCCCACAGGTGCGTTGCATATCGGCCACTACTTCGGCACCCTCAAGAACAGGGTGCGACTGCAGCAGCAGGGGGTTGAGACCTGGCTCCTCGTTGCCGATTACCAGGTGATTACCGACCGCGATGTGTCGGGCGACATCAAAGGCTCGGTGCGCGAACTTCTCACCGATTATCTTGCGGCGGGTATCGACCCCGAACGCGCAACGATCTTCGCGCACTCTGGGGTTCCTGAGCTCAATCAGCTCATGCTTCCGTTCCTTTCGCTCGTCACGCAGCCGGAGCTTGAGCGCAACCCCACCGTGAAATCGGAGATGCAGGCCGCAGGCAAGACCGCCATGGGCGGCCTCCTCCTCACCTACCCCGTTCACCAGGCCGCCGACATCCTCTTCTGCCATGGCAATCTGGTGCCCGTCGGCAAGGACCAGCTCCCGCACATCGAGCAAACCCGCCTTATTGCGCGCCGCTTCAACGACCGCTTTGCGGGCGGGGAAAAGTACTTCCCGGAGCCCGACGCGCTTCTCTCGAAGGCCGCGGTGATCCTCGGTCTTGATGGCGACAAGATGTCGAAATCGCGCGGTAATTCGGTCATGCTCAAGATGACCGCCTCCGAAACCGCGAAGAAGATCAAGAAGGCGAAGACGGACTCGGAGCGCCTCATTACGTTTGATCCCGAAAACCGTCCCGAGGTGTCGAATCTCCTGACGATTACGGCCGAGTGCACGGATCGCACCCCCGAGGACATCGCCGAAGAAATCGGCGACAAAGGCGCAGGAACGCTCAAGGTGATGTGCGCCGATGCCCTCAACGCTCATCTTGAGCCCGTGCGCGCACGCCGCGCCGAACTCGAGGCTCACCCCGATTACCTCTTTGAGGTGTTGCGCGCCGGAACTGAGCGGGCACGGGAAAAGGCGGTGCAAACCCTCGATGAGGTTCGTGACCGCATGGGTATGCGGTACTGAGCGCACGCGTGAGCACTCGTCAGTTTGAACTTCGGCCCCACCACGAGCGCGTCGTTGCCCTCACGGGCGCGGGCCTGAGCGCCGCAGCGGGGCTCGCAACATTCCGCGGACCAGGAGGTATCTGGGAGGAGAATCCCGACCTCGAGGAAGCGATGGATGTGGATCGTCTTCCGGGCAACATCCCGATCCTTTGGAGGGTATGGGGGAGCGTTTTCGAGAAGGCGCTCATTGCGGGCCCAACCCCCGGTCACCGAGCTCTCGCCGCGCTCGAGGCCACGATTCTGACCCAGAACGTTGACGGGCTTCACCAGTTCGCCGGTTCGCATGAGGTCGCCGAGCTTCACGGGAGCGCGGGTGAGGCCGTGTGCCTGAATCCCGCGTGTACGTGGCGCGCGCACCTTGCGGTGCATCTCGACCACGCCCTGGATCCGTCTGAACCCGAGCATTACGGGGTGCCGCGCGAGTGCCCCGAATGCGGTGCGCTGACGCGGCCCGACATCGTCATCTTCGGTGAGATGCTCCCGAGCGGGGTGCTCGAGTACTCCGAATACGCGGCGCGTCATTGCGACGTTTTCCTCGCCGTCGGTACCTCGAATACCGTCGCTCCGGCCTCGCTGCTTGCGCCGCTCGCGCGCGCGTCCGGTGCGGTGACCGTGTGCATTGACCCGTACGCCGATTCGGCTCGACTCGCGGGCGTGTTCGACTACGTGGTGCGGGAGGATGCGCACACCGTGCTCGCACGATGGGCGGAACACCGGGTGCGCGAACGGCGCAATCCCTTCCTGGACCCGTTTTAGGCGCGTTTTGCCACGGTTTCACTGTTCGGGGTCCGACGACCGCTCGGCTCCCGTGTGCAGCGGATACTCCATGAGAAGTTGTTGGCTGCCGAATTCTTCGAACCCGCGGCGCACGCGGAACCCGATTCTTTTGAGTTGCTCGACCGAGCGCTTGTTTGAGGTTTGCACGACGGCGATCATGAGCGGCTCGTCGAGCTGCTCTTTCGCGAATTCGATGATGCGCTCAACGGCTTCGCGCGCGTACCCGTGCCCTACGAACTCGGGAAGGAGTGCATAGTTGATCTCGAGCTCGCCGCGGTCGTAGCCGAGGCTGACGATGCCGAGCATCTGATCGGTGGCGCCGTGCGCAATGATCCACGCACCCCACGTGTTGCCGAGCGGCGAGAGCTCGAGGGCTTGCCGCGAGCCAAAGTTGACGGCACCGCCGAGGTAGCGGCTCGCCGAGGGGTCGGTCATGAGTCGCACGTAGTCGCCCCGGTCCGCCTCTCCGGGTTCCCGGATATGAAGTCGTTCGGTGCGGAGCCGAACCGGCCAATAGGGTTCTTGTTCGCGTCTCACGCCTACTAGCTTAACTGTGACGCCTGAGACATTTCGAGGTGCTCGCGCATGGCGAGCACGTGATGTTTCGGTCGCGTTGATGTCACCGCAACTTGAACACCCCGCGAGGACGCGGGATACACCGCGCGAGATTCGCGCAAGAAAGGGCAGGAAACCCGATGGCCGAGCTCATCAATAGCCCGTTGTTCGCCGTTCACGAGCGCGAAGGCGCCTCGTTTACCGATTTCGCGGGCTGGAACATGCCCGTGCGATACACCTCGGACCTCGCTGAACACGCCGCCGTGCGCGAACGCGCAGGCCAGTTCGATCTTTCGCACATGGGAGAGGTGTTCTTTACCGGGCCCGAAGCTGGCGAGGCGCTCGATTATGCGCTCGCGGGCAAGATCAGCTCGCTCGAGGTGGGGCGCGCGAAGTACTCACTTCTCCTGAGCGAAGAAGGCGGAATCATCGATGACCTGATCGTCTACCGCCTCGCAGACGACCGCTTCCTTACTGTCCCGAATGCGGGCAACCGCCTCGTGGACGCGAAGACTCTCAAGGAACGCGCCGAGCGCTTCGATGTGGAGGTCACTGATCGCAGCGAGGAGATCGCCCTCGTTGCTGTGCAGGGCCCGAAATCAGCCGCGATCGTGCGCGCCTTTGCCGAGCGCGACGACGTTGAGGTCGATCTTGACGCGCTTGACGCTCTCAAGTACTACCGCGTGCTTGCGGGCACGTTTGAGGGCGAGGAGATCTTCTTCGCCCGGACCGGCTACACGGGCGAGGACGGCTTCGAGATTTACGTTCCGAACGCTCTCGGCATCAAGGCGTGGGAGGCATTCGCCGAGATCGGCGGCGAAAATATCCAGCCGTGCGGCCTCGCGTGCCGCGACACGCTCCGTCTCGAGGCAGGCATGCCGCTCTACGGACACGAGCTGACCCTCGACATCGTCCCAGCTCAGGCGGGGCTTGGTCGCGTCGTCGCCTTCAAATCCAAGGGCGAGTTTGTGGGCCGCGAAGCGCTCGAGGGGAAGGACTTCTCGGATCGCCGCACTCTCGTGGGCCTCAAAGCCGACGGTCGCCGCGCCGGCCGCGCAGGCTACATTCTTCGCGACGAGAACGGTGAGGAAGTGGGGGAGCTTACCTCCGGTGCTCTCTCGCCGACCCTCGGATACCCGATTGCCCTCGCCTACGTGGAGCCGGGCCTCGCGAATGAAGGTCAGGAGCTTTCGATCGATGTGCGCGGCAAAGCGCTCCCGGCAACCGTCGTACCACTCCCGTTTTACTCCCGCGCCAAGTAGTGCATGAGGCTGCCTACCAGGAGGCGGCCCGTAGGATTTTCACGAAGTTACGCTTCACACACTCTGAAAGGAACAAAGATGTCGGATCTGAAGTACAGCAAGGACCACGAATGGGTACGCGATGAAGGCGACGGCACCGCGACGATCGGCGTGACCGACTTCGCCGCCGATCAGCTCGGCGACGTCGTCTACGTCGATCTGCCCTCCGTCGGTGAAGAGGTCGAGGCCGGCACCGAGATGGGTGAGATTGAATCGACCAAGTCGGTCTCCGATCTGTTCGCGCCGCTCTCGGGCGAGGTCACCGAGGTGAATGAGGAGGTCGTCGAGAGCCCGGAGAAGGTTAACGAGGATCCCTTCGGCGAGGCGTGGCTCATCAAGGTCAAGGTCACGGAGACCCCCGACGACCTTCTCTCGGCTGAGGAATACACCGAACTGACCAGCAAGTAAAAATATTGAGGAGTTTCCCGTTCATGTCTGAACACCACAGCAACGTCGCTGTCGACGACTCGGCGATCGAAGGTCTTCACTCGTTTGTTCGTCGCCATGTCGGTACGACGAGCGACGCGCAAAAGACCATGCTCGAGGCACTTGGTCTCGACTCGCTCGCTGCGCTCCTTGAGAAGGCCGTGCCCGGCACGATCCTTCTCGACGAGGGCCTGGATTCCTTGCTTCCCGAGGGTGCGAGCGAAGCTGAGGCTCTCGAAGAGTTGCGCGCGCTCGCGAAAAAGAACACCGTGAAGCGTTCGCTCATTGGCCACGGCTATTACGGCACGTACACGCCGTCGGTCATCCAGCGAAACATCCTTGAGAATCCCGCCTGGTACACGGCCTACACGCCCTACCAGCCCGAGATCTCGCAGGGGCGGCTCGAGGCGCTGCTCAACTACCAGACCATGATCGGGGACCTCACCGGCCTCGAGATCGCGAACTCGTCGATGCTCGACGAGGCCACCGCGGCCGCCGAGGCGATGCTGCTTGCGCGTCGCGCGGCGCGAGGCAACAAGTCGAACGTGTTCCTCGTGGACACGGACGTTCTCCCCACGACTCGCGCAGTGCTCGGTGGCCGTGCCGAAGCGGTCGGCATCGAGCTTCAGGACGTCGACTTCGCAAAGGACGGCGCTCCCGAAGGCGAGTACTTCGGTGCGCTTTTGCAGTACCCGGGCGCTTCGGGCCGAGTGTGGGATCCGCGCGAGGTCATCGCCGCGGTCAAGGCGAACAAGGCGAAAGCCGTCGTAGCCGCTGACCTCCTCGCGCTCACGCTTCTCGCCTCGCCGGGTGAACTCGGCGCCGATGTCGCCGTGGGTAATTCGCAGCGCTTTGGTGTTCCGCTCGGCTTCGGCGGCCCGCACGCTGGCTACATGGCCGTCTCCAAGGGCCTTGAGCGCCAGATTCCCGGCCGTCTCGTGGGCATCTCGCTGGACGCGGAAGGAAACCCCGCTTACCGCCTCGCTCTCCAGACCCGTGAGCAGCACATTCGCCGCGAAAAGGCCACGAGCAACATCTGCACTGCCCAGGTTCTTCTCGCCGTCATGGCCTCGATGTATGCCGTATACCACGGTCCGGATGGGCTGCGGCAGATTGCGAGCGAGGTCGCGGGGCGCACCGCGTCGCTCGCGACGTGGCTCACGTCCAATGGCTTCCAACTGGCGCACGAGACGTTCTTCGACACGATCGAAGTGCGTGTGAACGGTAAAGCCGGCGTGATCGCTAAGGCGTTCGATGAGCGCGGTATTCTCGTCGCTCAGCCGAACGAGGACACGATTCACGTGAGCCTCGATGAAACGGTGACGCCTCGTGCGCTTCGCGAGATTGCCGAGGTTTTCTCGCAGTTCTCGCCCTCACACGTGGGGGATGTCGAACTTGAAGACTGGATCGAGCCCAAAGAGACCTGGGGTGAACTCACGCGCACCTCGACCTACCTCGAGGCGCCGGTGTTCAACTCGTTCCGTTCAGAGACCGCGATGATGCGCTACCTGCGCCGCCTTGCGGACAAGGATTACGCGCTCGACCGCGGCATGATTCCCCTCGGATCGTGCACGATGAAGCTCAACGCCGCAACTGAAATGGCCGCGATCACGTGGCCCGAGTTCAACGCGATCCATCCCGCCGCTCCCGCGAGCGACGTCGAAGGTTACGTCGAACTCATCACGCAGCTTGAGACGTGGCTCGCGGACGTCACGGGATACGACACCGTTTCGCTCCAGCCGAACGCTGGCTCGCAGGGAGAGTATGCGGGCCTTCTCGCGATCCGTGCGTATCACGCGAGCCGCGGCGAGTCGGCGCGAACCGTGTGCCTGGTGCCGAGCTCAGCGCACGGGACGAACGCTGCCTCCGCGGTGCTCGCGGGCCTGCGCGTCGTGGTCGTTGCGAGCGATGCCAACGGCAACGTGGACCTTGACGACCTCAAGCAAAAGATCAAGGATCACGCCGATGAACTCGCGTGCATCATGATCACGTATCCGTCGACCCACGGCGTGTACGAATCCGAGGTGCGCACGATCACGCAGCTCGTGCACGATGCTGGCGGTCAGGTGTACGTTGATGGCGCGAACCTCAACGCGCTCCTCGAAGTAGCGAAGCCGGGTGAATTCGGCGGCGACGTCTCGCACTTGAACCTGCACAAGACGTTCTGCATTCCGCACGGTGGTGGTGGGCCGGGCGTCGGACCCGTTGCGGCGAAGGCCCACCTCGCACCGTTCCTACCGGGCCACCCGGACATGCAGAACCCCGAACACCCGGTGATCGGCGGCGCAGACCGCACCCACGGTGGTGCGCCCGTGTCGCAGGCGCCGTACGGTTCCCCGTCGATCCTCCCGATCCCGTGGACCTACATCCGCCTCATGGGTGCGAAGGGTCTGCGCCATGCGACCGCCTCGGCGGTGCTCGCCGCGAACTACATGGCGAAGAGGCTCGGCGAAAAATTTGAGATTCTCTACCGCGGTGAGAACGGGCTCGTCGCACACGAATGCATCGTGGACCTGCGCCCCTTCACGGACCGCACGGGGATCACCGTCGACGATGTCGCCAAGCGTCTCATCGACTACGGTTTCCACGCGCCGACCATGAGCTTCCCCGTTGCGGGCACCCTCATGATTGAGCCGACCGAATCGGAGGATCTGTGGGAGATCGAACGCTTCATCCTCGCGATGCACCGCATCGCCGATGAAGCCGAGAAGGTGGTGTCGGGCGAATGGCCAAAGGACGACAATCCGCTCGTGAATGCCCCGCACACCGCGTACTCTGTGTCGCGTGAAGAGTGGGATCACCCTTACTCGCGCGACGAGGCGGTGTACCCGGGCGTGAACGCTGCGAGCGAAGCCGGCTACGACCCGGACTTCCACATGACGCAGCAGATGCAGTACCAGGCGAAGTACTGGCCGCCCGTGAGGCGCATCGACCAGGCCTACGGCGACCGCAACCTCGTGTGCTCGTGCCAGCCACTTGATGCCTACGACCAGGGCTGATAGCGCGGTGTGAGAGTGGGGCGTTCCTTCGGGAGCGCCCCACTTTTGCGTGTGGGGTCCATAAAATGAACGATCGTGAACGGAAGTTTTGGTCGGTGCCGGAATTCTCGTAGATTGATGACCATGACAGAGATACTCACCACACACGCGGGCTCGCTTCCGCGCACCCAGGAATTGATCGACGCGAACTACAACAGGGAACTTGAAGCCGACGGCTTCACCCCGAAAAAGTCGCCTGAGTTTGAGCGCGTTCTCGCCGATGCCGTGGATGGCGTCGTTGCTCGCCAGAAGGAGATTGGCATTTCGGTGCCGGGCGATGGCGAATACGGTAAGGCGATGGGCTCGGCCATCAACTACGGCTCGTGGTGGTCGTACATTTACGACCGGACCGAGGGGCTTGCGCTTACGGGCACCGACTTTTTCAACGCCGAGCCGCAGCGAAGCGAGCCGGGCAATATCCGCCTCACGAGCTTCGATGATCGCCGCGACCGCAGTCTCTTCCCCGGTGCCTACGCTGACCCGGTTACGGGTGTTCCCACGACTAACGACAAGCCGGAAACCTTCATCATCCCCGCGGCCACCGGCAAGGTAGCGTTCTCCGAGCTCGGCAAGGAGCTGTGCGCGAACGACATCACGAACTTCTCGCACGCACTTGAGAAGTCGGGCTATCAGCAGGGCTACCTCTCGACCCTTTCGCCGGGCTCGGGCGCGCGCATCCACGACGAGTACTACGGCGATCCCGACGCGTTTCTCGACGCGTGGGTGGATGTGATGCGCCCCGAATACAAGGCCATCACCGATGCGGGCATCCAGATCCAGATCGATGACCCGTCGCTTGCCGAGAACTTTGACCAGATCAATCCCGAGCCAAGCGTTGAGGACTACCTCGCGTTCACGAAGAAGCGCGTGGACGCGATCAACCGTGCGATTGACGGCATTCCGCGTGAGCTCGTGCGTCTGCACACGTGCTGGGGTTCGTGGCACGGCCCGCACGTCACGGACTTTGAGTTCAAGTACCTCGCGGAACTCATGCTCGAGGTCAACGCAAAGTACTACTCGTTCGAGGCGGCGAATGTGCGCCACGAGCACGAGTGGGTTGTGTGGAAGGACGTCACGCTCCCCGACGACCGCGTGATCGTGCCCGGCATCGTTTCGCACTCGACCAACGTCGTCGAGCATCCGGAACTCGTCGCGCAGCGCATCGAGCGTTTTGCCGACATCGTGGGCCCCGAGCGCGTGATTGCCTCGACTGACTGTGGTCTCGGCGGCCGAATCCATCCGGAGATCGCGTGGGCGAAGCTCGAAAGCCTCGTGGAAGGCGCGGGCATCGCTTCGGCGAAATACTGAGATTTTAGGCGGGAAATCGCCGAGCAAACGGGGGCGTGACGCGCAGCGTTCACGCCCCCGTTACGTGTCCGACACGTGTCTTTCCCACGGCCGTTGCTCCCGAGGGACACAATGAGGAACGTGAAAATCCTCGTCGTTGCCGAATCGTTCCTTCCGCACATGAATGGCGTCACCAACTCGGTGCTCAGGGTTGTCGAGTGCTTCGCGCGCTCCGGCCACGAGGTCAGGATCGTCGCGCCAGGCGCCCCGGGCATCCCAAATGAACTGACGTTCGGTGCGGATCGTGTGCCGATCATCCCCGTGCTGTCACTACCGATGATGGGCTACGGCCAGGTGCGCATGAGTGCGACCACGAACTACCGGATTCGCTCGATTATCGACGATTTTCATCCCGACGTCGTGCACCTCGCGTGCCCGGCCCTCCTCGGTAACGCCGCCTCGAAGGCCGCTGTCAAGCGTGGCATCCCCACTGTCGCCATCTACCAAACCGACCTCCCGGGCTACACGCGCAAATACGGCGCTCCCGTGCTCGAAGAAGCGATGTGGATGTTCCTTCGCGACATTCATAACCGCTGCGAGGTCAATCTCGCGCCCTCCTCGAGCACCCGTAATCAGATCGTCGAGCACGGCATTGAGCGCGTGCAGATTTGGCGACGCGGAGTTGATACTTCGCAGTTCTCGCCCACGCGCCGCAGCGAGAAGCTTCGTAAGCGCCTCGCTCCGAATGGTGAGAAGCTCGTCGTGTACGTGGGGCGTCTTGCCGCCGAAAAGCAGGTAGACGACCTCGCCGTTCTCGAGTCGATGCCGAATGTGCGTCTCGTGATTGTGGGGGAGGGGCCCCTCGAGGCGCAGCTTCGTTCGGCCATGCCAGGCGCCTATTTTGCGGGCTTCAAGAAGGGAGCCGAACTCGCAGAAATCGTTGCCTCGTGCGACCTCTTCGTGCATACGGGTGAGCTCGAGACGTTCTGCCAGACGATCCAAGAGGCCATGGCCTCAGGCCTCCCCGCGATCGCACCTCGCTCGGGTGGCCCGATCGACCTCATTGACCACTCGCACACGGGTTGGCTCTACACGCCAGGCAAACTTGACGAGCTTCGCGCGTACGTCGAGGATCTTCTCGGTGACGACACGAAACGCGGGCATTTCGCTGCAGCTGCGCAGGAATCGGTGCGGCAGCGGACGTGGCCCGTTCTCGCGGAGCAGCTTCTCGGCTTTTATCGCGAGGCGGCGCGTCTTCACGAGGCCGCGCACGCCGCGTAACGCTCGCCCTTCTCCCGTGCCACTCGCCTTCCGTACCACTGTGGAGGTCACGGTGTGAGGGTAGGCCGGATACCTCATGGCCTCGGCGTGTTCTCCGCCCTCAAAGGTGGAGGTAGGGGCGCCAAGCCGGGCTTGCCGTAGAACGGTGACGCGGCCGGGCCTTTAGCGAGCGGAGCAGGCAAACCTCACAAAGGCGTCGAGGAGGCGCACGGGGGCATCGACTCCCTTGTTCGTACCGCGCCACCTTTCGATCTCACGCGCGAACGACTCGGGATCACGATCACTCGGTGTGAGCGCGCTCGTGGTCGCCCATCTCGTGGCAATCGCGGGCGTAATTTCGGGATGAAACTGCACGCCCCATGCCGCCTTCCCCGCGCGGAAGGCCTCGAGTCGGCCCTCTTCATCGCGAGCGAGGGGCACGATTGGTGCGCCGATCGGGGTTGCACTCGGGAGCGCCGAAACTTCGTCCTGGTGCCATTGGAAGGCCTGAAACGCTTGGTGCGGTGCATGAACCTCGGCGCGGGCAAAGAGCGGATCGGTTGCGGCGGCGGGCTCGGGCAGTACTGTGCGCAGTCCGACGGCAGGCTTCGGCCTTCGCGTGATCTCACTTCCAAGCGCCGCTCCGAGAAGTTCCTCGCCGAGGCAAATCCCCAACAGGGGAAAACTTTCCTCGAGGGTATCGAGGCACAGGTGGCGGCACGGTGCGAGCCAATCGTAGTGCTCATCTTGGAGAGGGCCGGGGCCACCTCCGAGGATCACGAGGCCTTGCGAGGTGGAGGTGAGGCTGTCGAACGAGGGGAGTGGCTCGCCGCGGTAGGGGCGCACGAGCGCGAGGGCGAGGCCTGATCTGCGCGCAAGGCCTTCGAGCAAGCCCGGCGGGCAATCATCTTCGTGCTGAATGACCGTCAGTGTTCCGCACACATTGTTTCCCATGTCCCCGTTATACAGGAGACAAACACCGTGCGACGTACTTGGAGGACTTTCGTCCATCGTTTAGACTGGCCACGCAGCGGCAACCCCTTGCAGCCGCGACCCCGACTCGAACATCATGGAGAAAAGCGTGACCCAGCACAACGACGCCGCGGCAAGCAACGAAACCTCGCAGGGCAATAGCCTCGCCTTTTCGATCATCGTCACCGCGCTCGTCTTCCTTCTCTTCGCGGGTGGTCTCTACGTCATGAGCCTCTACACCGTCGCGCCGATCTGGTTCGTTGTGGGCCTCGCCATGTCGATCGTCGCGCTTTTTGTCGCCTTCGAGATCATTCCGCGCTTCTTCACGAAGTAGAAGCTCTCCAGTCACAAGAAAGGCCTCGGCACTGTCGCCGAGGCCTTTCGCTATACGTGCAGGCAGGAGCTACTGCGCGTGTTTCTTGTCGAGGGCCACGACCGCCTCGAGAGCCATGACGATCATCGAGTCGAACGTCTCCTGGCGCTCCTGGGCGCTCGTCTCCTCGCCCGTGAGGAGGTGGTCAGAGATCGTGCACACCGATAGCGCCTTGCGGCCGAACTGCGCGGCGAGCGTGTACAAACCTGCGGTCTCCATCTCGACGCCGAGGACGCCGTAGTTCGCGAGGGTTTCCGTGAGGGGTTTCGGGTTGTAGAACTGGTCGGCCGAGAAAAGCCCGCCAACGCGATAGGGGAGATTCTTCTCCTCTGCGGCCTCAACCATGAGACGCATGAGTTCGAAGTCAGCAGCGGGAGCGTACGTGACGTCGCCAAAGCGCGCGCGGTTCATGGCCGAGTCGGTGCTTGCGGCGTTCGCGATCACAACGTCGCGCACCTTCACCTCGGGTGCCATGCCGCCCGCGGTACCCACGCGAATGATGGCTTGAACGTCGTAGTCGTTCATGAGCTCGTGCGCGTAGATCGCCATGGAAGGCTGGCCCATTCCCGAGCCTTGAACGCTCACGCGCACGCCCTTGTAGGTGCCCGTGTACCCGAGCATGCCGCGCACCTCGTTGTAGAGCTGTGGATCGTCAAGGAAGGTTTCGGCGATCCATCGCGCGCGATACGGGTCACCGGGGAAAAGAACGTAGGGCGCGACGGCGCCTTCGGGGGCATTAATATGTGTAGACATGCGTTAAGCCTACGGTGTTTGGAGATGGGATGCCCGAAACCTTTGTGCCCGATCGTGAGGCAGTGCGTGCCCGTTGGGCGGTTTCGCTCGTTTTTCTTCTCAATGGTGTGAGTTTTTGCGCTATTTTGCCTCGCTACCCTGAGATCGTGCGTCAGCTCGGCATTACCAACACCGAGCTTGGCCTCGCCGTGGGCCTCGGGCCGCTCGGTGGCCTCGCTTTCGGTTTGCTTGCCGCGCCCATCATGAAGAAGATCGGCTCAGGCAAGGCCGCGCTCATTTTCCAGATTCTCGCCTCGAGCGCGCACCTTTTGATCTACGTGGCGCCGAGCTGGGGTTTCCTCGCTCTCGGTTTTGTTCTCGCGATGAGCTTCGACGCCATCACGGACATCGCCCAAAACGCCCACGGTATGCGAGTCGAACGTCGCTATCGCCGCTCGATCATCAATAGCTTTCACGGGTTCTGGTCGCTCGGTGCGGTTCTCGGCGGGGTCATCGGTGCCGTGTGTGCGCAGTTCAGCGTCCCGCTTGCATGGCAGGGCTGGGGTGGACTCCTCCTCTTTGGCGCGATCGCCATCGTGAACTTTCCGTTCCTGCTCAAGGGGTCCGACGCCGCCGAGCGGGTCAAGGAAGTTTCCTCGCCAAGTGCCTCCTCCGCGAACGAGGCCCCGGCGGATCTCATGGGAGAAACGAGTGGCAATACCCTGCTCGAAAGCACGTCACCCAGCCGCGGGAGGCTTGGCGCTCTCGCGTTGCTCGGTGCCCTCGGCATGGTTCTCGTCTTCGCTGGTTCAACCGAAGATGCCGGCAGCACGTGGGGTGCGCTCTTCATGACCCACACCTTCAATGCATCGCCGTTCGTCGCTGGGCTCGCGTTCGTTGCCCTTCAGGGCGCACAAATGCTCGGCCGTTTTCTGGGGGACCCGATCGTGGATGCCTGGGGCGACCGCACAACCGCGCGCGTGGGCGCGGTGATCTCCTTCGTGGGCATGAGCGTCATGCTCGTGTGGCCGACCGCCGTGACCGCCGTGATCGGCTTTGCAGCTGCGGGGTGGGGTGTGGCGACGCTGTTCCCGGCCGTATTTCGAGCGGGCGACAACGTTGAAGAGCTCGGCCACGGAGTCGGCATTACCGTCGTTGGCTGGTTCGCTCGCATTGGCTTCCTCGCCGCCCCACCGATCGTGGGCTGGCTCGCTGACCTCTTCACTCTGCGCTATGCCCTCGCGCTCGTACCGCTCTACGCAGTGGGAATCCTCGTGTTCTCGGGCGCGCTCGAGAACACGACGAAGGCCGACAAACGGGCGACACTTGCGGAAGCGAGGTAGGCCCGGCAGGCGTCGGACCGGCCCTGCACTGGCTAGGCGAACGCGGATGTATCGCCTCGGCCCTCGCGAAGGACACGCGGCACGTCGTCGGTGAGATCGATGATGCTCGTGGGTTCCATGCCCGTGATCTCGCCGTCGACAATCGCGGAGATGAGGTGCCCGATGCGGTCCTCGACAATCCACGATTCGGTGAGCACATCGTTCTCACCGGGCATGATGAGGCTCGAAGTCACGAGCGGCTCCCCGAACGCGTCCACGATCGCGCGCGCGACCACGTGATCGGGAATGCGCGCTCCAATCGTGTGTTTTTTCGGGTGGAGCATGCGGCGCGGGAGCTCTTTCGTGGCCGGCATAATGAAGGTGTAGGGGCCGGGTGTGTGCGCTTTCACGAGGCGATAGTTCGGGTTCGAAATCCGCACGTACCTTCCGAGCTGCGCGAACTCGCTACACATGACAGTGAAGTGATGGTCCTTGCCCGTGTGGCGGATCGTGCGGATCTGTTCCAGGGCATCGTGCGCGCCTATGCGGCATCCGAGCGCGTAGCCCGAATCGGTGGGGTGGGCAATCAGTTCCCCGTCCCTGAGCCGCTCGACGACCTGGTCGAGGAGACGCGCTTGCGGTGTGACGGGGTGGATCGGAATGAGGCGTGCCATGACCCCATGTTAGTGCTCTGGTGAAGGAATTAGCGTGACGTAGCCGTCGGTATCGATCGAGGCGAGCGAGGATGTCAATACCCACCCGTCCGCGCTCAGCACCGAGGTCGTTTCATCGGGTTTCTTCCAGTAGCCGTGAAACACCTGAGGGCCTTTGATCATGAGTTTTCCGACGGCGCCCGGGCCCACAACGTGCCCGCGGTCGTGCACGTCGACGACCCGCACCTCGATCGACGGAAGCGGCGTGCCCACCGTGTGCTCACGCCCCTCCACGGAGGTGCGAAGGAACAGGGCGACCCCCGCTTCTGCCCCATCGAAGCTCACCACGAGTGGCCAGCCGAGATCCCGGGCCCAGTCGCGCAGATTCGGCGTATGCTCCCTGCGGATGGGGCTCAAGGCAAGGCGAATCATGGGCGCTTTACCGGTGGTGCGCGCATGTTCGGCGAGGAATCGGAAAACCTCGGTGTCACCTGAGATCACCGAGGGAGGGTTTTTCTTGAGAGCGCGCACGAGTGCCGAGTGGTCGAAGCGTGGGAAGAGAATCGTGTGGCGGCCGTAAAACAGACTCGTGGTAAGGGTGTCGGCAATCCCGATGGTCGAGTGCAAGGGCCACAGTGCGTAGCCCGTTTCGGTTCCCGCCGGCGCCGTTTCGAGATATTCGAGAGATTGATGGGCGAGCGCCGTCAGGTTTCCGTGAGTGATCATCGCGCCGAGTGCACTTGTGCGCGTGCTTCCCTCGTACACGAGAGCGGCGAGGTCGTTCGGTTCCGGGTACGGATAGTCCAGTGGAAGAGGTGCCGAGCCAAGAAGGTCCTTGAGCTTCGCGCGCGTGCCGAAGGACAGAGGGAGCTGGGCGGGACCCTTGGGCGGTGCCGCAACTCGCATGACGCCCTTGCCGCCCGCCTTCGCGATTTCCGCGAGCGCTCCCGTGAATGTGAGGCGACGCGGTGCCTGCTTGGGAAGTTCAGGAGCCTGGACGGTAATCACGGTTTTCGGTCGCGCTTCTTCATCGAGCCCCGCGAGGGCATTGAGGCGGTATTCGGCGATAATGACCGCGACGGGGGAGTAGTCGGCAAACTCGCGGCTCAGGCGCATCATGGGCTCGCGATCAGAATGCTGAACGGCGATTGCGCCGATCCGGAGAACCGCGTGGAAGGCGATAACGGCATCGATGCTCATGGGCAGGACGATCGCCACGCGATCGCCCGCGCGAATGCCCGAATCCAAAAGACCCTGCGCGAGGCAGCGGATGCGACGACCGAGCTGGCCATAACTCACGCGTGTGCCGGCCATTTCAAGTGCCGTGCGTGAGCGGAAGTTCGCGATCGCGAAATCGAGAAGTTCGGAGGCGTTGAGTGGAAGGGGGCGCGCGCTCAAGCGGTGAGCCGGATCATGTGAGTGCGGCTTCGCCGGGGCCATGAGCGCCCTCCTCTCACGTGAATGTTGGTGCGGGGCACGAGCGTGCACCGTAGGTGACGTGTGCAGTTTAGGGAGAGAACCTGCACGTTGACCTCAGGTTTCCCGGGCGTTTCGTGAGCACGCCCCGCGCGAAGCAGGTATGCGAGAGTAGCACCGTGAACGAGAGTCAGAATGCCGATGCAGGAAATGGGAACGTACGCCTTGATTCGTGGTTGCACGCGGTGCGGCTTTTCAAAACACGGTCCCTCGCCTCGAGTGCCATCAAGGCCTCACACGTGAGGGTCGATGGCGAGGTCGTCAAACCGAGCTTTCGGCTGAACATCGGCAGTACGGTTGCGGTGCGCCACCCCGGTTACACGAATGAGTACGTGGTCACAAAGCTGCTTGCGAAGCGTGTGGGGGCGCCGCTCGCGCGCGAGGCCTATACCGACATCTCGGCTCCGCCACCGCCGCAGTTGTTTGCTGCGCCACCTCGGCGCGATCGAGGAGCGGGTCGGCCTACGAAGAAGGAGCGCCGGGCACTCGACCGTCTTCGCGGCCGCGAGTCGCAAAATGGCAGGTGGCGAGCAATTCTTGACGATAACGAAAGTTGAGTGGAATAGACTCAACTTTGGTGGCGTTGCACGAGATGTAAGCGCGAAAGCGAGAGAGGCTGGAGAAGCGTCGGATCCCTCGGCGCTCGAGCCTTCCGCGTAGCGCACACCCACGTGAAAGGAGCGGAAAATATGCAATTTTCCTTTACGCAACGTTCGCGCGAAGCCGTCGAGGCGGCCACGCGCAAAGCGGAATCATTCCGCAATACCAACGTCACCGGTCTGCACTTGCTTGCGGCACTTCTCGAGCAAGAAGATTCGATCGCCACGGCAGTTCTGGAGGACACGGGGGCACATATCGGTGCTCTCAAAGAGCGTGTAGATCAGGAAATCCAGCGACTTCCCCGACTCACGGGGAACACCGATCAAAAGCCGGTCTTTCAAGGCGACGGCTACGACGCACTTGAAGCCGCCGGAAAAGAAGCCGGTGCCGGCATGGGGCAGGGTGCTGAGGGGTATATCTCGACAGAGCACCTGCTTTACGGAATCGCCAAGGCGGCGAAAACGCCTGGCGACATCCTCAAAGACTTCGGCGCGACCCCGAAAGCGATTCGCGCCAGCATCGCCACACTCACCAAAGGAACAAGCATGAACAAAGAAAACCCCGAAGGCTCCTTTAAGAGTCTCGAAAAGTTCGGGGTCGACCTCACGGCTCGCGCACGTGAGGGCAAACTCGACCCCGTTATCGGCCGCGATAGCGAAATTCGCCGCGTTGTGCAGGTGCTCAGCCGCCGCACGAAAAATAACCCCGTCCTTATCGGCGAACCCGGCGTCGGAAAGACGGCCGTCGTTGAGGGGCTCGCCCAGCGCATCGTTGAGGGAGATGTGCCCGAATCACTTCGCGGCAAAACCCTCATCTCGCTCGACCTTTCCTCGATGGTCGCCGGCTCGAAATACCGCGGCGAATTTGAAGAGCGCCTCAAGAGTGTCCTCGACGAAATTCGCGACTCCAACGGCAACGTCATCACCTTCATCGATGAGCTCCACACCGTGGTCGGTGCCGGTGGCACAGGTGAAGGATCCATGGACGCCGGCAACATGCTCAAGCCCATGCTCGCGCGCGGCGAACTTCGCATGGTCGGTGCCACGACTCTCGACGAGTACCGCGAACGCATTGAAAAAGACCCGGCGCTCGAGCGGCGTTTCCAGCAGGTTTTTGTAGGCGAGCCGAGTGTTGAAGACACGATTACGATTCTGCGTGGCCTGAAGGACAAGTACGAGGCTCACCACAAGGTGACCATCTCCGACTCTGCGCTTGTCGCGGCGGCCTCGCTCTCGGATCGCTACATCAACAATCGTCAACTTCCCGATAAAGCCATCGACCTTATCGACGAGGCTGCGTCGAGGCTGCGCATGGAACTCGATTCCTCACCTGTTGAACTCGATATTCTGCGCCGCCAGGTTGACCGTCTCAAAATGGAAGAACTCGCCCTCAAAGGCTCGGACGACCCGGGGTCGCTCGCGCAGCTTGCGAGCGTTCGCGAGCACCTTGCCGCTCGCACCGAAGAGATGAATGAACTCTCCGCCCGCTGGGAGCGCGAGAAGTCCGGCCTCAACGAGGTTGGCGAGCTCAAGGCGAAGCTCGAAGATCTACGCATGCAGGCCGACCGGGCTCAGCGTGAAGGCGACTTGAGCCAGGCCTCGAAAATCCTCTACGGCGACATCCCCGAGCTCAAAAAGAAGCTCGTGGAACTCGAACACGAAGAAGGTGCCGGGGAAGCCTCGAACGAGGAGGAGCAAAAGCCGCTCGTTGCCGACAAGGTTGGCCCTGACGATATCGCCGGAGTCGTCTCCGCGTGGACGGGCATTCCCGCGGGACGCCTCCTCAAGTCCGAAACGCAAAAGCTTCTCGATATGGAAGAGATCATCGGCAGGCGGCTTATTGGTCAGCATCGGGCCGTGACCGAGGTCGCCGACGCGGTGCGTCGTTCGCGCGCCGGTATCTCCGATCCGAACCGCCCCACCGGCTCGTTCCTCTTCCTTGGCCCCACGGGCGTTGGCAAAACGGAACTCGCGAAGTCCCTCGCCGAATTCCTCTTTGACGACGAACGCGCCATGGTTCGTATCGACATGTCTGAGTACGGCGAGAAGCACAGCGTTTCTCGCCTCGTAGGGGCGCCCCCGGGCTACGTCGGCTACGAAGAAGGTGGGCAGCTGACCGAGCAGGTCCGACGCCGCCCCTACACCGTCGTGCTCTTGGACGAGATTGAAAAGGCCCACCCGGATGTCTTCGACATTCTCCTCCAGGTGCTCGACGACGGCCGCCTCACCGACGGCCAGGGGCGCACGGTGGATTTCAGGAACACCATCCTGATCCTGACGTCGAACCTCGGCGCACACTTCCTCCAGGATCCGAGCCTCGACGACAGCGCGAAACGGGGCGCGGTCATGAACGCCGTGCGTGCGGCGTTCAAGCCCGAGTTTCTCAACCGTCTTGACGACATCGTGCTGTTCGACTCGCTCGGTCGCGAGGAGCTGCGCCATATCGTTGGTCTCCAGGTCGCTTCGCTCGCGGCGCGTCTCAAGAACCGCCGCATTACGCTCGACGTGAGCGAAGCCGCCGAGGATTGGCTTGCCGAGCGTGGCTTTGATCCGGCCTACGGTGCGCGTCCGCTCAAGCGGCTCGTGCAAAAGGAGATTGGCGATGCGCTCGCGCGCCTCATCCTTACGGGCGAGGTCACGGATGATCAAACGGTCACGGTTGACGTGGAGCACGGGGAGGGCGATTCTTCCCGCCTCGCACTCCACTGAATTCCATAGGGGTTGTGGGGGTTATTCGCACCCCTTCACTCGGATTCCATAGGGGTTGTGGGGGTTATTCCTCGGGTTTAGCCCCCGCAACCTCCCGCATTGCCTGGCGTCGGAATGCTTCGCGTACCTTGACAACAAGAGGCCACTCGTGAGGCTCCGGCGCCAGCGCATATGGCGATGATTGAAAGTTGACGCGGTTGATGCGAGGCATCCCCGGCGCGTCTATTCGATACTTCGTTGGAAACTCGTTGCACCAACCAACATACGGGAGGTCATCGTTCACAATCGGGACGACCTCCCACCCTTCCTCCCGAAGAATCTCGGCGTGGTAGTGGTCGCGCGCCGCTCGTTGCGGCTCCTCGTGGGTACTTCCCTGATACTCCACCACGACTTTCTGCGCCGGATAGACGAGATCGCGGTCGGGAATTACAACCCCGCTGGGAAGAACAATCGGAATGTTGAGCTTCGGTTCGGGAAGACCCGCCTCGACGAGAAGGAGGCGGCACAGAGTCTCCTGAGGTGAGTCAGAGCCCACGCGAATATTGTCGAGTGCCCATCGCGTATTGGTGGCCCCGTCGATTTTTGGGTATCTCTTCCGTGCGTCCTCAAGGCACGCAATCGTGCAAAAGGGCTCGCTTCTTCCCTCGTAGTTCGGGCGCGGTCGACGCACGAGGTAGTCGCCTACGGCCAC
Source organism: Dermabacter sp. HSID17554 (assembly GCF_003989295.1). Classification (NCBI taxonomy): domain Bacteria; kingdom Bacillati; phylum Actinomycetota; class Actinomycetes; order Micrococcales; family Dermabacteraceae; genus Dermabacter; species Dermabacter sp. HSID17554. Next base: position 77,427 of record NZ_RBLW01000003.1, on the reverse strand, counting down.
GAGCTCAAACGGGTTCAGCACCGTCGCAAGATCAAGGAACGTTCGTTCGCGAGACATAATCCTGAGCGGCTTACTCCACAGGGGCGCGGTGGAGGGGTGCCACGGCATTCCGACGCCTGCTGAGCCACCGTCGGCACCTACACCCGCACGAATCTGCCCGGGCTCCACCTCAACGACATCGTCGCTTGCCAAAAGATGCTGCCGCCACTTTGCACACGGCTGCGGAGGGGAGCGGTGATAGTCGGGGTAAACGAAATCCGGGACGCCACTGGACTTTTCGGGAGTGTGAAGTCCGCTGTTCGAGAATTGCGGGCAATCCAGCGCGAGGAATCTGAACGGCACAGGAAAGCCCCAAAGAAGTGCTGCAGAAATTTGAGAGAGCGCGGCTTTGGGGCAGGCGTGCGTCACGATGCGCGCATAGTCCCAGCTTGTGGGCGAATGAGCCGTCGGAGCGTAAATTCCCCGGTAAAGCTGCTGATAATTGGGCCCCCGAAGTTGATCGCGCGTGACCGCCCTGGCATAGGCCTCTTGGGAGGTGAATACGGTGTGCGCGAGGGCGGCCGGAATAGGAGCTCGGGTGCGTGCCATGGCTTGCATGCTATGGATCGACAGCAGTCACCATGCGCGGCGTAAGGCGGAGTGGGGAAACCGAGAAGTGTGGAGCGCGAGCCGCCTCAGAGTGTTCGACGAGAGTCACAGTTCCGTCTCGAAGCGATCCTCAAACCCAAGAAGTGTGGGGGTCTGAGCACAAAGACTCAAACCCCCACAACCCCTATGCAATTAGGGAGGGGGCGATACTCAAACCCCCACAACCCCTATGCAATCCAGTTAGGAGAGGACGAGGTTGACGAGCTTCGGCTCGCGCACGATGACCTTTCGCACCTCGTGTCCTTCGATGAGCTTCTGCACGCGCTCCTCGGCAAACACTGCCTTTTCGAGGTCCTCCGCCGAGATCTCCGGGTCCACCTCGATGCGGTGGCGCACCTTGCCCTTGACCTGGATGACGCACGTGACAGCGTCGGCAACAAGGTACTGCGGATCCGCAACAGGGTAGGAAGCGCGCGCGAGCGACTCATCGTGACCGAGCTTCGCCCACAGTTCCTCCGCAAGGTGCGGAGCGAACGGCGAGACCATGAGCACGAGTGCCTCGACGGCCGAACGCGGGGCGCCGTCCCCATCGCTCGCGACCTTCGTGAGGTGGTTGACGAGCTCGATGAGACGCGCGATCGCCGTGTTGAAGCGCATGTGCTCCATGTCGGCGCTCACCGCGTCGATGGTTTTATGCACGGCGCGCAGAGTCTCCACGCTCGGCTCGGCATCGCTCACGACGCACTCACCGGTCTCTTCCGAGACCGCGAGGCGCCACAGGCGCTGAAGGAAGCGCTGCGAGCCCACGACGTCGCGCGTGTTCCAAGGGCGCGACAGATCGAGCGGGCCCATCGACATTTCGTACACGCGGAACGTGTCGGCACCGAATTCGTCGTACATGTCATCGGGTGTCACGATATTGCGCAGGGACTTGCCCATCTTCCCGTATTCCTGGGTCACGGGCTTGCCGTCATAAGTGAAGGAGCCGTCGGCTTCCTCGACAACCTCGGAGGCGTTGACATACACGCCGCGCTCGTCGCGGTACGCGTAGGCCTGCACATACCCCTGGTTGAACAGAGTGTGGAACGGCTCGGCGCTCGCAAGGTAGCCGCGGTCGAACAGGACCTTGTGCCAGAAACGCGCGTAGAGCAGGTGGAGAACGGCGTGCTCAACACCGCCAACGTACAGGTCGACACCGCCCGTGGGCGCGCCTTCGCGCGGGCCCATCCAGTACTGCTCGTTGGCAGGCGCGGAAATTTGTTCGTCGTTCGTGGGGTCCGTGTAGCGGATTTCGTACCACGAGGAGCCTGCCCACTGAGGCATGACGTTCATTTCGCGGCGGTAGCGCTTCAGGCCATCGCCAAGGTCAAGCTTGACCCACGCCCAGTCGTCGACACGCGAGAGCGGCGTTTGCGGTTCGGTATCCGCATCGTCGGGGTCAAACGTCTTCGGGGAGAAATCGTCAAGCTCGGGAAGCTGCACGGGGAGCTGATCGACCGGGAGGGCGATCGGAACCTCGGGTGCGTCTTCCGCGTACACGATCGGGAACGGCTCGCCCCAGTAGCGCTGTCGGCTGAAGAGCCAGTCGCGCAAGCGGTACGTCGTTTTTGCGTGGCCAAAGCCCTTCTTCTCGGCGAACTCGGTTGCGGCGGCGATCGCCTCGGTCTTGTTCATGCCGTTCAGGTCAAGTTCGGCGCTTTGCGAATTGATTTTCTTGCCGTCGCCCGTGTACGCCTGGCCCTCTTCGAAGTCGGCCGGGGGCTGCACGGTGCGAATGATCGGAAGCTCGAAGGCGCTCGCGAATGCGTAGTCGCGCTCATCTTCGGCGGGAACTGCCATGATCGCACCGGTGCCGTAGCCCATGAGCACGTAGTCGGCGGTGAACACGGGCAGCGCGCGCCCATCCACGGGGTTCACGGCGAAAAGACCCGTGAACACGCCCGTTTTTTCGCGCGAATCGGCGGTGCGCTCATCCTCTTCGAGGGCTGCGGCGCGCTCCTGATAGGTAGCCACGGCCTCACGGGGGTTCGCCGCTCCACCGGTCCACGCCGCCTTCGTGCCCTCGGGCCAGGACTCCGGAAGAATGCTGACATCAACCAGCAACGGATGCTCAGGGGAAAGCACCGTGAATGTGGCGCCGAAGAGTGTGTCCACGCGGGTCGTGAACACATCGAACGTGGCATCGGCGAGGGCGGGGCTAGCGTCGGACTCCAGCGCGAACGTCACCTGCGCACCGCGTGAGCGGCCGATCCAGTTGCGCTGCATGGACTTGACCGATTCGGGCCAATTGACGGTCTCGAGATCTTCGAGAAGTCGATCGGCGTACGCGGTGATCCGCAGGTTCCACTGCCGAAGTCGGCGCTTGAACACGGGGAAATCGCCGCGCTCGGAGCGGCCCTCGGCCGTGACTTCCTCGTTCGCGAGCACGGTGCCGAGACCGGGGCACCAGTTCACGGGAGTGTCGCTCACGTAGGCGAGGCGGAAACAGTCAACGAGCTCCCGCATCTCCTCGGGCGTGTACTGGATGAGGTAGTCGAAAGGCGTGTCGTGCTCGGGATTCCAGTGCTCATGATCCGGCTTGCGGTCGTGCCACATCTGCGGGATCTCGATGCCCTGCTGCTCAGCGAGGGCGTACGGATCAACATCGCGATCCTGGATCGCACCCTTGAGCTCCGAAATGGGACGTGCAGAGCCGCGCGTGCCGTCAGCCTTCACGAAGTTCGGGTCGTACCACGAGTCGAACAGTTGGAGGAACACCCACTGGGTCCACTTGACGAACTCGAGGTCGGTCGTGCGCAGCGAACGCCGTGAGTCGTGTGAAAGACCAAGGCGGAAAAGCTGGCGGGCCATGTTCGCGACGTTTTCGTCCGTCGTGACCCGCGGGTGTGTGCCGGTCTGGATTGCGTACTGCTCGGCGGGCAAGCCAAAGGCGTCATAACCCATCGTGTACAGCACGTTCTTGCCGAGCATGCGATTGTGGCGCGCGACGGCGTCGGTCGCAATGTAGCCGAGGGGGTGGCCCACGTGAAGACCCTTCCCCGAGGGGTAGGGGAACATATCCATGATGAACATTTTTTCGCCGAGTTCTTCGGCGGTGCGGCCATCGGAAAGTTCACCCTCGGGATTGACGGCGTTGAACGTGCCCTTCTCGAGCCACAGCTTTTGCCATTTCTGCTCGATCTGTCCCGCGAGTTCAGCGGTGTAGCGGTATGGGGCCTCAGCCATCGTGTCCCTTTCCTCGTGTCGGTTTCGTGCGCGGCAGGTCTCGAGCGCGCATGCACTGCCTCCAGTCTACGTGCTGCGCCTTTGGAGCGTTGCGAGCGGTTCCGACGCTTGCGTAGCCTCGATTGCGGCGTGTGTTTTGCGGGGTGGGCGCGGCCCGTAGGATGGGTGCATGGCGATTCATTTGAGTGAGTATTCCGAGTCTTGGGTGGGCGACTTCATGGGGGTCGCCACGACCTTGGTAGATGCCCTTGACGGCCACGGAGGGCAAGGGATCGAGCACATTGGTGCGACCTCGGTTCCGAAAATGGTGGCGCGACCCATCATCGATATCGCGGTCATCGCCGCTCCCCTCGCGCTTGAGGAGGCGTGTGAGGCGCTCGCCCCACTCGGCTATGTGGCCGGGGGAGAGAAGCAGGAGGGGGAGGGCTACCGCAAGCTGAATACTCCCACCTCGGGCGTTTTGCACGCACTCACGGTCTTCGAGGAAGACTCCCCGCTGCTTCACGCGAGTATCGCTGCGCGTCAGGTTCTCATGAATAGCCCGGAGCTCGTCGCGGAGTTCTCGGGCTATAAGCGAGGGCTCGCATTCACGGGTGCGATTGACGTGGAGGAGTACCGCGCCGCGAAGGTGCCCATGTTCCAGAAGATCCTGCGCGAGGCGGGGATGGACGAGGAGGCCCTCGCGGGTCTCGCCGCGAGTTTTTAGGCGCCCTCGACGAGGCGCTCGGCGAGGCGCGGCATTGCGCGCTCGAGAACGTCGAGCGTTCGATCGAAGTCTTCGGCGCCGCCATACCAGGGATCGGGCAGGGGATCGCCTGGCTCCGACTCGGGGTCGAAGTCCGTCATGAGCGCGAGTTGTTCCTCGCGCGCGCCGAGCGCACGTAGCCGGTCGAGGTGGAACTGCTCGGCTGCCACGAAGAGGTCGGTGTTCTCGATGTCGGTGGCGCTCACTTGTCTGGCGGCATGCCCGCTCGCGTCGTAGCCCTCGGCTTCGAGCACGCGAGCCGCGCGGGGATCCATGGGGTTGCCGATTTCCTCGCTGCTCACCCCGACGGAGTTCACGGTAACGCTTCCGCCACCGTCGAGGGAGGAGAGCGCGGAAAGAAGAATGCGTTCGGCCATTGGGGAGCGGCAGATGTTGCCCCAGCACACGGTAGTAACGATCATGCCTCGACCCTAACGCAGATCGCTTCTCACGCGCCGAAGAGCGACGCAATCACCATGAGCGCGATCAACGTGCCCACCGACGTCAATAGCGTGATATCCCGCGTCATTTCCTCGCCAACCTCGTAACGCGCAGCGGCGACGGACACGTTTTGCGCGATGGGTAGCGCGGCGATTACGAAAAACCCACTCACGACCCCCGCCACGGAGGCTACCTCGAAGAAATCTGGTCGGCAGCGCCCGGAACGGACTCGGCAGGGTCGTTGCCAAGCGCCACGATGCGGTTCTTCTCATCGACGTGAACGATACGCGGCGTGTGGGCGGCGGCTTCTTCGGGGGTGAACTGCCCGTAGGCGATGAGGATCACGAGATCCCCGGGATGCACGAGGTGGGCGGCGGCGCCGTTGATCTTGATATCCCCGCTACCCGCCTCGCCGCGGATGACGTAGGTTTCAAGGCGAGCGCCATTCGTGACATCAACAATCGCCACGAGCTCGTTCTCGATGAGGCCCGCGGCATCGAGTAAATCGGCATCGACCGTCACTGATCCCACGTAATGGAGATCGGCTTGCGTCACGGTGGCACGGTGGATCTTGGAAGTCATGAGTGTTCGCAGCACGATGCTTAAGTATTCCATCCCAATCGCGCACCTGCGAGGGTGCCGGACGTGAGTTTGCGAACGAAGAGACCACGGCTTCCTTCCCGCAGTGGGGGTCGCTCACGGATACTTGAAGCGTTTACCGCCCTACGGGGCCCGGCGCTACGGCGCTCACGAGAAACACCGGACCGCGCGAAGGCGCGAAGAAAGGGGCCAACATCATGCCCAAGTCACGCAGAGTCCACAAAGCTGAACGCTTCGATGCGATGGCGCTTCCCGAAGAGCTCGTACAAGAGCTGCAGGCGCAGGGGTTTGAGCGCGCTTTCGAAATCCAGGAAGCAATCCTCCCCGACGCGCTCGCGGGCCGCGATGTTCTCGCTCGAGCCGAAACCGGATCGGGCAAAACCTTGGCTTTCGCGCTGTCCATGTGCGCGCGCTTTCGCCACCGCAGCTCACACCGACGCCGTCCGCTCGGCATGGTCCTTGTTCCCACCCGCGAGCTTGCCGTGCAGGTCGTGGACACGATCCACCCCTTCGCGCGCGCCGTGGGCATCAAGGCACAGCTCGTCTCGGGTGGCATGAATATCGACAAGCAGGCCGATGCTCTTCGCCGCGGCGTCGAGATCATCGTCGCGACGCCGGGCCGCGTCGTGGATCTCGCCCAGCGTGGCGACCTCTTCCTCGACCGCATAGAGACGACCGTGATCGACGAAGCTGACCACATGGCCGACCTCGGCTTCCTGCCGGTTGTGACCGAGATTCTCGCGCATGTCGAAATGGGCACGCAGAAGATGCTCTTTTCGGCCACGCTCGATCAGCAAGTCGACGCGATTACCGATCGTTTCCTCGTGGACCCCGTGACGCACGAGACGACGCCGGTTGCCGCGGCCGTGCAGAATATGCGCCACGTCGTGTATGCGATCAACCCGAAAAAGAAGCGCCAGATTACCGCGCAGATTGCCGCACGCGATGGCCGCACACTCCTTTTTGCCCGCACGCAGCTTGGCGCCGAACGCGTGGCCCAGGAGCTGATCGAGGTGGGCATTCCCGCCGCTGCCCTTCACGGCAATAAGCAGCAGGGGCTTCGCACGAACGTTCTCGCGGGGTTCCGCCAGGGTGCCTTTGACGTGCTCGTGGCGACCGACGTTGCCGCGCGCGGGATCCACATTGACGATGTCTCACTCGTACTCCACATCGATCCTTCCGACGACGCGAAGGAATATGTGCACCGCTCGGGCCGAACCGCGCGTGCCGGTGCCTCGGGAGTTGTCGTGACGCTGGCTCTTCCACACCAGGAGAAAAAGACTCGCCAGGTGATGGAAGCGGCAAAGGTCGAACCCGAATGGAGTGAGGTGAACTCCGAGACCGACGAGGTGATCCGGTATGTCGGAGGAAGGACGCCGAGTGGAACCCCCGCTCGGGACCCTCAGCTCGTCAAATACAAGGGGGCGCCCCGTAAGCTCGATGTCACCAGGATGCGCGGGGCTAACTCGAAAAACGCCGCCGAAAGGCGCGAGAACGAAAAGCGCCGCGCGGTCTACGACGAGCACGAGAGGTCTTCCTCTTCGCGCGCGTCCGGCCCAGGCAAAAGCCGTCGCACGGGTGGAAAAAAGCGAGGGTCCGACGCCCGCCGGGCACGCAATGCTTCCACCACCCGCCCACGCGGCCAGCGTCGGTCGCGCTAAAGCACAACTACACATCACATGATCCGCGTTCGATACGAGAAGGAGACCCCTCATGAGCGTGAGCCTCTTTGACCTGTTCAAGATCGGGATCGGCCCCTCGAGTTCGCACACCGTTGGCCCCATGCGCGCCGCGAAAGAGTTCGCTGACGAGGCCCTTGCCCATCCGACGATCGGGCCCGACATCGCCGATGTCGAGGTGCATCTTTACGGTTCGCTCGCGGCAACCGGCATGGGGCACGGGACACTCGACGCGGTCGTTCTTGGCCTCGAAGGCAACGATCCCGCGACCATCGACCCTGCGCAGGCATGGGCGCGTGCGAAGGATATCGATAGCAATGGTGGCCTCATGCTTGGCGGGCGCGTGCCCGTGAGTCTGCGCCCCTCCACGATCGTGCTTCACCCGCTCACCTTCCTTCCCGAGCACTCCAATGGCATGACCTTCGCGGTCCTTGACGAAAGCGGCAACGAACTCGAGAAACGCACGATGTTCTCGATCGGCGGCGGCTTCGTCGTGGATAAAGAGGAGCTTGAAGCCCAGCAAGCGTCGGAACCCCTCGCCGAAGGCGAGAGCGACGACGAGGGCGAAGGCAAAGCGAAGCCGATCTTCGAAAGCGGGGAAGAACTTCTTCGCGTGTGCGAAGAAAACGGCATCACCGTGTCGCAAGCGATGCTCATGCGCGAAAGGCAGTGGCGAAGCGACAGCGAGATCCGCAAGGGCATCCTCGAGATTTGGGCGGTCATGGAGGCCTGCATCGAGCGCGGTATGCACACCACCGGTGTGCTCCCCGGCGGTCTCAATGTGCGCCGAAGGGCAGCGACCTGGCACGATGCTCTTCAGCTTGAAGACCCGAACCATCGCGCCGATAACGCCTTTGAGTGGGTGAGCCTTGCTGCTCTCGCGGTGAATGAGGAAAATGCGGGCGGGGGGCGAGTGGTGACTGCACCCACGAATGGCGCCGCCGGCATTATTCCCGCGGTGCTCTACTACGCCCTCACGTACCTGCGCTACGACGATCGCGATGACATGATCGTGCGCTTCATGCTCGCGGCTGCGGCTTTTGGCTCGCTGTGCAAGGAACGCGCCTCGATTTCCGGTGCGGAAGTGGGCTGCCAGGGAGAGGTCGGTTCGGCCAGCTCGATGGCCGCCGCAGGCCTCGCTGAAGTGATGGGAGCGAAGCCTCGGCAAGTGGAAAACGCGGCCGAGATCGCGATGGAGCACAATCTTGGCCTCACGTGCGATCCCGTGGGTGGCCTCGTGCAGGTGCCCTGTATTGAACGCAACGCGATGGGCGCCATCAAATCGATCACCGCCGTTCGTTTCGCGATGCGCGGCAACGGTGAGCACTTCGTTTCGTTCGATACCGTGCTCGAAACGATGCGCCGCACGGGCAAGGACATGAACGAACGCTACAAAGAAACCGCGATGGGTGGCCTCGCCGTCACGGTTCCCGTGTCTTTGCCCGCGTGTTGAGGCACGTGGGCTACCGTTAGACGCGAATGCCACGCGCCACCGCGGCGCGACCTGCATGACAGAAAAGGACGGCCAAGGCCCCATGAACGATAAAGCTAGCGGCGACATCAACGGCGATTTCGCACCCGGTGAGAGCCCCGAGGAACTTGCGGCGGCGGCGGAAGTTGCCCCCGAGGTTGAGAAGCGCACCGACGGCGAACGTGCAACGCTCACGGAGGTCGCCAACTCCCTCGGCATCACGGCTGCGGTGGCGCTTCGTGCGCTCCGCGGAGAATCCGACATTAACTCGAAGCTCGTGAAGTCCGTGCGGGAAACCGCCGAGCGCTTGCACTACCCGCTCGAGGATCTCACGGGCGAGGATGACCACCGTGGTGTCGTCGCGGTTCTCGTGAACACGATGCGCAACACGTGGATCTCCGACATCGTGCGTTCGATCCGCATCGAGCTGGCCGCGACCGGTCGACACGTGGTGGTGGTGCCGACGCGGCGCCGCATGCCCGAATATCCGATCACCCTCGAAGAGGAGACCATCTCTTCGCTTACCGCTCTTGGCGTTGACGGCTTCATCATGGCGAGTGAGCTTCCCGAACTCGACAAGGTCTTCGAAGCAATCGGCACCCGACCGATTGTGGCGATCGGCGGCTCGAAAGAACGCGTTGGAAAATCTGACACGGTTCGCATCGACGACGAAGCAGGCTACGGCCTTCTCGTGGATCACCTCGTGAGCCTCGGGCACAAGGACATCGCCCACGTGGGCGGCGTGGGGTATGCCGTCGCGAAAGAACGCGCGGCAGCGTTCAAGGCCGCCATGAAGCGCCATGGTCTCGAAGATCGCGCACGCGTTGAACCCGCCGATTTCAGCGAGCAGGTTGGCCAGACCGCCGGCTCGATGCTTCTTCGCGGAAGCCAGGTCCCTACCGCGATCACGTGCTCGAATGATGTGACCGCTGTGGGCGTGCTCTCGGCCGCGGCCGATGCCGGCTACGACGTGCCGGCCCAGCTTGCGGTGACGGGGTACGGCAACACGTCGCTTGCGTCCTCGGGTATCGCACAGGTGACGAGCATTGATCCGAACTCTCGCCGTATCGGTGCGCTCGGTGCGCAGATGCTTGTCGAGCGCATTGGCGGCTTTGAAGGGCCGGCGCGCGACACGGCAGTGTCACCGCACCTCATTGTGCGCCGCTCGTCCTCGGCAGGCCCCCGCCCCGAGCAACAGCGCCGCCGCCGCGTGACGATCGACTAAACATCACACGACAACCGGAGAAAACCCTTCGAATCCTCTGAATACTTCAGGGGCCGCATTGATAGGCTGAGTGCATGATCAACTCCACGAACGACCGCTCTTCGAACGACCGCCGAACGAGCACAACCTCGCGGTCGATTGGCGAACTTGTCGCCTCGATTAAGAACGAATTCACCTCCGTGATCGATCAGCAGGTCGCGATCGCGAAGAAGGAAGTCACCGGAATCGCCGTCAAAGGCGGTGCCGTCGCGGCACTCGCGGCAGTTCTCGTGTTCTTCCTCCTAAGCGCGTGGGTCATGTTCCTCTTCTTCTGCGCGTGGGGCCTCGTGGCTCTCGGCCTCCCGGCTTGGGCGTCATTCCTCATCGTGTGCGGCTCGCTCGTAGTGCTCGGCGCGATTCTCGGCCTCATCGCCTACCTGATCGTCAAGAAGATCACCGCGCCCGAGGTCACGATCGAAACCGCGAAGAGCGCCGTCGATTCGGTGCAGGGGAAGCGTCGCGTGAACTCCGTTGATTACGACGACGCCTTCGAAGAGCTTTACGGTAAACAGGTCAGCGCCGCAACACCGCGCGAGATCTAATAATCATCACCGTCACAAAGCGAGGGGCGCCGCGAGTGCTCCTCGCTTTTTCGGTACCCACGAGAGGCTAGGCTTAAGACGTGACTCTACGACTGCACGATTCGAAAACCAGGACAGTTTCGGACTTCACCCCGCTCAAGGACGGTGAAGTCTCGCTCTACGTGTGCGGGCCCACGGTCCAAGACGGCCCCCACGTGGGGCATATCCGCACGTTCCTCGCGTTCGACGTGCTCGTGCGGTGGCTGCGCAGGAGCGGTTACCGAGTCACCTACGTGCGCAACGTGACCGACATCGACGATAAGATCCTCGCGCGAGCCGCCGAAGAGGGCGAGGCTTGGTGGAAGTGGTCCTACGCAAACGAACGAAAATTCGGTGAGATCATGGATCAGCTCGGCGCCGTGCGCCCCGATTACGAGCCGCGCGCCACGGGGCACGTCACCGAGATGATCGACTTCATGCAGCGCCTCATCGAGCGCGGGCACGCCTACGCCGACGGTGAGGGAAGCGTGTACTTCGACGTCTCCTCGCTGCCCGAATATGGTTCGCTCACGAACCAGTCGATCGAGAACATGGTCGACGACGCCGAAGCAGCCTCGAACCTCAAACAGGACCCTCGAGACTTCGCACTGTGGAAGAAAGCCAAGGCAGGCGAACCCGAGACCGCCAAGTGGTCGACACCTTTCGGCGAGGGGCGCCCCGGATGGCACCTCGAGTGCTCGGCCATGGCGAAGAAATACGTGGGGGAGAGCTTCGATATCCACGGCGGTGGCCTCGACTTGCGCTTCCCCCATCACGAAAACGAGCAGGCTCAGAGCTACGGCGCCGGCTACGGATTTGCGCAGCGTTGGATGCACTCGGGCATGCTCACCGTTGACGGCATGAAGATGGGCAAGAGCCTTGGCAACTTCATTACAGCCGAAGATGTCCTAGCGAAACATTCAGCGGCTGCCGTGCGCCTTGCCATCGTCGGCTCTCACTACCGCACGAACGTCGAGTTCAACGAAACGACGCTTGCCGAGGCGGAAACTGTACTCTCGCGACTTCGCGGCTCGCTCACGCGCGCACTCGACGCCCTCGAGCAGGCAGGAGCATACGAAGAGCTTTGCGAACCGGGCGAGGGAGCGCTTCCCGACCGCTTCACCGAGGCGATGAATGACGACCTCGGCGTCGCCGATGCCCTCGCAGTCGTCCACGAACGCCACGGGCAACTCAATACTCTTCTCGCGAAACCGCACATTGATGCTCATGAGGTCGCGAGTGCCGTCAACGAGCTGCGAGACATGCTCGATGTTTTCGGCCTCGACCTGCTCGGCGCGATGTGGTCCGATGAGCCTGGTGCGGGTGGTGCGGAACACGACGCTCTCGATGCCCTCATCCGAGCTCAGCTCGAGGAGCGCGCAGAAGCACGGAAAAACAAGGACTGGGCGAGCGCCGATGCGATTCGCGATCGCTTCGCAGCCGCCGGCATTCGCATTGAAGACTCCGCGGGCTCCTCCCGCTGGAGTCTCACGAACTAGGAGAGACCATGGCAGGACACAAGAGCTCCCGCAAGGGCCCCAAAGTCGGTTCTGGCGGCGTGCGCCGCCGTAGGCTCGAAGGCCGCGGCCCCACCCCCAAGGCGGAGGATCGCCCTCACCACAAGGCCTACAAGGGTACGCACGACACCGTCGGAAAATCCGGTACCAAATCCGGCAAGCGCCGCCCGCCGCGCAGGTCCCCTAAGGACGCCGCGAATCGGCCCACCGTGATCGCGGGCCGTAACTCCGTGCTCGAAGCCCTCCAAGAGGACGTTCAGGCGCTCTCTCTGACCCTCGCGATCAGGCTTGAGGCCGATGAACGCGTACGCGAGATCATGCGCCTTGCGCATCAAAAGGGCCTTCAGCTGCATGAAGCCACGCGCGCCGAACTCGATCGGCTCACCGACGACGCGATCCACCAGGGCGTGGCCCTCACACTTCCGCCGTATGAATACGCCGACCCGGCAGATCTCCTCGAGATTGCTGCGGACGACTTTGACACGCCGTTGCTGATTGCGCTTGACGGCATTACCGACCCGCGCAACCTCGGCGCGATACTCCGAAGCGCGGGTGCGTTCGGCGCGCACGGCGTGATCATTCCCGAACGTCGAAGCGTAGGCATGACCGCGAGCGTCTACAAGGTGGCCGCGGGCGCCGCGACGCGTGTGAAAGTCGCCCAGGTCACGAACCTCAACCGCACGATCGACTCGCTCAAGAAACAGGGCGTCTTCGTTGTGGGGCTCGATGCCGATGGCGAATTGGAGCCGCGAGACATGGATCTGGCGACCTCGCCGATCATGCTCGTTGTCGGTGCCGAAGGTAAGGGAATTTCGCGCCTCACGCGCGAAAAGTGCGATGCGATTGTGTCGATCCCCATGGCGGCGACGACCGAGTCGCTCAACGCCTCGGTTGCCGCGTCAATCGTGATGTACGAGATCGCGGGTACGCGTGCACGAACGGGGCGCGCCTAGCCCTGAGTGAGCCTTACAGCTCCGTCTCGGTCACGATCGGGATTGCCGAGGTCTCCGACGTGATGAGCGCTCGCTCGTCCTGGCGGTAGGCGAGGACGTTCAGAATGTAATCCTGCACGGCTTTATCCCACGTGACGTCCTTGCCGAGACGCTGGGACATGAACCATTTGTGCTCGAGGAGTTCGTGGTAGAACTCGGGCGCGGGGAGCTTCTTCCGCATCGCGCGAGGGATTGCCCGCACGACCGGCTCGTACTGTTCCTGAAGCCATTCGTGCGCCACGAACTCTTCCTCCTCGCCCTGCTGGTCGGTGAGGGCGCGGAACTGATCGAGATCGTTGAGCAGACGCCTCGCCTGATTTTCTTGCGCATCGATGCCCGTGAGACGCATGAGGCGCCGCCTATGGTGGCCGGCGTCCACAACCTTCGGCTGCACCGTCACGGTCGTGCCGTCTAGGTCGGTTGTCATGTCGAGCTCGTCGACGTCGAAGCCGAGCTCATTGAGTTTTTCGATACGCGCACTCACGCGCCAGCGCTCATTCGCGCTGAACGTCTCGCGGCCCGTGAGGGCATCCCACAGCTCGTTGTAGCGTTCGAGGAGAAGATCGCCAATGGCGATGGGGTCAACGTTCTCGGGAAGCTGCTCGGCTGCTTGAAGGTCGAGCATTTCGCCCACGATGTTCGTGCGCGCGATATCGAGATCATACTCGCGCTGTCCCTTCGTGAGGTGATCCTCGAGCTGGCCGGTCTCGACGTCCACGATGTACGCGGCGAAGGCCCCCGCATCGCGTTTGAACAGGGTGTTGGAGAGCGAAACATCACCCCAGTAGAAGCCCACGAGGTGGAGTCGCACGAGGAGCACGGCAAGAGCATCGAGGAGCTTGCGGGCTGTGTCTTCGCTGTTGAGTTGTGTGAACACGGCGCGGTAGGGGAGCGAGTATTGCAAATGGCGCGTGATGAGGATGGCGTCGAGCTCGCGGCCATCCTCGGCCGATTCGCGGCCGCTCACGACGGCGAACGGTTCAACCGCGGGGATGCCGAGCTTTCCGAGGAGGCGCAGGGTCGTGAACTCGCCGCGCGCGAGGTTCTCGTTGATTTCTTTGAGGGCGAGGACTCGCCCGCTCACGCGCGCGAAACGCACGACGTGGCGCGAAATGCCGCGGGGGAGTGAGGCGAGGAGCGAATCGGGCCATTCGGCCAGGGGAAGGCCCCACGGTAGATCGAGGAGCGCCTCGTCGGCTCGCGCTGCGGAGATCTCGATGGGTGCCATGCTCTCTATTCTCCCTCACTCTCGTGCCGAGTATGCAAAGAAGGCACGCGATTCGCGTGCCTTCTTTGTGAATGTTTCCTCGCGAGAGGAACGACAGGGTCAGTCGCCGAGGCGGTTGCCCGACTTCAGGTCGAACAGGTGCACGTGGTCAGCCTTCGGGTGGAAGTGCACGGTCTCGCCCTTCTGCGGAGGACGGCGGCCGTCAACACGCGCGATGATCGGCTTGTCGGTTTCACCGGCGCCAGCGAGGCGGCCGTAGACGTAGGCGTCGGCGCCGAGCACCTCGACCATGTCAACCTCGACCGGGAGGCCGTCCGCGGCGAGCTCGAGGTCCTCGGGACGCACACCGACGGTGACGGCCTTTTCATTGGACTCCGAGAGAGTGGAGCGATCCACGGGAATCACGGAGCCGCCGAAGGCAACGCCCTGGTCAGTGAGGGGCTGCTCGATAAGGTTCATGGCGGGCGAGCCGATGAAGCCTGCAACGAACACGTTGTTCGGGTGATCGTACATGCGCTGCGGCGAGTCGATCTGCTGGAGCACACCACCGGCGAGAACAGCGACGCGGTCACCCATCGTCATAGCCTCGGTCTGGTCGTGGGTCACGTAGACGGTCGTGACGCCCAGGCGGCGCTGGAGCGAGGCGATCTGGGTACGGGTCGAGACACGGAGCTTCGCGTCGAGGTTCGAGAGCGGCTCGTCCATGAGGAACACCTGAGGCGAACGCACGATCGCGCGACCCATGGCCACACGCTGGCGCTGACCACCCGAGAGCGCCTTCGGCTTACGGTCGAGGTACTGCTCGAGGTCGAGGATCTTCGCGGCCTCTTCCACGCGCTTGCGGATCTCATCCTTCGGCGTGCCCGCGATCTTGAGTGCAAAGCCCATGTTGTCGGCGACCGACATGTGCGGGTAGAGAGCGTAGTTCTGGAACACCATCGCGATATCGCGGTCCTTCGGCGGAACGTTTGTCACGTCGCGATCGCCGATGAAGATGCGGCCAGCGTCGATCTCTTCGAGACCCGCGAGCATGCGCAGCGAGGTGGACTTACCGCAGCCCGAGGGGCCAACGAGGACGAGGAATTCGCCGTCTTCGATCTCGATGTTGAGGTCGTCAACCGCGGGCTTATCGCTGCCCGGGTAGATGCGGCTTGCGTGGTCGTAAATCACCTTTGCCATGGGTATTCCCTTCACCGGCAGGTACGTGCCGGACGATCCGTTGTGAAGTAACAGCCAGCGTTCCTCGCTGACGTACGGATAACAATACCGCACTGTGGCACTCACCATACGGGACGCGCCGGTGGGTGCGCCGGTCACTTCGGTTTGGGAGGGCCGTAAGGTGGTCGGGGAGCCCGACGCATGCTCCGCTCTTCGAGTGCCTCGGTGGCGCGCGGCGAGGATCGGCACATGCGGGCGTGTGAGATGGGCTGTGAAGCGACGATGACGAGAGCGAAAGGTGGCGATGGCATGACGAGCCTCGCGGAACTCATTGAAAAGACTCTGGCGAAGCGGCGGAGCGAGAATGAGCCGCTGAGGATTGTACAAGCGGGGCACCCGGCACTTCGCGCCCACTCAAAGGACGCGGCACGGACGCTCGATCCCGAGCTCCTCGGTGAGTTCATCCAGGCACTCGTTGTCACGATGCACGAAGCGCCGGGTGTGGGAGTGGCGGCTCCGCAGGTGGGTGTGCCGATCCGCCTCGTGGTAATGGAAGATTTCGTGCGGGAAGAAGGCGAGGAGCGCGATGCTGGCGACGCTCTTTACGAGCGTGACAATCTCCCCCTCATGGCAGTGATCGACCCTCGCTATGAAGAAGTGGAGGGGGACGATACCGTGACGTTTGGGTGGGAAGGGTGCTTGAGCGTTGACGGTTGGCGTTCGCTCGTGCCCCGACCAAAGAGCGTGCGCGTTTTCGGTACCGCGATCCTTGACGGCGGCGAAGTACGTGAACTCGACGAGGTGTGGACGGGCTGGAGTGCTCGCATCTTCCAGCATGAAAGCGATCACCTCGACGGAATTTTGTGCCACGATCGAGGCGTTGAGCGATCACTCGTGCAGGATTCCTACCTGCACCGTTACACGGATCTTTCAGCCGCGGTTCGTTACCTTGGTCTGCGCGGCGACGTCGCGAATCTTGAGCCCGGCGCCGTAGATCTTCACCGCACGCGGGCGTGAGTGCGCCCGAAAGCGTCCATGAAAAGGAGAGCAATGGCCTCGAAGGACCTGCGCACATCAAAGAAATCGAGCGGGAAGGGCAAGGGCGGGGAATCGCTTATCGATGACAAGCAGTTTGAGGTCATCGACAAGGCCCTCGCCGTCCAAGGGCCGATCGCTCGCAAATACGTTGATTCGCTTCGCCGCAAGAATCCCACGTGGAGCGATGACCAGATCATCGGTCGCCTCGAAGGCCACTTCACGAAACTCGCCGTGGCAACGGGCGTCGGCATCGGCGGCGTGGCCGCACTTCCCGCGGTTGGCACCGCTACCGCGGTCGCGCTCACCGCGGGTGAGGGCATCGCCTTCGCCGAGGCATGTGCCTTCCTCACCCTCGGCATTGCACACGTGCGTGGCGTGGACATGAGTAAACCATCGGTGCGCCGCACCGTGATCCTCGCGATCCTCGGCGGTGAGCGGGGCACGGAGATCGTGACGAAAGCTCTTGGAAAGAACGGCCTTCAGTGGTCGACGGTTCTCGACGGCATGGCGCCGCCGTTCATTGCCGATGCGGTGAACACACAGGTCAATCGCTGGATCCGTCGAACTGTGACACGTCGCTTCACAGGGCTGTGGGCAGGGCGCCTCATCCCGTTCGGTATCGGTGCCGTGATCGGGGGGCTTGGCAATAAGGCGCTCACGAAGACCGTCATCGAAGCCGCGCGCGAGGTGTTCAGCCACGCCGACGAGCCCGTGCCTTCGAGCCTCGTTGAAGATCCCGAGAGCGACGGCAACTCCGGTGAGGCGCGCGACGCCTAGGCCCGCATAGCTTTTCGAAAGAGAAAAGGCGCTTCCGGATGTTCCGGAAGCGCCTTTTGTTCTAGCACGACGATTAGATGTCCTGAGTGAACTCGTTTTCGTGCTCGGTCCCCTTCGCGCGGCGATAGGACGCACGGATTTCCTCTTCCGCATCGTCGCGGCCCTCCCAGTGGGCACCCTCGACGCTCTTGCCGGGCTCGAGGTCCTTGTAGACCTCGAAGAAGTGCTGGATTTCGAGGCGGTGGAATTCGGAAATATCGGTGAGTTCCTGGCGTCGGATCTGGCGCTTGTCGCCAACCGGAACCGCGACGATCTTGTCGTCGCCGCCGGACTCATCGCGCATGCGGAACATGCCGAGTGCACGGCAGCGAATCAGGCAGCCGGGGAAGGTCGCCTCTTCGAGAAGGACGAGCACGTCGAGCGGGTCGCCGTCCTCACCGAGCGTGCCCTCAATGAAGCCATAATCATCGGGGTAGCGGGTTGCCGTAAAAAGCATGCGATCGAGCCGGATGCGACCATTGTGATGGTCGACTTCGTACTTGTTGCGATTTCCCTTGGGGATCTCGATCGTGACGTCGAATTCCACGTGCGTGACTCCATTGCCTAAGGTGATTCATGTGTGCGAGGGCCGTGCCCTCTGCGTGCAACAATAGCGAAGATCCTCAAGCGTCGGCTGTTTTACGGAGTCTGGGCGGGCCACACGCGCGTAAACTTTGCACGAAGTCACAGACACAAAGACGCCCAGCGCGGTCATTCCAGGGTGAAGAGGAGCATTCTCAGATGGCGAAGTCGAAGGCAATCGAGATTGTTGCCGCGGCCCTTGCGCTCGCGCTTCCCGCAGCCTTCTATACGTTCGGGGATCTCGTCGATGGCTTCCCCGGCCCCCTCACCCTCCGCACCCAAAAGGTTGCTGACCTCGAAGGGGTTCCCGCCGAAGGCGAGGCATGGGAGCGTGAAGATCTCGCGCGGCCACGTGATGCTGCGTCACCCGTCGAGCGCGTGAGTGGCGAGCGCATTACGGCGGCAGTTGAAGCACTTCCCGGGCTCGGTGCCTATTCGGGGAAACTTTCCTACGCGGTCGTGGATGCTGCAAGCGGTGAGATGATTGCTGAACGCGATGCGAGCGTGAGCCTCACCCCTGCCTCGACCATGAAACTTCTTTCGGCACTCGCGGCGGCGAAAGCGGTGGGGCCCGAGCAGACACTCACCACGCGTACAGTTCTCGATGGTGAGCGACTCGTGCTCGTAGGCGGTGGGGACAACCTGCTGACGGTGAAGCCGGAGGAAACGAAAGAGGGGATCGCGCGCGCGTCCCTCGCCTCGCTCGCGGATCAAACCGTGCAAAAGCTGAAGGCGGAGGGGCGCACGAAAGTGACGCTCGTGTTCGATGACACCCTCTTTGGCAACGATCCCGTCAATCCGGCGTGGGGTGAGAACGGCCCTGCCGGGGGGTGGGTTGCGCCGATTACGCCGCTCGGGATCGATGCGGGGCGAGCCGACGGTACCAAGTACGGCGCGAAATCGAAGGACCCCTCGTACGACGCAGCGAAGGCCTTCGCGGAGCTCCTCAAGGAGCGCGGGATCACGATCGAGGCAGAGCCCACTCGCGGGGCTGCGCCCGAAGGAGCAACCGAGCTGGGATCCGTGCAATCCGCACCTCTCAGCAGCTGGATTGCCCATACGCTTCTCTATTCCGATAACACTCTTGCGGAAACGCTCGCGCGCCTCGCCGCCGTCAAGACGGGACGCCCGGGAACCGTGGCAGGTGCTCGCGAAGCCGTGAAAGCGGAGCTTGACGAGGTCGCTCGCGAGAAGGGGTTCTCAACCGAAGGCCTCGTGATTGCCGACAACTCGGGCCTATCGAAAGATAATCGACTATCACCGTCGCTTCTTGCACATTTGACAGCGTGGGCATCCGGGAATGCGCCAGTCGAGATCAGGGACACTTTTGCACGTGTCCCGATCGGCGGGCTCACGGGAACGCTCAAGAATCGTTTCGGCGAGGCCGGTGCCGAAGAAGCCCGCGGTGTCGCACGTGGAAAAACCGGAACGCTTTCGGGAACCTCCACGCTTGCCGGCACGACCGTGCTCTCGGACGGCCGCGTGGTCGGTTACGCCATTTTCGCGTACGACTCTCAGGCGGATGGGTACGCGGAGGCACGTGCGCTCGTCGATGACGTTGCGAGCGCGATCATTTCGGCGGGAGGCCCGACGCCTGCGGGCCTCTATGATGCTCCGAGTTCTCCCGTAGAAGCCGGAGCAGAAGAAGGGGAGGAACAGTGAGCGGCCCGCCCGAGCCCGTTGCGCGTGCACGCGTTGCCGTGAAATCGGCCCTCGTGGCAAGGCTCGAGGAATGCGCCGACCTCTCCGAGGGAGCGCAGCTCGCGCCTCGCATCCTCGTTGGCGTGAGCGGAGGCGCCGATTCCCTCGCGCTTGCCGCGACAACCCAGTGGGTCGTCTCGAGGCTCGGTCTCGAGGTTGAAGCGGTGCTCATCGACCACGGTCTCTCCGATCACTCCGCTTCAGTTTCCGAACGCGCGGCCCTCCAATGCGAGCGGCTGGGTCTCGCCCGGTGCCACATCCGCCGAATTCACGTGGACAAGGCGGGGGAGGGGGGCCTCGAAAACGCTGCCAGAATCGCGCGTCACGAGGCCTTCAACGACATGTGTGAGGAACGTTCCGCCCTCGCTCTCCTCCTTGGGCACACACTCGATGATCAGGCCGAACAGGTGCTTCTAGGGCTCGCACGTGGCGCGGGAGCCCGCTCGCTCGCGGGGATCCCGCGAAAACGCGGGAGCCTCCTTCGCCCGTTCCTCGGCACGGGACGCGACGAGAAAACCGGACTGTGGAGGCGCGACACACGCGCCGTGTGCGAGGCCCTCGGCCTCGACGTGTGGGACGACCCCATGAACGACGACGAGGCATATTTGCGAGTCGCAGCGCGTTCGCGAGCACTCCCGATGCTCGCCGACGTTTTTGGTGAGCAGGTGGCCGCGAATCTCGTGCGCACCGCCGATCTCCTTCGTGATGACGCCGACTACCTTGAACAAGAAGCGGAAGAAACCTACGCGGGCCTGCGTCGGAATCCCCCGAGCAGAACCCCCGGCCTACTCGCGCTCGACGCTTACGCCCTAGCCCCGCTCAACCGTGCCCTGCGCACTCGCGTGATTAAGCATGCGATCGGCCAGGCGAGTGCGCTCGCGGGTGCAAGTTCAGGCAAGTCGCTCCTTCGACGTCAGATCCTTCACGTTGACTCCCTCGTAAGCGCCTATCGGGGCCAAGGCCCCATCCCCCTTCCGGGTAAGATCGAAGCGATACGCGACGAGGGGCTCATCGTTTTCCGTGGGGGAGGCACCCGCTTCCATGACACGCAAGGCTGAGCCCCCGCGACCTCGACAACGCGACGCACCGGGAAGGAACCCCATGACCATGGATGAGGACGTCGAGCGCATCCTGCTCGATGAGCAGGCGATCCGCGAGCGGATCAGCGAACTCGCCGCAGAAATCGATCGCGACTACGAAGGCGAGGCCCCGCTGCTCGTTGGCGTGCTCAAGGGAGCCGTCATGGTCGTCGCCGATCTCGCGCGGGCGATCACGCTCGACGTAGACATGGACTGGATGGCCGTGAGCTCGTATGGAAGCGGCACGAAGTCCTCCGGAGTCGTGCGCATCCTCAAGGATTTGAGCGCGGATATCACCGATCGCCACGTGCTCATCGTCGAAGACATCATCGACTCTGGCCTCACCCTGAGCTGGCTTCGCACGAACCTCCGCTCGCGAGGCCCGAAGAGCGTCGAGATTTGCACGCTTTTGCGCAAGCCCGAAGCTGTCAAGGTGGATATTGACGTGAAGTACGTGGGCTTCGACATTCCGAACGAGTTCGTGATCGGCTATGGCCTCGACTACGCCGAGAAGTATCGCAACCTCCCCTACGTCGGCATCCTCAAGCCGAGCGTCTACGCCGATTGAGAACATCGGGGCGTCTGACAGCCCCGGCCCAGCGATTCGGGGTAGATTCGCGCTCATTCACGAAACGTGCGCGAGGCATGAGCCCCGCCCTACAAGAACGTAAGATTTAGCACTTCACATGGCAGAAAAAAAGAAATCCCCCGCTCGCAACCTGTGGCTGTGGAGCCTCGCGACCCTCGCGATTGTCCTTCTCGCCTTGAGCATTTTCGGTCGCGGCGGATTCCAAGACATCGACACCGAGCAGGGCCTCACGCTCCTCAAGGGCGACACCGTTGAGCAAGCGGAGATCATCGACGGCAACCAGCAGCGCGTCAACCTCGTGCTCACGAAGGACTTCGAAGACAAGGGCAAGCGCGTGGCCTTCTCCTACGTGACCGCGCGCGGCGATGACGTGGTGAAAGCCGTGAATGATGCTGCGCCATCGAAGGGGTACACGGATAAGATCGCCACCCCCTCGTGGTGGGGGCAGCTGCTTCTCACGTTCTTCCCACTCATCATCATTCTTGGCCTCTTCTGGTTCTTCATGATGAACGCCCAGGGTGGCGGCCGCGCGATGCAGTTCGGCAAGTCCAAGGCGAAGCTTTTCAACAAGGACATGCCGAAGGTGACGTTCCAGGACGTCGCCGGGGCCGAGGAGGCCGTTGAGGAGCTTGATGAGATCAAGCAGTTCCTCGTGAGTCCCGAGCGATATCACGCGGTCGGAGCGAAGATCCCGAAGGGCGTTCTTCTCTACGGTCCACCCGGTACGGGTAAGACTCTCCTCGCGAAGGCCGTCGCGGGCGAGGCGGGGGTACCTTTCTACTCCATTTCGGGCTCGGACTTCGTTGAGATGTTCGTGGGCGTAGGTGCGAGCCGCGTGCGCGATTTGTTCAACACAGCGAAGGAAAACGCTCCCGCGATCATCTTCATCGACGAGATCGACGCCGTTGGTCGCCACCGCGGTGCCGGCATGGGCGGCGGTCACGATGAGCGCGAGCAGACCCTCAACCAGATGCTTGTAGAGATGGACGGCTTCGAGGAGCACCAGAATGTCATCCTCATCGCCGCGACGAACCGCGTGGACATCCTCGACCCGGCGCTTTTGCGCCCGGGCCGATTTGATCGCCAAATCGCGGTTGAGACCCCCGACCTCAAGGGCCGCCGCAAGATTCTCGAAGTGCACGCGAAGGGCAAGCCGCTTGCGGACGACGTCGACCTCGACAACATCGCGCGTCGCTCAATCGGCATGAGCGGTGCGGATCTCGCCAACGTGCTGAACGAGGCCGCACTCCTCACGGCGCGTTCGGGAAACCAAATCATTGACATGCGCGCCCTTGATGAGGCAATCGACCGCGTATCCATGGGCCCGCAGCGCTACTCGAAGGTCATGAGTGAGCGCGAGCGGCAAATGACGGCCTACCACGAGGGTGGTCACGCACTTGTCGCCGCGGCCCTCAACAACTCGGCACCCGTCACGAAGGTGACGATCCTTCCGCGCGGCCGCGCGGGCGGGTACACCATGGTGGTGCCGACGGCCGACCGCAACTATCAAAGCCGCAATGAGCTCCTTGATCGCCTTGCCTACGGGATGGGTGGCTACGCGGTCGAGGAAGGCATCTTCCACGACGTCACGACCGGCCCGAGTTCCGACCTCAAGAACGCGACGGGCATCGCCCGCGCGATGGTCACCGAACTCGGTATGAGCGGTGTTGTGGGCCAGGTGGCTCTGAGCAAGGGACAAGACGAGGTTTTCGTGGGCATGCAGCAGGGCCAGGGGCCCGGCTACAGCGAGGACACGGCACGCTTGATCGACGAAGAGGTGCGCCGACTCCTCGATAACGCCCTGGATGAGGCCTGGAGCGTCATCAAAACCAACCGTGCCGTGCTCGACCATCTCGTTGAAGAACTTCTCGAAAAGGAGACGCTCGGCGAGAAAGAACTGGCGGAGATCTTTAAGGACGTGACGAAACGCCCGCCGCGTGAGGTATGGCAGTCGAGCGAAGACCGTCCCGTGTTCAACGAACCGCTCGCGGGTAGCGACCGCCCCGGCACGATCGGCAGCACCGTCCCGGATGGCACCGAGAACGACCAGGCCGGTGAGGAACTCGGCGGGACCCCGCCCGAGCTCCCGCAACCAGGTGACGGTTCTCCTCACATCCCGGGTGCCGAGTAGCGCATACCTCACGTCCCTCGCGAGCAGTACTCGCGTGAAGAAAGAAGGATTCATGAGCGAGAACCACAATGCGGTGGAGAGCATCGATCGCGAGAGGATTGAGCGCGCCGTGCGAGAAATCCTCGAGGCCATCGGCGAGGACCCGGATCGCGATGGGCTTCTCGATACCCCGGCCCGTGTTGCCCGCATGTACGGCGAGGTATTCCGCGGACTGCACGAGAACCCGCGCGAGCACATGCATACGAAGTTCGAGGTCGAGCATCGCGAGCTGGTTCTCGTGCGCGACATCCGGTTTTATTCGATGTGCGAGCATCACCTCGTGCCATTCTTTGGGCGTGCGCACGTGGGGTACGTTCCCGGCAAGGACGGAACTGTCGCGGGACTGTCCAAGTTCGCAAGGCTCGTCGAAGGGTACGCGGCGCGGCCGCAGGTGCAAGAACGCCTCACGAGTCAGATTGCGGATGCGATCCACGAAGAGCTTCACGCACACGGCACGATCGTGGTACTCCAGGCCGAGCACCTGTGCATGGCGATGCGAGGCGTGAAATCTCCTAATGCTGAGACCGTGACGAGTGCCGTGCGCGGCTCGCTCCAGTCCAATGCGGCCACGCGTTCGGAGGCGATGAGCCTCATCCTCACGGGTCTGCACCACTGATTTTGGCGAAAGCGTCGCTCGCGGCGGGAAAGGGCATCACATGAACGCAACGCGACCGGTTCTGGACTTCTCTAGCGCCCCGGCGTGGCGGCGTGTGGAGGGCCTGCCTTCTTCTCTCACGTGCGAGCGGACCCTCGTGATGGGGGTGCTCAATGTGACCCCGGATTCGTTTTCCGACGGTGGCGAGCACAACGAGTTCCACAGCGCGCTCACGCATGCCGAGCGCCTGGTAAGCGAGGGCGCCGACATTATCGATGTTGGTGGCGAATCCACGCGCCCGGGTGGAAGCCGCGTAAGTGAGAGTGAAGAACTCGAGCGAACGGTGCGGGTGGTCGAGGCGCTGGCGTCGAGGGGCATCCCCGTGAGCATCGATACGATGCGTGCCGCGGTCGCCCGTGCCGCAGTCGAGG
The DNA here is from genome assembly GCF_003989295.1 of Dermabacter sp. HSID17554. Taxonomy (NCBI): domain Bacteria; kingdom Bacillati; phylum Actinomycetota; class Actinomycetes; order Micrococcales; family Dermabacteraceae; genus Dermabacter; species Dermabacter sp. HSID17554. Next base: position 52,958 of record NZ_RBLW01000003.1, on the reverse strand, counting down.
CGGGTGCGCTGATCGTCAATGATGTCTCCGCGGGCCTTGCTGATCCAGAGATGTTCCAGACCATCGCGGGTCTCGCGACTCCTCTCGGCACGCCGCCCGTCTACATTGCTATGCATTGGCGTGGACACTCCGAGGAGGCAATGTCACACGCGGGCTACGGCGAGATCGGCGCGGACGTCGCACGCGAACTCGGGGCACAAATCGAGAAGGCGGTGCACGCGGGTATCCCTCGTGAAAGCATCGTGGCGGACCCGGGCTTCGGGTTTTCAAAGACGGGTGAAGACAACTGGAACCTCTACGACCAGATCGATGCGGTTGAGGGGCTCGGCTACCCGCTTCTCATCGGTGTGAGCCGTAAGCGTTTCGTGAGTGCACTCGATATCGACCGCGACGCGGGAACCGCCGCCCTGAGCGGCTTCGCCCAGCTGAGGCGCTCGTGGGCGGTGCGCGTTCACGATGTCGCTTCTACCGTCGCCAACATCCGGGTCATGCAACGCCTTATGGCTGGTCCTGAGGGGCGAGACTTGGGGCTTGGGGCGAGCATTGCCGACCGCAATTACGGGGAGGAGGCGCAAGCATGACGTGGAGCGATATCGCTTTTGCCGCGCCCGCCGCGCTTTCCCATATCGCGGTTGAGGGTGTGCGCGTGCACGGCAAGCACGGTGTGTTCGATCACGAAAAAGCGGAGGGCCACGATTTTCTCGTGGACGTCGACATGAGCGTGGATACGCGCTCGGCGGGGCGCGATGATGCGCTCGAGCGAAGCGTGAGCTACGCGGACGCCGCGGCAATCGTCGAAGAAATCGTCTCGGGGCGAAGCGTCGACCTGATCGAAACTCTCGCCGAGCGCATCGCCCAGTGTGTACTTGAGCGGCACGTGCTCGTGCGCGAAGTGAGCGTGAGCGTGCACAAACCCACCGCGCCAATTCCGCAGCCCTTCACCGACGCACGCGTTCGTGTCACAAGGCGCGCGGCACCCGTGAGCGCTTTCATCGCGCTTGGCTCAAACCTTGGCGATAGCGAGGACTTCCTCGCCGGTGCTCTCGCGGCTCTTGCGGGGATCCCCGAAACTCGTCTCGTTGCCGCGAGCCGCGTTTTCGAAACCGACCCCGTAAGCGACATTGATCAGGACGCGTACCTCAACGCGGCTGCGCTTCTCGAGACTTCGCTCAGCCCGTGGCAGCTTCTCGACTCACTCCATGAGATCGAGAATGCCGCAAGGCGCACCCGCACCCTTCGGTGGGGACCGCGCACCCTCGACCTCGACCTCATTTCCTTCGGGCAGTTCACGTGCGATGATGAGCAACTGACGCTTCCGCATCCGCGAGCGCACGAACGCGCCTTTGTTCTCGCACCGATGCTTGACATCGATCCCGACTGGAGCTTCCCCGATGGCCGGCAGGCGTCGGACCTCGTGAAGGCCGCCCCCGACCGTGCGGGCTTGCGCCCCGGTCCCCGCGTTGCCGGTTTCGCGAGCGAGGCTCGCCCACCCAAGGGTGTGTGATGACAAAAACTCCTGCGCTGCGGCTTCTTGGCATCGCCCTCGTGGCGGGCCTTGCGGGCCACGGGCTGTCTCTCGCGTTTGCCTCGCGAGGTGCCCCGGTTCCCGTCGCCGGCATCATGCCGGGAATGGTGTTCCTCATTCTTTCCGCCGTCGTTCTTGCCCTTGGGCTTCGCGTGAAGAGATATCTCGATGAGTCCCGTGAGCGCGCGAAAACCCATCCGCTTACGCCGCGCAGGCATCACATCGACATGGTCACGGCTTACAGGATCGTTCTCGCGGCGCGTGCCGCGGCCTATACGGGTGCGATCGGTGCTGGCTTTTACGCGGGTATGTGCGCGTTCCTCGCCACCGCAGGGGGCGGAACACTCAGCGGTGCCATTCTTCCGCTCGGCTTCGATGCGCTAAGCGCGCTCATTCTCGCGGTGATCGGGCTTATCGTAGAACGGTGGGGGACTCTGCCGCCTACCGACTCCGGGCCTATGGGGCGCGCGGGTGAGAGCGCAGGCTCCCTTTGAAGCTCTCGCCCACTGTGTTAGAAAGATTCTCATGAGTAACTCAGTAGTTCCGATGCCGACCCTCGAGCCGGCCGACATCGAGCGGACGATGCTCGACGAGCCTTTTTCCGCGACCGATCCACGTACGGCACGCGTGTCGCCGAAGCTCGTCAAGGTACGGTTCCTTGGCAAACTCGCCCGGTGGGTGCCCGTGATTGCGGCGTGCATCGCGCTCCACATTGTCACGGCCGTGTTTGCGTGGCCGTGGTGGGTGCACCTGTGCACCATCCCCGTGTACCTCCTCGTGGCCCAGTCGATCGTGTTCACCCCTCGCCGCGCACGCGCTCTTGGCTACCTCACACGCGACAACGACATCGTGTTTCGCAGCGGCATTATGTTCCGCTCCGTCACGATCGTTCCCTACGGCCGCATCCAGGACATCAATATCGACGAAGGCCCCATCGAGCGCGCGTACGGGCTTTCGACCATCACGCTGAAGACCGCGGGAGGCTCGATCTCGGACGTCTCGATTCCGGGCCTCGAGCGCAAGGAGGCCGAGCGTATTCGCGACCTCGTGACTCGCGAGGCGAGTGAAAAGATGGCGGCGCTATGACCGAACAGTCGCCTGACCTCGCCAATGACCCACCGGAGTCCGCATACTCGAGGTTCCACCCTCTTACGCCGCTCGTCATGGGGTGGAAAGCGATCGCGGCAATCGTGGCGATCGTCGGGTTCCAAAACATCGACATGATCGAGGACTTGGTCAAGCACGGAGTCGTGAACACCGACAATCTGTGGCTGTTCGGTCTCGGCGCCCTTGGCATTATCCTCGTGGCGATTCTTGCCGGTGGGCTCCCGTGGTGGATCACGACGTATGCGGTGACGGAAGACGGCGTTTTCGTGCGTGAAAAATTCTTGAGCACGAAACGTAGAATTGCCCCACGCCAGCGCATCGACTCCGTCTCTGTTGAACGGCCTTTCATGGCGCGGCTTGTGGGCCTCTCCAAAGTGCGGATCGAGCTCGCCGGCGCGGGCGAGTCCCACGTGGACCTCCAGTACCTTGGCAGGGCGAAGGCCGAAGAAATCCACTCGACGGTTCTCGAACTCGCCCGCGGGGATGTGCCGAGTCATGGCAACGTGGCGACGAACCCCGCACCCGCTGAGGCCGCGCCTGAGGCTCCCGAGAGCGCGGCGCCGAGCGAGGGTGGCGACGGTTCGCCGAGCATCGTGGAGCGCGCCGAGTCCATTGCCTATGACTCGGATTCCACCGGCGAACTGCTCGCGCGAATCCCGACCTCGCGTATCCTGCACTCGCTCGTGCTTGATATTTCGCTCATGTTCTGGCTCGCGTTTTCGATCGTCATGACGGCGATCTGGCTCATCGCCTCCTTCGCCGACGGTGAGTTCACGCTTTCTTTCGCGTCGCTCGCGGCGCTCGTTCCCGCGCTGCTTGCGGCTCCTCGAATGATTTTCTCTCGCGTCGACTCCGGTTGGGGCTTCACCTCGCGCGCGACCGCGACGGGTCTGCGCGCACGGCGAGGACTCTTGAACTCGCGCAGCGATAACCTCACAGCCTCGAAGCTTCAAGAGATGGAGATTTCTCAGCCGCTCCTGTGGCGTTCACGTGGGTGGTACGACGTGAGCGCGAAAACCGCGGGCATGGATGTTCTTGAATCCGTGACGGAAGGCACCGGTCGTATACTTCCCGTGGGAACCGCCGCCGAACTCGAAGCGACGCTCTCGCACCTCATGCCACCGACCGGCGACCTCATCGTCCACCCCGCGATGCACGACGGGGCTCAGGCGCCGAGCCCCGCGGTGCTGGGTGCGAGCGACACGGCCCTACTTCAGGGTTTTCTCGCGGCGCCGCAAGCGCAACTGCCTGGCGCGCGCCCCTTCCACTGGTCCAACCCGATCAGCCGTCGCACCCACGTGTACGCGCTCACGCGCCACGCGCTTCTTGCACGTCACGGTTGGCTCACGCGAACCGTCACCGTGATCCCGCGCGAGCGCATCCAGGGGGTTGAACTCTCCCAGGGGCCGATCTCCCGGCGGATCGGCACGGCAGACCTCGCGGTCACGTATGCCGGTGGCACTTTCCATATCTCGAACATTCCCGTCACCGATGCCGCAGTCCTGTGCGCAACACTCGGCGTGGACGCAGGAACGTCGCGCCGATTCAGCGAGCGTGCAAGCTGGCTTCAACCGAGATTGTTGGGCGGAACGGCGTGAGCCCTGCGGAGCCTGCGCGCATGGGCGTGGGCATCATTTCCGCGGGGCGCGTGGGTGCGGTGCTCGGGAACGCACTGCGCGCAGCGGGGCACCAGGTCACGGGGGTGGTGGCCAGGTCCGACGCTTCCCGAGAGCGCGCCGATGTACTGCTGCCCGGCGCCCCCATCCTTAGTCCCGAAGAGGTTGTCGAGCGCAGTGAACTCGTGGTTCTCGCTGTCCCTGATGACGAGCTTGCGCCGCTCGCGGCGAGTCTCGCGCAGCGGGGTATCGTGCCCGGTGCACAGATCATCGCGCACACCTCCGGCCGATATGGGATTGAGGTACTGCGTCCGCTCGAAGACGCTGGCGCGATCACCCTTGCGCTCCACCCGGCCATGACCTTCACGGGAACATCGCTCGATCTTGCAAGGCTCGTGGGCTGCCCGTGGGCCGTCACTGCGCGTCCCATGTTCGCGCCCATTGCGAAGGCTCTCGTGCTCGAGCTCGACGGCGTGAGCATCGATATTGCGGAGGGCGATCGCACGGCCTACCACGCCGCGCTCGCCCACGGCTCGAACCATCTCGTTGTGCTCGTGAGCCAAGTGCTTCAGATCCTCGACGCGATCGGGGTCGAGGATCCACCCGCTCTCGTGCGTCCGCTTCTCAACGCGAGTCTCGAGGAGTCGCTCAGGCTTGGGCCCGGTGCGCTTACGGGACCGGTGCAGCGCGGTGATGCGGGAACCGTCGGAAATCATCTCGAAGCCCTCGAAGAGCTTGACCTCGAGCGCGTTCTGCCCACATACCGCGCACTCGCGCGTGCCGCACTCGACATCGCACCTATCGGTGAGCGTGAGCGGGCGGCGTTAGAGTTACTGCTATCAAGCGAGAGAAAACCGAGGCAGGATTCATGACTACGCTCATCCCCACCGTTAAGGAATTGCAGGCCTACCGCGCCTCTCTTAAGGGCAGTGTTGCACTTGTGCCCACGATGGGCGCGCTCCACGAGGGACACTTGTCTCTCATCCGTGAGGCTCGTTCGCATGCCGATCACGTCATCGTGTCGAACTTCGTGAACCCTCTTCAGTTCGGCCCCGGCGAGGACTACGAGCGCTACCCGCGTACGCTCGAAGCAGACCTCGAACTCGTCGACACGCTCGCCGATGCGATGTTTGCCCCCGAGGCTAGCGACATGTACCCGTACCCGGAACCGTTCCAGGTTGATGTGGGGCCGATTGGGCGCATGCTCGAGGGCGAGATTCGCCCCGGCCACTTTAATGGCGTGGCGACCGTCGTACTCAAGCTTTTCCTTCTTACCCAGCCGCATGTCGCGATCTTTGGCCAAAAGGACGCGCAGCAGCTCGCCATTATTCGCCGCCTCGTGCACGATTTTAATCTGGGTCTTGAAATCGTGGGTGTGCCGATCGTGCGCGAAGAATCGGGTCTCGCACGCAGCTCGCGCAATAGCTATTTGAGTGAGCAGGCAAGGGCGGATGCCCTCGCCCTCTCGGGGCTTCTCTCGAAAGCGCTTAACTGCCCGACGGCGGCTGAGCTTCTCGCGCTTCTTCGCACGCACGAGGATTCTTCGCGAGTGACGTGGGATTACCGGCTCGCGGTCAACCCGGCGACTTTCGAAGAGATTGACCAGGCTTTCGTGGGGGAGGCGCTCGTCGTGCTCGCCGCGAGGGTCGAGGGTGTGCGTCTGATCGACAATGCGCTCGTGAACCTTGCCCCTGCCGAGGAACAGCACACATCGAAGGAGGCGCGCAGTGGGAAACATTGATTGGGCATTCGAGCTGGGAGCGCTCCTGCCATCGATCGGGATTGGGCTCCTTTTCTGGTTCGTCCTGCGCTCGATTTTGCGCGCCGATAAACATCAGCGTGAGGCAGAAAGGCAAGCCGAGCGCGAGTACATTGCCGCGCATCCCGAGGCAGCGCGCTTTGTAAGAACGAGGCAAACCGCCAACGCGGAAAAATGTAAAGACGCAACGACGTCGAATTAAAAGAGCGCTTTGTTATCGCGCTAAAATGGTTGCCACTATTGTGGTGGGCGATTATCCTGCTTTTAACCGTTGACGCGCTTCGCCGCTGAATCGGTCGACCACCGTTCTAAAACTTCATGAGGATGGCCTCGATGGCAACTAAGACTTTCACCGAACTCGTCGACGATCTCGATGGTTCGAAGGCGGATCTCACCGTTTCGTTCTCCCTCGAGGGCGTTGATTACGAGATCGACCTTTCGAACGCGCACGTCGACGAACTCCACGCAGACATGACCAAATGGATCGTCGCCGCCCGCCGCGTTGGCGGCCGCGCCCGTCGCAGCTCGCGCACGCCGAGCAGCGCGAAGGAGACCGCGAAGATCCGCAAGTGGGCGCTCGAGAACAACTACAACGTCTCGGATCGCGGCCGCATCGCTGCGGATGTTCGCGAGGCGTACTACGCCGCTCACGAAGGCTGAGAGCACTGACGCATAAAAGCGCCGCGAGGGAAAGGTCCCCCGCGGCGCTTTTGCTGTTCGTGAGGACTTAGCTCAGAGCTTTGCCGCCGATCGTCCACGAGACGGTGTGTGAGGCGCCTGGGGCGAGGTGCACGAGGTTTTCGCCGGTGCGGAAAGCATCGGGCGGGCACGTCATAGGTTCGACAGCGAGCCCTGCGCGATTCTTCGAGGGATCCGGGTGATCGGCCGTGTGGATCTGCGCCCACGGGAGGGCCTCCGGGTCGAATTCCACCCATACTTCACCGCTCGCACTGCGCACCGTGATTCGCCCCTCGGAGAATCCCGTGTAGGCGTGATCGATGAACCGATCACCGATAGGTGAGCCATCGAGGTGGAGTTCCGGGTGGTTCTCGACGGGTGAGAGCGCAACCGGCAGGAGGCGTTCGTCGACTTCGAGCACGTGGGAGGCCGGCACGAGCGTTTCCCATTCATTCATGTGCTCTGCGCCGGGCACGACGTAGGGATGGGGGCATACGCCGTAGGGGGCGCGGGTTTCGCCGAGGTTGGTCGCGGTGACCTCGGTGGTGATTGCGCTTTCGTGAAGCGTGTAGCGCACGCGAATGCTAAGCGGGAAGGGGTAGCCGGATACGGGAATAAGGTGGTGAAAGAAATCCACCGTGTTTTCCGTACGGTTTTCTACCGAGAAATCGCTCCACGATACGAGGCCGTGAAGCGCGTTGCGTCTTTCGTGCTCGTTGAGCGGCAGCTCGTATTCCACCCCGTCGTATGTATAGGTACCGTTGCCAATGCGATTTGGCCATGGGGCAATGATCCCACCGCGATAGCCGAATTGGACGTCATCGACGGCGCCCGGTACAACGAAGTCGCGCCCGCCGATGCAGAACCGATTGAGCGCTGCACCCACGCTCGTAAGTTCGGCGCTTGACGCGCCATTCGTGAGGGTAATGATCTCTCCTCTGAATAAGGAGTGCGAGGTGCTCATGAGTGCCCTTTCATCGTGGTGGTTCCGTAAGTCCAAGAATGCGACTTGTGCGTGCGAGGTGATCTCGGGCGTCACCTTCGGTAGAGAATATGGCGCGAAGACGTGGTTCCCACTCAGATGCCTTCGCAGGGAAGGCACGCGAAAGCAGGTCGAGCATGATTGAGGTGGCCGTTGAGGCACCCGGCGACGCACCGAGGAGCCCGCTCATGCTTCCGTCGGCTGAGGTGAGTAGCTCGGTCCCGAATTGGAGGGTGCCGCGCGTGCGCGAGAGCGGTGCGATGACCTGGACCCGCTGGCCGGCCTCGAGCAGCTCCCAGTCCTCAGCCTTCGCGCCCGGGAGGTACTCGGCAAGTGCCGCGAGGCGATCGTCAAAACTCTGCGTGAGTTGCGAGGCGAGATAGGCGATCAGGTCGAGGTTGCCGGGTGCAACGGACGCCATGGGAAGAGCGTTCGAGGCGCGGATCGAGCGGAAGAGATCTGTCACGGAACCCGATTTGAGGAATTTCGGGCTCCATCCCGCGTACGGGCCGAACATGAGCTCGCGTGAGCCATTGATGATTCGGGTATCGAGGTGGGGCACGCTCATCGGGGGCGATCCGACGGCAGCCTTCCCGTACACCTTTGCGTCGTGCCGCGCGGCGAGTTCAGGATTCGTGCAGCGAAGCCACTGCCCGGAGATGGGGAACCCGCCGTAGCCGCGGATCTCGCTGATTCCAGAACGTTGAAGGAGGGGGAGTGCAGCACCGCCCGCTCCGACGAAGACGAATGGCGCGCGAACAACGTGCGTTGAGTCGTTCGTGCGGGCCATAACGCCCCAGTCCTTGCCCATGCGGCGCAGATCCACGACGTTGGAGCCGAAATATACGCTGGTGCCCGCTTTCGTCGCGGCCTCGAGGAGCGCACGCGTGAGGGCGCCGAAGTCCACGTCGGTGCCCGCGAGTGAGCGGGTTGCCGAAAGCGGCGTGTTCGCGGTTCGGCCCTCCATCACGAGGGGAGCCCACTCGGCAAGGCGGGAGGGATCCTCCGTGTACTCAAGTGAGGAAAACAGGGGGTGCGGGTGAAGAGCAGCGAAGCGCGCTTTGAGGAACCGCCGGTTCTCTTCACCGTGGACCAGGCTCATGTGTGCAACGGTGCGGATGAAGCGCTCAGGGTGTTCGAGCGTGCCGTTTTCGACGAGGTGCGCCCACCATGCACGCGAGAGCTGGAATTTCTTGTTGACCTCGAGTGCTTTGTCGATCGAGACGCGCCCGTGGGCATCCATGGGCGTGTAGTTGAGTTCGCACAGTGCGCTGTGGCCGGTACCGGCATTGTTCCAGGCATGCGAGGATTCGAGAGCGGGGCTCTCGAGCCGTTCGAGAACGACGATGTGCCACGCCGGTTCGAGTTCACGAAGGAGCATCGCAAGGGTCGCCGAGGCGATGCCCGCACCGATGAGAACGGCGTCGGCATGCTCGACCTTGAGTGCCGAGGTTGCGCGAGACGAGTGCGCGGATACTCGCATGTGCGGGGGTGCTCCTTCGGTTCGGTGGAAGCGGTCGCTGTGCTGGGCAGCGCTGGCATTCCATTCAATCCTAGGCGCTCAGGCGCGGGCCTTTCACGCCGCTGGCGAACAACGGCGCACCGAGTGGAGGCACGCAGTAGGCTCGTAAGCAACGCCGAAAAACCAAGGGAGATTCATGTTCGAGAGGTTTACCGATCGCGCCCGCCGAGTCATCGTGCTCGCGCAGGATGAGGCGCGCCTTCTCAACCACAACTACATCGGCACCGAGCACATCCTCCTGGGCCTCATCCACGAGGGTGAAGGCGTGGGAGCGAAGGCTCTCGAATCGCTCGGCATCACGCTCGAGGGCGTGCGCGAGCAGGTGCGAGAAATCATCACGGAGGGCACGCAGGCCCCCACGGGGCACATTCCGTTTACGCCACGTGCAAAAAAGGTGCTCGAGCTGAGCCTTCGCGAGGCTCTCCAGCTCGGTCACGGCTACATCGGCACGGAGCACATCCTCCTCGGGCTGTTGCGCGAGGGCGATGGTGTAGCCGTCAAGGTTCTCACGCGCATGGGCGCCCAGCCGGCTGCCGTGCGTCAGGAAGTCATCGAGAGGCTCTCGGGTTACCAGGGCAAGGAAACGGTGAACGCCGGTGGCGGCAACCAGGAGGGGACTCCGTCGGGCTCCCTCGTGCTCGACCAGTTTGGCCGTAACCTCACGCAGGCGGCGCGTGACAAGGAACTTGACCCGGTCATTGGCCGTGAGCGCGAGGCCGAGCGCGTCATGCAGGTGCTGAGCCGCCGCACGAAGAATAACCCCGTCCTTATCGGTGAGCCGGGCGTTGGTAAGAGCGCGGTTGTGGAGGGTCTCGCGCAGTCGATCGTGGCTGGTGACGTGCCCGAGACGCTTAAGGATAAGCAGCTGTACACGCTTGATCTCGGCTCGCTCGTGGCCGGCTCGCGTTACCGCGGTGACTTCGAGGAGCGTCTGAAGAAGGTGCTCAAGGAAATCAAGACCCGCGGCGATATCGTGCTGTTTATCGATGAGATCCACACGCTCGTGGGTGCCGGCGCGGCCGAGGGTGCGATCGACGCGGCAAATATCCTCAAGCCGATGCTTGCGCGCGGCGAGCTTCAGACCATCGGCGCGACTACGCTCGAGGAGTACCGCAAGCACATCGAGAAGGACGCCGCTCTCGAGCGTCGTTTTCAGCCGATCCAGGTCGAAGAGCCGAGCGTTGAGGAGACGGTCGACATCCTCCGCGGCCTACGCGATCGCTACGAGTCCTTCCACAAGGTCACGATCACTGATGACGCTCTCGACGCGGCCGCTCAGCTCGCGGCTCGCTACGTGAACGATCGTTTCCTGCCGGATAAGGCGATCGACCTGATCGACGAGGCCGGTGCGCGCCTACGTATTCGCCGACTCTCGGCTCCGCCCGAATTGAAGGAATACGACCAGAAGATCGAAGAGGCGAAGCGTGCGAAGGAGTCCGCGATCGATGCGCAGGACTTTGAGAAAGCCGCGAGCCTCCGCGATGACGAGCAGAAGCTCACGGCCGAGCGCAAGGCCAAGGAAGATGCGTGGCGTAACGGCGAGTCCGACGCGATCAGCATTGTGAACGACGACGTGATCGCCGAGGTTCTCGCGGCCGCAACCGGCATCCCGATCGTGAAGCTCAACGAGGCCGAATCTACGCGCCTGCTCAACATGGAAAACGAGCTCCACAAGCGCGTCGTGGGCCAAAACGAAGCGATCAAGGCGCTCTCGCAGTCGATCCGCAGGACCCGCGCGGGTCTCAAGGATCCGAAGCGCCCTGGCGGCTCGTTCATCTTCGCGGGCCCCACGGGCGTTGGCAAAACCGAGCTCGCCAAGGCGCTCGCCGAGTTCCTCTTCGGCGACGAAGACGCGCTCATTACGCTCGACATGTCGGAATTCGGTGAAAAGCACACGGCTTCGCGCCTGTTTGGTTCGCCCCCCGGTTACGTGGGCTACGACGAGGGCGGCCAGCTCACCGAGAAGGTACGCCGCAAGCCGTTCTCCGTTGTGTTGTTCGACGAGATCGAGAAGGCTCACGTCGATATCTTCAATTCGCTCCTGCAGATCCTCGAGGACGGGCGCCTCACCGACTCGCAGGGCCGCGTCGTGGACTTCAAGAACACGGTCATCATCATGACGACCAACCTTGGAACGCGTGACATCGCTAAGGGTGTATCGATCGGCTTCCAGGCTGGCGGCGACCTCTCGACGAGCTACGAGCGCATGAAGGCGAAGGTTAACGAGGAACTCAAGCAGCACTTCCGTCCCGAGTTCCTCAACCGTGTTGATGACATCGTGGTGTTCCCGCAGCTCTCGCGCGAAGAAATCAAGCAGATCGTCGATCTCATGGTGGGCCGCCTCGACGTGCGCCTCGCGGAGCGTGGCATGTCGGTCACGCTCACGCCCGAGGCTCGCACGCTCCTCGCGGAGAAGGGCTACGACCCGGTTCTCGGCGCCCGCCCGCTTCGCCGCGCAATTCAGCGGGATATCGAGGATTCGCTCAGCGAGAAGATCCTGTTCGGCCAGGTGAAGGACGGCGACGAGATCGTGATCGGTGCCGAGGGTGAGGGTCCGCTCGGGGTCTTCACGTTTGCGACGAAGAACGAGGACGGCTCGCTCGAGCAGATTTCCGAAGATATTTCCGTGGAGGACATCGCCGGATAAGACCGTGGCGTAAGCATGCGATATGCACGTTGTTGAAGAAATAGTCGTCCACGCGGGAGAAGCGTGGTGGGTCCACCTCGTGGTCGCCGCCTTCTCCTGCGTGGACGCTTTTTTCCCTACTGTTCCGAGCGAATCCCTCCTCGTGGCGCTGGGATCACTATGGGCGACCTCGAAAAGGCCTTCGCTACTTTTTCTTGTCCTCTCCGGGTGGGGTGGGGCGGCGATCGGTGATCACGTGACCTATCACATCGGTCGCCTTCTCCCGTGGAGGAAGCTGCGGTTTTTCCACGAGGGGCATCGCGGTCATCGAGCGGTCGCGGCCGCCGAACGCGGCCTAGAGAAGCACGCCTTCACGTATCTCATGACGGCGCGGTTCATTCCGCTCGGGCGCACGGCCGTCAACCTCGTGGCCGGTGGGGTGAAGTATCCACTTTCTCTTTTCACACCGAAGATCATCCTCGCGACCTTCCTGTGGGCGGTGTATTCGTGTCTCGTGGGGGCACTCGCCGGTCAGTGGTTTGAGACGCATCCTCTTCTCGGAATCCTCGCCGCCCTCGTGTTGGCGTTCGCGGTCTCGCTCCTCGTTGAGCGCCTCGTGCGCAGGTTCCACGCGTTCAAGGCGGGGCAGGCCTCAAAGAGCGCTTAGTCGACTGGCCGCGCAATCGCGTGCCGACTATCGCGCATGGACGTGTTCTTCCTTATGAGTTCCCGCGCCGAGCGTGATCTCGCCGCTTGCGGTACGCGAAATTAACCCCTCCGCGAGAAGGTCGGTGAGAAGCCGCACGAAGCGCTCCGAGTCGGCTCCGCTCGCGTTTTCGAGAGTTCCGACGGTTGCCGCCCCACCCTCACGCAGAGTTTTGAGGATCCTGCCGCGGATTTGGCGATCGCTTCCCTCGTAGCTCTGCGGGCGTGTTGTGCGCTCGCCAAGCCCGGGGCGGCCTGCCTGGAGCCACGCGCAGTGCTCCGAAAGCGGGCATGCCTCGCACATGGGATTTCGGGCGCGGCACACGAGAGCACCGAGCTCCATGACGCCTTCGTTCCAGATACGGGAATGTTCGACTTCCACCGGCAGGAGCTTTTCAAAGCGCGCGCGGTCTCGCTTTGTGACGTGGGCGGAGGGAGCCGCCTTCGCGTCGAGCACGCGCGTGAGCACACGCCTGATGTTGGTATCGAGAACGCATGCCCGTTGCCCCTGCGCGAAGCTCGCGACCGCCGCGGCTGTGTAGTCGCCGATTCCGGGGAGGGCCACGAGAGCTTCGACGCCCACCGGAAGTTCGCCGCCGTGCTCGCGCTCAACCGTGCGCGCGCACTCGTGGAGCCTTAGAGCCCGGCGTGGGTAGCCGAGGGAACCCCACGCACGCAGAACCTCGGCCGAGTCAGCGCGCGCGAGGGCCTGTGGCGTAGGCCAGCGTTTCATCCATGTTCGCCATGGCTCGGCGACGCGAGCGACGGGGGTTTGCTGGCTCATGATTTCGCTGACGAGAACGCCCCATGCACTCGTCCCCTCTTCTCGCCAGGGGAGGGCTCGGCGGTGGTTCGCAAACCACGCGGCGAGGGGGGAGTAGAGGTCGGGGCTTGAAGGCATAGCGCCCCATGTTATCGAGGTTCCCCGAGTTTTGGCGACGGCTGCTGCCCGGGCCTACCGATCGAATTTTCGCGGGTGGATCCTTCTGCGAGATCGAGAGGCGCATGAGCGTACGGAGTCCCTCGTGCGCTTGGAGGCAAAAACCCCGAGGGGCGAAACCGCGCGGTTTCGCTTCCCTCGGAGTCCGTGAGTTGACTCGCAGGTGGCGAGTGGAGGCCTACTTGGCGTTTTGACTCTTGAGGAGGTCGCGGATCTCGGTGAGAAGGTCGATATCGGTGAGTTCCGTGACCTCTTCGGTGATCCCGCGGCGCTTCTTGTCGAGGTCACGCGCCTTGTTGACAGGCAGCACGAAGACGAAGTACACGACTGCCGCGGTGATGAGGAAGGAGATGACCGCGGAGATGATCGCACCAAAGTCGAGGGTGGTCGCCTTGTTATCGGCGATGATGCGGTAGGCGAAGCCATCAACATTTGCGCCGCCGAAAACGGCGATGACGGGCTGGATGAGGTGCTTGACGAAAGCGTTGATGAGGGCGGTGAATGCACCGCCGATGACAACGCCGACCGCGAGGTCGAGAACGTTGCCCTTCATGATGAATTCTTTGAAGCCGTTCACGGCCGAGTCCTTTCGGTAAGGGTGATACACAGCAGGGGTGACAATCGCCAGACTTTTCCTGCGGCACTCAAACTAGCCGACCACGGCAATAAAAGGTGGAGTATTAAGTGTGCAAAGCGCAATAGTGGAAACTTGCGCCCGATCAATTTCGACTGTGGCCATGGTGCTGCTCGGGGCTGCGAGAGGCGAAGCTTCGCCCGGTGCGCCCGCAAGAGGCGCGCGCAAGACGGCACGAACGTCGGTGAGGGGTTTGTCGTCGGCGAATCCTTCGGAACTCTCTGGTGGCTTACAGATGATGCGGAGCTGTGTGCCTGGCTCGGCCGCGTCCACGATCCCTCCACTCGCAATCGGGATCGACACGAGTGCTCGATGCGCGGCAAGCGCCGATTCCTTTTCGCGCAGATGTTCGCGGAGCACGAGCGCACCTTTGCTGATCGAGCCCGCAGCGCTTTCACCAGCAATCTCTCGCGCGCTTCGCACCGCTCCTTCGGGAACGAGGTCGGGGCGCACCATTGTTGTCGTGAGATCCTGCTCCTCGATCGTGTCTCCCGGTGAAAGGTCACGCGCGGCAACGACGACCGCAACTCCGGGCAGAATGTGTGCGGCAAGTGGCGGCGCACTGACACTCATGAGCGCGGCGAGAACGACGAGGGTGACGAGCCCTCTGTTTTTGCGTACGGCACGGCGTAGGTGCGGGCCTGCTGTGGCAAGTGCGCGCTGAGCCCGCGCGAGCGATGATTCCTCTCCCATGAGCCCCACGCTAGGCGAGAATCCCCCCTCGCCTCCCGGCTCGAGGCGTCTGTGGGGAAGGCGCGCGGCTGTGGAGCATGCCCCGTAGCGCGGGCGCTACTACGAGGGAGTTTTCAGAGAAACGAGACCCGACTCGGTAAGGACCTCGGGGATCGGCACGTCATGGGGCTCGCGGGGGAGCGCGTCGAAATCAAGGAGCTCGGTCTCGTGGATCAGGGTGAGGACTCGCGTACCGGGACGGGCGTGGGCGAGGGCCCGATCGTAATAGCCCTTGCCGTGCCCGAGGCGAGTGCCTGAACGGTCGACCGCAACCGCGGGCGTGATGATGAGGTCGGCACGGGCGAGCCCTTCGGTCCCGAAGGATTCCCCCGAGGGTTCGGAGCCGAATTTTGCGCCCCCGGAAGGGGCGAGGACTTCCTCGCCGTCCCACGCGCGCCAGCCGAGAAGCTCCCCCTCGAAGGTAGGAAGGATCACGGTGTGGCCACTGCGCGCCTGGCGTCGGAGCCACGTGAGGGCGCTTGCTTCGGCGGGCACCGGACTGTAGCCAGCGATCACGAAGGGACGTCCCGCGGCCTCAATCCACGGGTCAATGCTTTGCTCGAGGTGGAATCGGATGCGTGCGGCGCTTTCTCGCGCGGCTTCAGCGACGTAGGTCTCGCGCCGAGCGCGGAGAATCTCGCGGCGAAGTGCGCGCTTCGTTGCGGGCGTGGAGGTCTTATTCATAGAAACATCGTGCCACAGCGGCGCAGTTCGGAACACAGCTTTCGAACGTCGAAAGCCGGCACTCGCGTGTACTAGCGCTAGGCTTCCCGTCATGAGACTCCGCGATGCCCCGCTCACCCTGCGCCCATTCGTGCGCCGTGATCGCAAGGCCTACGTCCGTGTGCGCGAGAGCAGCGTCGAGTGGCTTGAACGCTGGGAAGCGCGAGACCCCGCGTGGGGAGACGGCGGCTACCCTCCGTTTGAGGCGCAGTTTAGAGCGCTCAGGCGCCAAGGACGCGAGATCGCGTGGTCCTCCCTGGGAATCTTTCACAATCGCGCACTCGTGGGGCACATTGGTTTTTCCCCGATCGTGTTCGGTTCGCTTTCGAGCGCGCAGGTGGGGTACTGGGTGGCCCCGGAATGGGCGGGGCGCGGAATAGCACCCCGCGCCCTCGCTCTCGCGCTCGAAGAGGTGCTCATCGGGGAGGGACTCCACCGCGTGGAGATTCTCGTGCGCCCCTCCAATACCGCGTCGCTCAGGGTGGTCCAGAAGTTGAGGCTTCGGGAAGAGGGGATCCGCGAGCGTTGCATCTACGTTTCGGGCGCGTGGCGCGACCATCGAGTATTCGCGCTGACCCGAGAGGAGGTCCCCGCGAGAGGCCTTCTTCGCGACCGAGTCTCGCCCGTGCGGTGAGGTGCGCCCCATGGCCGCGACACGCGGTCGAATGTACGCCCCGGCCCGGCATAAAGTCCCTACGATCGAGGGGTGAACAGCTTTAATCTCGGTGCGGTGCTGATCGCCCTCCTCGTGGGCGTGTGGCTACTGTACGCCGTCCCCAAGACCGCTGATCGGCGGTATACGCTGGGGGAGGCGGAACGAGTCGCGCAGCAGCGTCACTCCGAGAGCGCCAGGGACGTCACAGACGCCTGCCGCACCTATTCTTCGATCTCGCACGAGGTGACCGACATGCCCGAGAACCGCAGCCTTCTCCGCCCCGCGGACCCGACCTCGCGACCGCGCTTCGGTGTGGAGGAACGAACCGACCTCGTCGAGGATCGCGCACCCGGTCCGGGTCTCAACATTGCGCTTACGGCGATTCTGGTCATCCTTGTCGGCGTCACCCTCGCGAGCGTTGTCACGACCTCGCTTTCCCTCACGGGAATCTGGTTCCCGCTTGGAGCGGTGAGTGTGCTCGGGCTCTACCTCGCGCTCGTCCGTGCAACCCGTTCGATGCGTGCACGCTCAGTGAGGCGCGCGGAAAACGAAAGCGATGCCGGCGCGTCTACTGAGGGCGCACCCGAAGCCGAAGAAGAAGGCGCTGCCGAACTGAGCGACGCCGTCGCTGAGCAGGCGTCGGAAACCGAAATCTCGCGCCCGAGCGAGATGAGCCCTGCCGAGCGTCACGAAGCGTTCCTTCGCCAGGTGCTCGAGGCACGCGAAGCGGGTCGAGGCAAGGCTCTTGCCGATGAGCGTTTCGCCTCCCGCGTGAGCTTCCGTTACGGCGCACTCTCGACCGGAAACAGCCTCGAAGCCGCAGACGTCGAAGAACGCGAAGCCGAAGCCGAACAGGGCACGTATCTTGCATCGAACGCCCAGGTCATTGGCTCGGGTCTCACCGTCGACGACGTCATGCGCCGCCGCCGGGCCTGATTTTCCCGGGCTTTCGCGCCGTGGCAGTGATGCCTGCACCTCTCAGCTCGCGAGACTTCGAGCGCTATGAACGCGCCCTCGCTGATGCGAGCCTCCATCACCGCCCCGTTGCGATCCTCGACCTGGAGCGTTTTGACGCAAACGCCCGTGCGCTCAAGAAACGCGCCGGCGACACACCCATCCGCACTGCCACCAAATCGCTGCGTGTTCCTTTCCTCATCGAGCGTGCCGAGCGTACTTTTGGCGGCGGGCTTTTGGCCTTCTCGCTCGCGGAAGCGCTCGACCGTGTGGAAGAGGGCTTCGGCGACATCCTCGTCGCGTATCCCACCTCGGATTTTGACGCGCTTAGGCGCCTCGTGACGAGTGAGCGTGCACTCGCGTCGGTCACTCTCATGGTGGACTCGCTCGGACACGCCGACATGATCGAGGCTGCCCGGCGTTCCTCCCGCAGCACCAACGCCCCCGTGCGCGTGTGTCTCGAACTCGACTGTTCCTACGTCCCCGTGCGAGGCGTGCACCTGGGTGCGCTTCGCTCGCCACTGTTCAGCCCCTCGCACGCCGAAAGTTTTGCGCGAAGCCTCACGCGCTACTCGGGCCTCACTCTCGTGGGCCTCATGGGCTACGAGTCGCAAATCGCGGGAACACCCAACCGGGGGATGTCCCCGATGCGACTGCTCACGCGCGGAATGCAGGCGCTTAGCGCGCGAGAGGTGGCGGCGCGCCGCGGCGAGGCCGTCAAGCGCGTACGTGAGGTGAGCGATCTCGAATTCGTGAACGGTGGAGGCACCGGAAGTATCGAGTCGACGTGTGCAGATCCGAGCGTGACGGAGGTAGCTGCGGGCTCGGGCCTGATCGGGCCGGCCAGCTTCGATCACTTCGTAAGGTTTCGCCCCGAACCGGCGCTTGTCGTCGGTTTCCCAGTCGTGCGGCGCCCTGCGCGTAACGTCGCGACGATCCTTGGCGGCGGCTGGGTCGCGAGCGGTCCTCCCGGAATCGATAGATTGCCGCGCGTCGTCCATCCTCGCTCACTTGGCTATGTGGGGCTCGAAGGTGCGGGCGAGGTGCAAACGCCGCTGCGTGGTCGTGCGGCCGAACGGCTGCGCGTGGGTGACACCGTGTGGGTGCGACACGCGAAGGCGGGCGAGGTTGCGGAGCACGTCGACACCTATGCCGTCGTGCGCGAGGATAGCGTCGTGGATATTGTCCCCACATATCGTGGAAGTGGACGCGCGTATATTTAGGCTTCTGATCCTTAGGGGAAGGCTGGGACATGGCAAAGGTCGCTTTGGGCTCGGCGCGCGAGATTCGCGCGAACTGGTCGAAGAACGTTGAGTTTGCGCCAACTCAGGTTGTGCATCCGCGTAGTGAGCGGGAGATCGTGCACCACATCGCGCGCGCCACCGCCCACGGAATCGGCATTCGCGCGATGGGAGCCGGGCACTCTTTTTCCCCAATTGCGAAGCCAAGCGGTACGACTCTGACCCTCGATCGCTATCGCGGACTCGCCAGGATCGATCACTCCACGGGTGAGGTGACGCTGCGCGGAGGCACCCGCCTGTGGGAGATCGGACCGATGCTCGCGAAGCACTCGCGGGCACTCGAAGTGATGGGCGATATCGACCGGCAATCCATCGCGGGGGCGGTCAGCACCGGCACCCACGGGACGGGTGGGCGATTCACGGGCGTTTCCGGTCTCGTGACAGGCCTCAAGATTGTGCTTGCAAACGGTGATGCCGTTTGGGCCGACCGCGAGCATAACGTGAAGCTTTTCGAAGCCGCTCGGCTCGGCCTCGGCGCGCTCGGCATTATCGTTGAGGTGCGACTGCGCACCGTCCCGCTCTACAAGCTTCACAGACGCGAATACTCGGCTCCGCTCGAGGAGACCGCCGCCAGGTTCCTTGAGACGAGCATGGAGCAAGACCACCAGGAATTCTTCTTCGTTCCGAGTGGCCGCAGGGCGGTCGTACGCGAGCTCAACCACGTGCCCGCGGAATCGTCGAATCGAGGTATGGGCCGCGTGCGCACCTCTATCGAGAGCGAGGTCGTGGGCAATGGTGCGCTTGCACTGGCCAATCGGCTCGTGCAGGCCGTTCCCGCGACGAAGAGGCCTCTTTCGAGTGCGGTTTCCGCCCTCATGCCCGCGGGTGAGGCCGTGCACTTTCCCTACCGCCTCTTTGTGGCCTCTCGGCGCACGCGTTTTCGCGAGTGCGAGATGGCGATTCCCGCGAGCCGTTTCGGCGAGGCGTTCGAAGCCCTCACGCGCGCGCTCGAGGGGTCGACCCGTTCGCTCATCTTCCCCCTCGAAGTGCGTCGGGCAGCAGCTGACGACGTGTGGCTTTCCACGGCGAGTGAGCGCGACACCGTGTATATCGCGGCCCACAACCCCCTGCACGCTGCGAGCGACGACTACCTGCATCTCGTGCACGATACGCTTGTCGAGTTCGAGGGACGCCCGCACTGGGGAAAAATGCATTGGCTTCGGGAGACTGAACTGCGCGAGCTGTATCCGAACTTTGAGCAGTTCGTTTCCGTGAGAGACGAATTGGATCCCGATAGACTTTTCTCCACCCCTTATCTCGATTCCCTTCTTGGAGGATGACACGATGAAGCGCCTCGTAGGCTTGGCAGCAGCAGTGACGCTGGTTACCGCGTCGCTCGCGGGATGTAGCGGCGGTAGTGTCACTGAGGGGGCCGACGCCTCCCAGGACCGCACTACGGTCACTGTTTTTGCCGCGGCTTCCCTCAAGAGCACTTTCGAGAGGCTTGAAAAGGATTTTGAGAAGGAACATCCACACGTCGATATCGTCTTGACGTTTGCCGGATCTCAAGACCTCGTGACCCAGATGGATGCTGGCGCACCTGCGGATGTCTTCGCTTCCGCCTCGCACTCATGGATGCAGAAGGCCAAGGACAAGAAACTCGTGACGGCTTTTCCTGAAGTTTTTGCACGAAACTCGCTTGAGCTCGCCGTTGCCGAGGGGAATCCGAAACGCATTGAGGGCCTCGACGACCTTGCTGCACGTCCCGAGCTTGTCACGGTGCGGTGTGCAAGCGCTGTGCCGTGTGGAGAGCTCACGGATCGTCTTCTCAAGAACGCGGGACTTGACGCTATCGAGTTCGATACCGAGCAGAACTCTGTGACGGACTCGCTCGGTTTAGTGGTCGCCGGGGAGGCCGATGCCGCGATCGTGTACGAGACCGATGTTGCCGGCGCCGAGGACACCGTTGACGGGGTCGAGCTCGCGGGTGCGGAGCGGCTCGACAACACCTACGAAATCGCGGTCACGAAAGAAGCCGAAACGGCGAACCGCAGCGAGGCAGCGCAGGAATTCGTCGACCTCGTTATGAGCCACGAAGGCCAGATGGTTTTTGAAGATGCCGGTTTTGCACCGGTGAAGTGAATCCCGTGAACCGTAAAGGTGGAACGCGATTTCCGGCAACCGTCGGACTCCTCGCACTCGTGGCGGGCCTGAGCACCCTGTTCCCGCTCCTGTCCCTCGTACGTGGAACGCAATGGGCGAGCCTCCCGGCGCTCGCGAGTGCACCCGAAAATCTCACTGCCGCCGCGCTTTCTCTCGCTACGGCGAGCCTCGCGTGCATACTCTCGACCGCGCTCGGATGTGCCCTCGCCCTCGTGCTCGCACGCGCTACGGGTCCCCTCGTCGCAGTTCTCAGGGCTCTCGTACTCGTTCCCCTCGTTCTCCCGCCCGTTGTGTCGGGACTTGCGCTCGTACTCGCGTATGGCCGCCAGAGCCTCCTCTCACCCCTTTTTGAGACCGTGGGTGTGCAGGTCGTTTTTACGACGAGCGCGGTCGTGCTCGCGCAGACTTTCGTGTCCCTCCCGTTCGTGGTGCTGACGCTCGAAAGTGCGTTTCGTGCGCGAGGGTTTGCTGAGGAGAGGGTTGCGGCAACGCTTGGGGCACGACCGATGCGCGTGCTTCACACCGTGACTCTCCCTCGTTTTACCGGCCCTCTTCTCATTGCCGCCACGCTCGCCTTTGCGCGCTCGCTCGGGGAGTTCGGAGCGACCCTCACCGTGGCCGGTTCTCTCGCGGGCACCACTCGCACGCTGCCACTCCAGATCTACCTGGCTCGCGAGGCTGATCTCTCGCACGCCGTGGGGCTCTCGATCCTGCTCGTGGCGTTTTCGCTCATTGTGGTGTCTCTTGCCTACGCGCGTGGCCCGTTGAACGGGGAGGGTGAGGCGCGATGACACTCACGGTCGAAGTGGTGTGCCCCGAGCGCGGCGTCGAGGCTCGTCTCGAGGTAGCCGCGGGGGAGCACGTTGCGCTCGTGGGACCGAACGGCGCGGGAAAATCTACGGTTCTCGAGGCAGCCGCGGGTGTTCTTCGTGAGGGTCGAGGAACTCGAGTGCGGGTCTCGCTCGACGGTAGGGAACTTTCGAGAGTGCCCGTTCACCGGCGCGGCTTTGCTTCTCTCTCGCAATTCGCTCACCTTTTTGGGCACATGAGCGTCCTCGACAACATCGCTTATGGGCTCGTGAGTGGCGGCATGAAGAAGCGTGCTGCTCGCGCGAAAGCGATCGCCCTCGCCGCGGAGGTGGGTCTTGAGGGGCTTGAGCACAGGCGCCCCGCGACACTCTCGGGCGGTCAAGCGCAAAAATGCTCGCTTGCGAGGTCCCTCGCGATTGAGCCGCGCGTGCTTCTTCTCGACGAGCCCATGGCAGCGCTTGACGTGCGGGCCGCTCGCGAGCTGCGCGGCCTTATTGCTCGACTTTCACGTTCGCGCACGCTTGTTTTCGCGACTCACGACTTACTCGATGTTCTCGCGTGGGCGGATCGCGTGTGTGTTCTCGAGTCTGGGCGCGTGGTCGAAGTAGGGGAGTGCGACGCTGCCCTCGCTTCGCCGCATTCCGAGTTTCTCGCGGAGCTTGCAGGCCTTCAATGGGTGGAGGGCGAAGTTCGGGCGCGCGGAATCTTCGTGACGCGCGGAGGCATCGCTCTCGAAGCGGCGGGAGAGTGCAGGCTTGGCCCAGCGCGAGCGTTGATCGATCCTCGGGCCCTGCGCCTTCGTGAGGAGAGCCCTTCGGCCGCATCCGGTGCGGGGATCATTCGTGGCCTCTCTAGGATCGGGCACCGCCCCGTGGTCTATGTCGAGGACGTCCCCGTTGAGTTGAGCGCGCACGAGGAAGCGCGGGGAACGGTTGCGGAAGGGCAGAAGGCGACGATCCTGCAATCGGCTCCCGTCAAGGTCGAGCCGCGACGCTGACGGCATGGCACGGTTCTCGGACGCAAAGACACGCTTCCAGGTTGAGAGAAACCTTTGTGATGGAATAGACGCGTGAACACGGATTCTTCGGCGACGGCAAACACAGTTGAGCACGCGGAGCTTGCGGCTATTGCCCGCGAGGCGGCCGCCGCTGCCGCAAGATACCTCGCCGAAGTCGGCGCCGGACCGGTTAAACGTGAGTACAAGGCGAACGCCCACGACATTGTGACGATCCACGACCGCGCGTGCGAGGACCGTATCCGGGAGGTTTTGCTTGCGCGATGCCCGAAAGCGAGCATCGTGGGCGAAGAGGGAGGAACACTCGAAGGAACGAGTGCCGTAACCTTCTACGTTGACCCGATCGATGGCACCTCGAACTTTGCGACGGGAAACCCGCTTTACGCTATTTCGATCGGCGTGGCCGTCGAAGGTCTTCTCGTGGGCGGTGTCGTGAATGCTCCCGCTCTCGGGCGTGAGTTTTGGTCGGATCCCAGCGGCGCCTACCTCGGCGAGGAACGCCTCGGGCCGAACCCCGAGCGCGATTTCGCCGATGCCCTCGTGCTCACCGGATTCCCCGGGTTGCGCGATTTGCGCGACGACCGTGCCTTTGCTGAGCGCGAGCGCCATGCGCTCCTCGAGAAGGCCGGGGCGGTTCGCAATCTCGGTTCGGCAGCGCTTGAGCTCTGCTTTGTGGCCGCAGGCTGGGCCGACGCCACGACACTCACGCGCATTAACCCGTGGGATATCGCCGCCGGCTTCCATATCGTCGAGAAAGCTGGCGGCAGCGTGCGCACCTGGACATGCCGTCCCGAGGGCAGCAACGCTACCGTGGTTGTGCCCCAGGAATGCCCCGCCTACGTTGCATGCGCGAGCGCGAAGCGCTACGAAGAGCTCGATTCCTTGCTTGACCGAATCCACACGTCTCGATGTGAACGATCCCTACGTGATGAAGGAGCCCACCATGAGTGAACAACCCTCGAATCCATACGGCTTTAGCAATCCCACATCCGGCAACAAGGGCACCGGTGCACCTGGCTTTAGCGGCCCTACCGGCCCCGGTGGTGTGACGAGCGATGAGCGCACCTGGGCGATTCTCGCGCATCTCAGCGCGCTTGTGGCCACTGTCGTTTCGGCCGGCTGGCTCGGCTGGCTGGGGCCGCTCGTGATCTATTTGCTCTACCGCGACAAGAGCCCATTTGTGCGCAACGCGTCGGCGGGTGCACTCAACTTCGCGATTAATCTTTTTGTGTACAGCGTCATTGCGTGGGGCTTTTTCTTCATTGGAACGTTCCTGTCGTTCCTCCTCGTTCCGCTCCTCTTCGTGGTGATCGCCGCGATCATTGGGCTGGCGGTGTTCGTGGCAACGATCGTGGTGCCGATTATTGCCGCGATGAAGGCCAATAACGGTGAGGCCTACACCTACCCCTTCACCGTGTCGATCATCAAGTGACTCGGTGCGAGACAGACGACCAAACGGTTGCTCCTGCGCTCCGGGTGGGATTCATCCCCGGGGTGGAACCTGATGTTTTCGCGCGGCGCTGGCGCACGGGCCGGGAGAGGGTCGAACTGGAATTGATTCCGCTCGATGCTCGCGCACCCGAAGAAGCACTCTCGAGCGGTGCGGTCGACATGGTCTTCGCACGGCTGCCGTGGGCCGCTGCCCCGGGCGGTGAGGCTCCCGTGCTTGAGCGGGAGGAGGTTCATGCCGTTCCTCTATGGGAGGAGAGACCGGTCGCCGTCGTGGCAAAGGACAACCCGCTAAGCCTTTTCGACGAGATTGCAGAAGAGGATCTCGAGGGGGAGCACCACTTCAGCCTCGAGGAATGCGGCGGTGCGAAGGGAGCCGTCGCGACAGTCGCCGCAGGTCACGGCTACGCGGTTATGCCCATGTCCCTCGCGCGCCTTCACGCGCGCAAGGATGCCACCTACCGGCCACTTGCCGAGCGCGAAGGTACACGCATCGCGCTCGTGTGGCCAAAGGATGCCGACGACGACGTGCGACAGGAGTTTCAAGGCGTGGTACGGGGCCGCACTGCGCGAAGCTCGCGTCGTTAGGATGGAACGGAAATGACGAAGAAAGACCATTGAGGAAGTCACGATGAACGACCGCATGAACGTTGAAAGCTTTAATCTCGACCACCGAACGGTAGCGGCGCCCTACATCCGCGTCGCCGATCGCAAGGACCTTGGCGGCGCCGTTCTCACCAAGTTCGACATCCGCTTCACCCAGCCGAACGTGGACGCCCTCGAGTCTGAGACGGTGCATTCGCTCGAGCACATGATGGCGGAGTTCTCACGCAACCACAGCGAAGACATCCTCGATATCTCGCCCATGGGTTGCCGCACAGGCTTCTACATGCTCATGCGCGGCGAGCACACGAGCGAGGAGATTGCTCCGCTCGTGGAGGCGACCCTGAACGACCTGCTCGGGGCGAGCGAAGTCCCCGCCGCGAACGAAGTCCAGTGCGGCTGGGGTGCCCACCACAGTCTCGAGGGCGCGAAGGCCGCGGCGAAGGCTTTCCTCGCGAAAAAGAGTGAGTGGCTTCAGGTCGAGCAAGCCGCTTAAAGAATCAGCCGCGATTCATTCAGATCCACGAATCGAACCACATGTGGGCCCGCCACAGGTCGTAGGGAATGACCTGGGCGGTCCACAGTGGCCACCAGAAAATCGACATGAGTGTCATCGTGACCACGAGTGAAGCGATCGCCAAAAGCGCGATGCGCTTCCTTGCCCGTGACGCCGCGTGGCCCCCGAACATGAGAGCGAACACGAACACGATCGCCATGATGAGCCACGGCTCAAACACGACCGAATAAAACTGAAAGATCGTGCGGTCAAGATACTGAAACCACGGCAGGTAGCCGGCGATGATGCCCGAGAGAATTGCTGCTCCCGTTCCGTTGCGCTTAGCGATTGCGACGATGAGCGTGACGAGAAGCGCGAAAGTGCCGAACCACCAGATGAGCGGATTGCCGATATTGGTGATGGCCGCCGAGCACTTCTCTACCTCGCATCCCGCCTCGCCGTAGGTGTACGACTCGTAGTAGAAGCTTGTGGGGCGAAGCTGAAGGAGCCACAGCCACGGCTTTGCGGCATACGTGTGGGTCGAATCGAGCCCCACGTGGAACGAGTACATCTCCTCGTGGTAATGCCACAGTGAGAGGAGTGCTTCGCTCACGGGATTCGAGGCGTGAGCATTCTCTGCTGCCCAGTTCCGAAAGTACCCGCCTTGAGAGGCGAACCATCCGCTCCACGACAGCACGTAGGTCATAAACGCACTGCCCACCATCGCAAAAAATGCGGGGATCGCATCGAGTGCGAAGCCGCGAAGTTTCCAGCGAGGATCGCCGTAGCGTTTCCTCGCAGTCCAGTCCCACAGCACCGTCATGATGCCGAACACGGCAAGAAAGTAGAGCCCCGACCACTTCACGCCGCACGCGAGGCCAAGCGAGACCCCTGCGGCGATGCGCCACCAGCGCACCCCAGTGACATGCCCGAAGCCTTCCCCAGCGCCCTCGATCCGCCCGAGCGCATCGCGAAAGTGATCGCGGTCCCTCAGGAGAAAGTAGAACGCGAGAAGGCAGAAGAAACCAAGAATGAGGTCGAGAAGGCTTGTGCGGGAATGGGTGAGGTGAACGCCGTCGATAGAGAGCAGGTATCCCGCGAGAAACGCGAGTGCAGTATTCTGCAGCAAGCGTCGGACCGTGAAAAATAACAGGAGCACGCCAAGCGTTCCAAGGACGGCCACGGTGATGCGCCAGCCCCACGGATTATCGGCTCCAAGGGCCCACTCGCCGAGCGCGATCACCCATTTCCCGACCGGCGGGTGGACCACGTACTGCGGATCAGGGAGATACGAGTCGATGTCGCCGCGCTCGAATGCGGCCTTCGAGATGTCTTTCGCCCACGCGCGCTCATGGCCTTCGCGAAGAAGCGTGTAGGCGTCGCGCACGTAATACACCTCGTCAAAGATGAGGGTCTTGACGTGGCCGAGTTTGTAAAGGCGCAGCGCCCCAGCCCACACAGCAAGCACCGCGGCGAGAATCCACGTCGTCGCCCGATCGCTCAGACCGAAAAATCCGCGGGGCTTCTCGAATGAAGGCCGTGCGGCGCGTTTTCCTGTAGTGGGCACCGCTGTAGAGCCGCCGCTTGGCATCGCTTTCCTTTTACTCACCAGGCCATACTAGAGGGCCGCGCGATAGGATCGCACGGTGGAAACCGAGAACAAAACCGTGCTCACACCTGGAACTATCGCACTTGCCGCAACGCCCATCGGAAATCCTCTCGATGCGTCATTCAGGCTCGTCGTTGCTCTGCGAGAAGCCGATCTGATCGCCGCTGAGGACACGCGCCGCGTCAAGAGGCTCGCGACCGAACTCGGGGTGAGGCTCACGGCGCCCACGCTCGCCTACCACGAGCACAACGAGAGGGAGCGAACCCAGGTACTGCTCGATGCCGCGCGCGAAGGCCAAAAGGTGCTGCTCGTGACCGACGCGGGCATGCCCGCTGTTTCCGATCCTGGTTTCCGGGCCGTCGACGCGGCACACCGCGCGGGCATCGCCGTGAAAGTCTTTCCCGGGCCTTCAGCACCGCTCACCGCTCTCGTACAGTCGGGTATCGCCCCCGATCGTTTTGCGTTCGAGGGATTCCTTCCACGGACCGCCGGGAAACGCTTCACCGCCCTCGAAGCACTGGCGCACGAACAGCGCACTCTGCTCTTTTTTGAATCGCCGCGGCGCACCCGCGACACCCTCGAGGCCATGGCCGAAGTATTCGGTGAGGAACGCGATGCCTGCGTGGCGCGCGAACTCACGAAAACCCACGAGGAAATCGTGCGGGGCCCGCTAAGCTCACTCGTCGAATGGGCGCGCGCGAACGAGGTTCTTGGGGAAATTGTGATCGTCGTGGCACCCGCGCCGCCGAGCGGGGAAGACCCGGCTGATCTTGCCGCGCTTGTGCTCGAGCGAGCGGAATCGGGGGAGCGCCTCAAAGACGCAGCAAAGGCTGTGGCCCGCGCGCACCAGGGCGTTTCGGCGCGAGACCTCTACGATGCGGCCCTCGAAAGAAAGAACGATTAAACCGAAAGGGCGCCCCACCCGCAGGTGGAGCGCCCTTCGCGACGTGCTGAAATTAGCCGTCGATCTCAATGAGGCCGCGCTGGTACGCCTTCGCGAGGCGGCGCGGGACCGAGGCGGTGCGACCGCGCACGGTGACCTTAACGAGATCGGTGGTCTCGGCCTTCCAGTTCGCGCGGCGCGAACGGGTGCGGGCCCGGGACATCTTATACTTAGGCACTGCCATGATGCGCTCCTTGCTCGAACTGCGTGAAAATCGGGGTAGTGGCGGGCTTGATCCACAAGAGATCGCCGTAAGGGGCGCGCCCACGCACAACAGGAATCAATCTAACCACATTTTCGCGCGTCGTGCGCGCGGGTAGGGGCCGCGTGTGTTGGGCTTCACGGCCGTGCGAGGCTGGGCGCTGGGCCGGGGGTCCGACGCTCGCCCCGCACTAGACTAGCCCCATGACTAAGGCAGTGAACACCCGTTCCGCGACCGCCGAGACCGGCCACCACCGCGACCTCTCGTGGCCTGAACCGCCCGAAGCTCTGCCCGGTGCCGTGATCGATAACCACGCACATCTCGATTTTTCCGACGGCGAAGGCTCCCACGGAATCGAGGAGCATGTGGCGTGGGCAGATCGAGTGGGCGTGCGCGGCATTATTACGATCGGTTGCGACCTTCCCTCGGCGCGCTGGACGGCCGAGGTCATGCGCGGCGAACATGTCGCCGAAGAGCACCGCGCTTTCGTGCGGGAGCGTCTTCGAGGCGGTGTCTCGATCCACCCCAACGATGCCGTGAACCACGTCCTGACGGGTAAGGGCCGTAGTGGCGAGGAGCTCTGCTCACTCGACGAGGCGATCGCCGAAATTTCCGAGCTACTCGATACGCCCGGAATGGTGACCGTTGGCGAGACAGGATTGGACTGGTTCCGCACGTCGAAGAAGAAGCCTGAGAAACGTGACGCGCAAATCCAAAGTTTTCGCATGCACATTGCGCTGGCGAAAGAGAAGGGTTTGCCGATGCAGATACATGATCGTGACGCCCACCGGGACGTTCTTGACGTTCTCGATGCGGAGGGTGCGCCCGAGCGTACGGTTTTCCACTGCTTTAGCGGCGATGCAGAATTTGCGCGAGAGGCGCTCGAACGCGGGGCTTACCTGTCGTTTTCCGGCACCTCAACGTTCAAGAACGCCGCCTACCTGCGCGAGGCGCTTGCCGTGACCCCGTTGAACCGCATCATGGTGGAGACCGACGCACCGTTTCTCACTCCAGAGCCATACCGCGGCCGCCCTAACTCGAGCTACCTTATTCCGCACACGATGCGCGTGATTGCCGAAGCGAAGGGCGTAAGTCTTGAAGAAGCGTGCGCCGGGGTCCTCGCAACCGAGCGCGAAGTGTACGGATTTGCGGGGGCCGAGGGGTGAGCGAGGAGTTTCCCGCGCTCGACGCGGGCACGAGGTTGCTCACCCCTCGGGATATCCGGGCGCTTGCCGCCTACCGCGGAATTACCCCTACGAAAAAACGAGGGCAGAACTTCCTGCTCGATGCGAACACCGTGCGTGCCATCGTCGAGCGGGCCGGCGTGGGCGAAGGCGACGTGGTGCTCGAAGTGGGGCCGGGGCTCGGCTCTCTCACCCTTGGCTTGCTTGAGGCTGGCGCGCACGTGGGGGCGGTTGAGCTTGACGGCGCCCTCGCCGAAATCCTGCCCTTGACCGTCGAGGCGAAGAACCTTGACCTCGCGTGTTTTTCCCTCGTCAAGGGCGATGCGCTCGCCCTTACGGAACTTCCCATCCCCGAGGCGGCATCTCACGCACCCACGCGCCTCGTGGCAAATCTCCCGTATAACGTCGCGACTCCCATCCTCTTGACCATTCTCGAGCGCTTCGATGACCTCACTGAGGCTCTTGTGATGGTGCAGCTCGAAGTCGCCGAGCGTCTCGCTGCGAAACCGGGTTCAAAGATTTACGGCGCCCCTAGCGCGAAAGCCGCGTGGTACGGAAGCAGCGAACTCGCGGGCCGCATCTCGAGGCGCGTTTTCTGGCCCGAGCCGAACGTCGATAGCGCTCTCGTGCGCGTCCGTCGAGACCGGGTGAGGGAGCCGGGGGAAGCACCTCGCGAGGAAGTCTTCGAGGTGATCGACCAGGCCTTCCTCCAACGTCGTAAAACATTGCGGGCGGCTCTCAAAACGTGGGCCGGGGGAGGCGAGCGTGCGGGCGAAATCCTCGAACGCGCCGGCATCAACCCTCAGCGCCGCGGTGAAACGCTCGAGGTCGTTGAGTTCATCGCGATCGCGAACGCCGCACGTGACCTCTCGTAAGAGGTCACAACCCGGTCGTGTGCATTTCACGGGCCTTGGCGAGTACGCGTAGGCTCTCGGTGTGAGTCTTCTTCTCGGCGCCGAACAGCTGCACCTGCAATACCCGAATAGGGTCGTTCTCGATTCCGTGACCCTCGGCATCTTCGAGGGCGACAGAATCGGGATCGTTGGCCGCAACGGCGATGGTAAGAGCTCCCTCATTCGCCTTCTCTTTGGGGAACTTGAGCCCTATAGCGGGCGGGTCACTCCCAAAAACGGCGTACGCATGGGCTTGCTTTCCCAGTCGGATTCGCTCGACGAGAACGCGACCGTGCGTCATGAGATTGTGGGCGATGCCCCCGAACACGAATGGGCTTCCGACCCGAAAATCCGCGACATCATTCAGGGACTCCTCTCCGACATCCCTTTCGAGCGGAGCATTGGCGCGCTTTCGGGTGGGCAGCGCCGCCGCGTGGCCCTCGCACAATTGCTTGTGGGTGACTGGGACGTGATCGGCCTCGATGAGCCCACAAACCACCTCGATCTCGAGGGCATCCACTGGCTTGCCCGCCATATCAAAGGCCGCTGGGGCGCTGGCCAGGGCGCTTTCATCGTCATCACTCACGATCGCTGGTTTCTCGATGAAGTGTGCACGAGCACGTGGGAGGTGCACGATGGAATCGTCGAGCCCTTCGAAGGCGGGTACGCAGCTTACGTTCTCCAGCGAGTCGAGCGTGACCGCATCGCCGCCGCAACCGAACAAAAACGCCAAAACCTTGCGCGCAAGGAGCTCGCGTGGCTGCGCCGCGGAGCGCCGGCTCGCACGTCGAAGCCACGTTTCCGTATCGAGGCCGCCAACGCGCTCATCGCCGACGTGCCCGAGGTTCGCAACCCGCTCGAGCTCAAACGACTTGCGACGGCGCGCCTTGGCAAGGACGTTGTTGACCTCATCGATGCCGGCGTGAGCTACGGCGACACCACGATCTTTTCGGATGTCACCTGGCGCATTGCGCCCGGTGAGCGCACCGGCATTCTTGGCGCGAATGGCGCCGGTAAGTCCACGCTTTTGGGCCTCATCGCGGGCACTCTCGAACCTACCGAAGGTCGGGTGAAGCGTGGGAAGACCGTCCAGGTGGCGGTGCTCGACCAGCAATTTCGCGAACTTGAAGAGATCGCGGATGATCGAGTGCGAGACGTACTCGCGCGCACCAAGACGACCTTCACGATCGACGGGAAAGACTTCACGCCGGCGAAGCTTCTCGAACGTCTCGGCTTTGCCAAGGATCATCTGTCCACGCGTGTGGGTGACCTGTCGGGTGGCCAGCGTCGGCGCCTCCAGCTTTTGCTTGTGCTTTTGAGTGAACCGAACGTGCTCATTCTCGACGAGCCTACGAACGACGTTGACACCGACATGCTCACGGCCCTCGAGGACATGCTGGATTCGTGGCCCGGGACCCTCATCGTTGTGTCGCATGATCGCTACCTGCTCGAACGCGTGAGCGATCAGCAGTATGCGGTGATCGGAGGAACTCTCCGCCACCTTCCCGGCGGAGTGGACGAATACCTTCAGCTGCGCGCACAGGAAGAACACGAACGTGCGGGTGCGGGCGGCGGCAGTGCAAAATCCGACGCTTCCTCGGCCTCTTCCAGCGGCCTTTCCGGCGCGGAGCGCAGAGCCGCAGAGAAGGAAGCCAATGCGATTGAGCGGCGCATCGATAAGCTCCGCTCACAGATCGAGAACATTCACGCGGAACTTGCCGCGCACGACCCTTCTGATTTCGAAGGGTTGACCGTGCTTGGCCAGAAGGTGCGCGAGCGTGAAGACGAGATCGCCGAGTGCGAAGAACGTTGGCTCGAGATCCTCGAACAGATCGACGAGGCGTGAAGCGGCATCACACCGACATGCGCCGAACACGCTCGCGGGGACTACCGTTATTGCGCCCCGACATCGTCGTGCTCTTGACGCCGTTGCGGCGCCGCCCGGCATTATCAAAAGCTTGGACGTTCGAGACACCAATGCGCGTTTCACTCTCGAAGCGGTATTTCTTGTCCGTGTTGCGGTAACGCAAATAGAAGAACGAGTACACCGACGTAAAAACGACGAACGCGAGAACGAACGGGGCCGCGATGACGGCGACACTCGCGTCCCCACTGCCGGAACTCGAATCAGCGAGGACGTGACCGAGCGTAAGGAGCTCGTGTATGGCGACTGCAGTTCTCATAGGACCACCGCCCCGAGTGCGAGAGGGAGAGTGACGGCAAATGTTGCGATCGCGGAGATTGCGGCGCAGCCGAAGAGCTTGAGTTTGTCTACGGGAACGGAACCCATGGTGCGACCGTTTCGGCCGTTGACGGCAATGTAGTGGATCAAACCATTGCGCTCATCCTGGTAGCTGTACAGCCAGATTGGAAGGTAGAGCGCAACCCAGCGCGTGCCGTGGATCTCGAGCCCTTCGCTTTCCCAACGAACGCCGCGGTCGTAGTCGCGGATCATGAGGTCGGCGCGTGAGCGAGCGATCGAGAGGAAGTTGTTTTCGACAGTGTCGTCGATGTCGTCGATATCGAGGTCACGGCGCTCCGAGGTGAAGCCCGCAAGGTAGTTCGAGTTGTAGGCGACGGCATTCTTGGTGTCGAAAGGGAGAATCGCGTTGAGGACGTTGTTGGTATTCACGCTCGTGTTCATGTTCGCGCGTGAACTGTTGGTTTCCGCGATCAGATCGTCCACCGTGAAATCGAATTTTCGCCCGAGCGTGTATTCCTGGATGTCCGAGACGCGCTCGGTTTGATTTTCGCTTACGCGCCTCGTGTAGCGGCGAAGAGTCACTTCACCCCGGCCCTCGACGGTAGCGGTGAGGTTGCCATCAACGGTCATGTAGGGAACGTAGACGCCCACGACATTTTCGGGTGTGAAGTTCGACTTGAACTGGCTCGTGGCGAAGAAGCGCCGGTCGCCCGCGAACTCGCGAACCTTCGCGACGCCCTGCTCGTGTGTGAGCGCAAAAGGCAGCACGGCATCGGGGACCGCACCGTTAGGGATTTGCTGATTGAGCGAGAGCACCTGGCGGCACCAGTGGCAGCGAGCCTGCAGTGACTCGTTGGTTTTGATAACAACCTCGGCGCCGCAGCCCTGGCACTTGAGCGTCACGACTGAGGCATCGACCGCGATGTCGTTCGTGCCCGAACCGCGCACGGTGCCACGAAGCTGTTCAATGGGGGAGTCGAGCCCGAAGGCCGTCTCCGCGATCTTTTCGTTGAACTCAAAGCGGCAGTACCGGCACACGAGTGCCTGGTGTTGGAGCGAATAGCCGATGTCGGTCGAGCCGCACCTCGGGCACTTGTCGAACCCGTCGGTTTTCCCGCTCGCGGTATTGATGACTCGCTCGGCGGTGGGCTCAACGAGCGTATCCACGATGTCTTGAGCGGCGGTGCGCCCCTTGACGACGTTCACGTCGTTGAGATCGGGGCCGCTCACGTGAGGTGCTCCTTCGGGCCTCGGGCGTGCAGAACCGGCCCCCTGGCCTTCATAAGGTGTGGGGACCGGTCCCGTGCCAGGTGCGTAGGTCAAAGGCCGAGTGCCTTCTTCTTCGCGGCCTCGTAGTCAGCCTCGGTGATGAGACCCTGGTCGAGCATCTCCTTGAACTGAGCGAGCTTCTCCGCGGGGCTCGATTCGGCTCCGGAAGCACCCTGACTGGTCTGCGCCTGTGGGTTCTGCTGACCCTGCGGAGTTTGGCCCTGGCCCGCGAAGGGACCCGACGGCTGCGCGGGCTGCATGAAGCCGCCCACGGCCCCGGCGCCCATACCCATCATGGCGAGACCCGTGCCCCCGCCACCGTTTTCGCCCGCAGACTGCACGCCGCGCGCCACCGCTTGGTTGACGAAGCTCTGATTACGGTTGCCCGAGAGAGCGTCCGCTGCCTGGACGTCCTTGAGGAGCTTGCGGGTGTTCTCGTCGTACTCGATCGAGGCGATCGCGACCTTCTCTATGACGAGGCCGCGGTCGGTCGTCCAGCGGTAGTTTTCCTCGACGACGCTCGAGAGCGAGGCTGCGAGGCCGAGGGAATCGGACTGGATCTTCGTGATGCGGTTGTTCTTATCCGGGTCGTTCGTGTAGCGGGAGAACGCTGGTGCAAGCGAGGACACGACTTCCTGGAACAGTTGGTTCGCAGCGTCGTTGTTCGTATCCGTGAAGTCGAACACCGGGGCGTTCGCCGAGATATAGGTGGCGGGCACCCAGTTATGAACGAAGAGGAGGGGATCGACGATGCGCATCGTGTAGGTGCCGCGTGCAACGGCACCAACCTGCGCGTTCATGTATTGGTCATCCCAGTAGATTTCCGACTGCGTACCGAAGCGATTGTTCGGAAGCTCCTTGAGGCTCACGAAGAACGCGAGCTGCTGCGAGCCGGGCTGACCACCGAACTTGAAGCGCTCCCACGACGTGCCGAGGGTCGAAGCGAGAATCCCGTCGTTCGCGAAAATTGTGCGCGAATTCGGGTCGCCCGAGTGCCACTCGTAGCCGCCGGCCTCGGTGATGAGACCGGTCACGCGACCGTCCTGAAGGGTGATGAGGCCATAACCGGCCGGCACGACAATCCGCGAGCCGTTCGAGATAATGTTCTCGCTCCCGCGGGTGTTTGAGCCGCGGCCAGCATTGGTGCCACGCGGAACCGCGGGGAAGAGCGCCGCGGTGGGCGCGAGGCCCGATGGGACGGTCAGATAGTCCTTCCACTGATCGGCGAAGCTGCCGCCGAGTGCGTCTTTGAAAGCTTGAATGAAACCCACGAAAACTCCTCTGGTAGGGGCCGACAGCCCCAATTATATAAGGGCTATGTCACAGTCAGATGCTGTCTCCTGAGAGTTATTTCGTCTTCGTCTTGCCCTCCACGGTGAGGAGCTGAGGGCTGGCTTCGAGGCCGCGAAGACCGTTCCACGCGAGATTGACGATGTGGCTCGCGACCACCTCTTTCGAGGGGCGGCTCGCCTCGAGCCACCACTGTCCCGTGTAGGAGACGATCCCCACGAGCATCTGCGCATACATCGCTGCATACAGGGACGTGTATTTCTGTGCGTGCATGTGTTTGACGAGCAAGTCCTCGACCTGGTGTGCAACGTCCACGAGCAGCGCCGAATACGTGCCCGATGTTTGCGTCGCGGGGGAGTCGCGCACGAGAATCTGGAATCCGTCCTCGTTTTCCTCGATGTAGGTGAGGAAGGCGAGCGCGGCCTTTTCTACGAGAACGCGCGGATGCTGGTGAACGTCCTGAAGTGCTTCCTCGAGTACGCGCAGGAGGTGGTCGGTTTCGCGATCGACAATGACGGCGTAAAGCCCTTCCTTGCCACCGAAGTGCTCGTAGACGATCGGTTTCGAGACTCCTGCCTTAGCCGCGACCTCCTCAACGCTTGTCGCGTCATAGCCCTTCTGTGCAAAAAGCGAGCGGCCAACGGTGACAAGTTGCTCGCGGCGCTGGCGCCCCGTCATGCGAGGGGAGCGGGCGCGGGGAGAGCGTGAATCAGACATGCGTAACATTTTCTCACGCCGCGGTGTGGATTTTTTTCGCTCGCGGGCCTTGAGGGGCTAGGCTTATCTTCGGCGCCCTCGGGCCCCTCCGCGATGGTGTAATCGGCAACACCCCAGTTTTTGGTTCTGGTATTCTAGGTTCGAGTCCTGGTCGCGGAACGATCCATCACCGGATTGATCGCACCGGATACAAGGAGCACCCTCCCGTGGTCACTCACTCGCCCGCAGCAGTTGTCGTTCTCGCGGCAGGCGCCGGGACACGTATGAAATCCGCACTTCCGAAGGTTCTCCATCCCGTGTGTGGAACCTCGATGCTCATGCACGCCATTACCGCAGCCCGTGCAACGGGAGCCGAAGAGATTGTTGCGGTCGTGCGCCACAAACGCGAACAGGTGCTCGCTCATCTCGAGGAAAATGCCCCCGAGGTTACGGTCGCCGATCAGGATGAGATCCCCGGGACAGGCCGGGCCGTGCAGTGTGGTCTCGAAAAGGTCGAGGCAGCCGTCGGAACCGTGCTCGTGACGTACGGTGACGTGCCCCTCCTTCAAGGTGACACCCTCCGAGCTTTTGTGGAGGCCCACGAGGCAAGCCACTCGAGCGTGTCGATCCTTACCGCGCGCGTCGAGGACCCGACGGGATACGGCCGAATCGTGCGAAGCGCTGATGGCACCCAGGTTGACGCCATCGTGGAGCACAAGGACGCGAGCGAAGAGCAGCGCGCCATCAACGAAATCAACTCGGGCATCTGCGCATTCGACCTCGAGTTCCTGCGCGAAGCGCTCACGAAGGTCGGTACCGATAACTCGCAGGGCGAGATGTACCTCACCGACGTCCCCGGCATCGCGCGTGCCGAGGGAAAGAAGGTCAGCGCCTACGTCACTGACGATCCGATCCAGGTTGAAGGCGCAAACGACCGCGTGCAGTTGAGTGCCCTGGGTGCTGAAATGAATCGCCGCACCCTTGTGCGGCACATGCGCGCCGGCGTGAGCATTATCGACCCCCACTCGACCTTCATCGATCCCGATGTCGAAATTGGCGAGGACACGACGATTCTTCCGGGCGTGCAATTGCACGGACGCTGCGTCATTGGCAGTGAGGTGACCGTCGGACCAGACACCACGTTGACGGACGTCACCATCCACGACCGAGCCGAGGTTGTGCGCACCCACGGTTTTGGTGCCGTCATCGGGGAGGGCGCGACCGTTGGCCCGTTCACCTACCTGCGCCCCGGAACCGTGCTCGGCAAGGCCGGCAAGATTGGCGGTTTCTGCGAAACGAAGAACGCCCAGATCGGCGATGGTGCCAAAGTTCCCCACCTCTCCTACGTGGGTGATGCCGAGATCGGTGAGGGGACAAACATCGGCGCGGCAACAATTTTCGCGAACTACGATGGGGTGCACAAGCACAGGAGCGTCGTTGGCAAGCACGTGCGCGTGGGGAGCGACAGCGTTCTCGTGGCGCCCGTGACGATCGGCGACGGTGCGGCGACGGGAGCCGGCACGGTCGTTCTCAAGGACGTCCCGCCGGGCGCACTCGCCGTCAATAACACCAAGCCTCGAATTACTGAGGGGTGGACGCTCACGAAGCGCGCGGGCACTGCCGCGGCCGAAGCCGCCGAAAATGCGCTTGACCACAACTCTGCAAACGCAACCACCGAGGAGAAGTAAAACGATGAGTGGCATCATCACCAGCGGAGAAAAGCACCTCGTTCTCGTGTCGGGACGTGCTCACCCCGTTCTTGCCGAGGAAGTCGCCAAGGAACTCGGCGTTGACCTTCTCCCGATGGACGCGTGGGATTTCGCGAACGGCGAGATCTATGTGCGGTACGGCGAAAGCGTGCGCGGCGCCGACGTCTTCGTTCTCCAGTCGCATCCCGCACCGATCAACAACTGGCTCATGGAGCACCTCATCATGGTGGACGCGCTCAAGCGCGCTTCCGCCAAGCGCATCACGGCGATTGCCCCGAGCTACCCGTATGCGCGCCAGGATAAGAAGCATCGCGGTCGCGAACCGATCTCGGCCCGCCTCGTCGCCGACCTTTACAAGACCGCTGGCATCGACCGCCTCGTCTCGGTGGACCTCCACGCCCCGCAGGTGCAGGGCTACTTCGACGGTCCCGTTGACCACCTCATGGCGATGCCGATCCTCGCCAAATACGTCGAGGCAACCTACGGCGAAGAGGACCTCTGTGTCGTTTCCCCGGATGCCGGCCGTATCGGCGTCGCTGAGAAGTGGGCTAAGCGCCTCGGCGGTGTGAACCTTGCCTTCGTGCATAAGTCACGCGATCCGCGCCGCCCCAACCAGGCCGTCGCCAAGCGGATCATCGGTGATGTGCAGGGCAAGACCTGCATCCTCGTGGACGACATGATCGACACGGCCGGAACGATTGTGCAGGCCGTTGAAGCCCTCACGAAGAACGGGGCGAAGTCCGTTGTTGTTGCAACGACCCACCCGATCTTTTCCGACCCTGCCGTTGAGCGCCTCAAGAACTCTGGCGTGCGCGAGGTCATCGCGACCAACACGCTTCCCGTGCCCGAGGAGAAGCAGTTCGAGAAGCTCACGATCCTCTCGATCGCCCCGCTCCTCGCACGCGCCATCCGCGCGGTCTTCGACGACGGTTCGGTGACGTCGCTGTTTGACGGGGACGCGTAAACACTCTCCCCTTTTGCCGGCCGCGCTCTCGCGACGAGGTGACGTGCCTCGCTTCACGTCGCCGATAGCCACCCTAGTGTGCGGCCGTGCAATATACTTGGACAGTACTTCGGCGAGGGAGGGGCACGAGCCCGCTCCGTTATCGACGCGGTTATTTCCTTGAGCACGCGCTCGCGCGCTCGGGGCGCGCCGTCTCGCCCCGCTTGACACTCAAGGAGTTTCACATGGCCGAGAACATCAAGGTCGATATCCGTTCTGACTTCGGCAAGGGCTTTGCGCGCCGCATGCGCGCCGAAAGCAAGATCCCCGCGGTTCTGTACGGTCACGGCACCGAGCCGGTTCACCTCGCGCTTCCGTACCACGCGACCGCACTTGCGGCGCGCCACTCGAACGCTCTTCTCGAGCTCGAGATTCCCGAAGCTGACAGCGAGCTCGCAATCATCAAGGACATTCAGCGTCACCCGCTCTCGCGCGACATCCTTCACGTTGACCTCCTCATCGTGAAGCGCGGCGAGAAGGTTGAGGTTGACATCCCCGTCACGGTCGAGGGCGAGCCCGAATCGCCCGCCGTTGCCGTGGTTGACATCCAGGAGATCACCATTCTCGCGGACGCGCTTAGCCTTCCCGAGCACATCGTTGTCGATGTTGAGGGCAAGGTTGAGGGCGATGCGATCTACGCGGGCGACCTCGATCTTGGCGGTGCCGAGCTCGTGACCGATCCCGAGTATCTCGTGGTCTCGATTCAGGTCCCGCAGGTTGACGAAGCTGACCTCGAGACCCCGGGCTCCGAGGACGACGAGGACGAGGAAGCAGCTGAGGGCACCGAAGAAGAGTCGTCGGAGGGCGACGACGAGTGAGTTCTGATCCGCGGCTTCGCGGATCGTGAAATCTGGGGCAGGGGCGTCGCACGAGGTGCGGCGCCCCTGTAGCCTGTTCAGGGGCCGACGGTTGCCGGTCTTTCGTTGTGACGGAAATGTTCCGATCGACACGTGCGGAAAGTGGAGTTGTGAGCGAGACGATGCTGATCGTGGGACTCGGGAATCCGGGTTCCAAATATGAAGCGACGAGGCACAACGTGGGGCACATGGTGCTTGATCGACTTGCCGATTGGGCAGGGGCATCGTTCAAACGGCACAAGAAAGCCAATGCCTCGGTGATCGAAGGGCGCATGGGGGCACACGGTACTGGTCGCCGAGTGGTTCTCGCGAAACTCGGGTGTTACATGAACACCTCGGGTGGGCCCGTGTCGGCCCTCGCCCAGTACTACGGAGTGGACCACGGAAACGTCATCGTGGTGCACGATGAGATCGACACGCAGTTCGGTGCGATCAAGGCGAAGCTTGGCGGGGGAGAAGGCGGGCACAACGGCCTTCGCGACATTACTCGTGCGCTCGGTACGAAAGACTACTTGCGCGTCCGGGTGGGTGTGGGGCGCCCGCCGCAGGGGCGCGACACCGCTGACTATGTTCTCGCGCCATTTTCTATGGCGGAGCGCAAGGTGCTCGACGACCTTGTGACGTCAGCCGGGCAGTGCGTGGAAATGCTTGTGGAAAAGGGACTCGTGGAAGCGCAGCAGGAATTTCACTCGCGCGAGGCGATTCGCCCGTGAGTATCGCCCCCGTTCTCGCGGCTGCCGCGCAGTCCGCCGATCTCGCCCGATTTGCCGAGGCCGATTTCTCGCACGATTCGCTTAGCGTTATCGCCACGAGCGGCATGCACTCGCTCTATCTTGCTGATGCAGCTTCGCGCAGGGGGCCGATGGACCCACTCGTGGTGGTCACCGCCACGACGCGTGAAGCCGAGGACCTCGCCGCCCAGGTTGAAGCATTCGTCCCCGGTGCCAAGGTGGCGCTTTTTCCAGCATGGGAAACACTCCCACACGAGAGGCTTTCGCCGCGAAGCGATACGGTCGCGCGCAGGCTTTCGACTCTGTATACGCTCGCGCACCCCGAGGAAACGGGTGGCGTGGAGGTCCTCATGATGCCCGTGCGCGCGCTCGTGCAGCCCATGGCGCGGGGCCTCGAGAAGCTCGCACCCGTGCATCTTGAACGCGGCGAGTTTATCGAGATCGATGAGCTCGTGGAAAAGCTCGTGGGCGCAGCGTATGCGCGCGTGGATATGGTGTCCGCGCGTGGCGAGTTTGCTGTGCGCGGTGGGATTGTAGACGTGTTCCCACCGACTCTTTCGCATCCCGTTCGCCTCGACTTCTTTGGTGATGAGCTCGAGGAGATCCGCTACTTTTCTGTCGCGGATCAACGCTCGTTGGAGGAGACCCTCGAGGTCGTTGACGCGCCCGCGTGCAGGGAAATTCTCTTGACGGACGAGGTGCGCGAGAGGGCCCGCGCCGCGATCGAGCAGCTTCCCGGAGCGGCCGATCTTCTCGGTCGTCTCGCAGAGGGGATCGCCGTTGAGGGCATGGAGTCCCTGACCCCGCTTCTCGTGGGGGAGATGGTCAGCCTCGTGGATGTGCTTCCCGCAAAGTCGAGTGTCGTTTTCGTGGAGCCGGAGCGGATCCGCACCCGCGTGGAGGAGCTCGTGCGCACGACGGACGAGTTCCTTGAAGCCGCATGGACCAGTGCGGCACAGGGCGGCGCTGTACCGATCGACGTGGCGCAAGCAAGTTTTTCGACGCTTGAAGACACGCTCGGAGAGCTTGAAGCTCGGCAGATTCCCGTCTCGAGTATTGCACCGTTTGGGCTCGATGCTGATCTCACATCACACGCAAAGCCGCACCCGGGCTATGGTGGCTCGATTGCGAATGCCGCGCGTGATCTCGCACAGCACGTGAGCGAAGGCTGGCGGGTGGTCCTCACAACCGCCGGCGCGGGAACCGGGCGCCACATTGCCGAGGCGCTCACGCAGGCCGGAGTCGCGGCGCGCTTTAGCGCCGACCTCGACGAGGAGCTTTCCGCGACTCACGTGAGCATTACGACCGGGCCAATTACCGAGGGCGTCCTCCTCGAGGACGTCAAGATTATGCTCATGTGCGAGCGGGACATGACGGGCAAATCCGCTGCGCGCCGCTCCAGCAGCAAGAAGCTCGCCTCGCGCAGGCGTGCGAGCGTTGACCCGCTCCAGCTTTCTCCCGGCGATTACGTGGTGCACAACCACCACGGGGTCGGGCGGTTTGTGGAGATGACGAGCCGCACCGTGGGCACGGGCGATAAGCGTGCGACACGCGAGTATCTCGTGATCGAGTATGCGAGCTCGAAGAAGGGCCAGCCGGGTGACCGGCTGTACGTGCCGAGTGATCAGCTTGATCAGGTCACGAAGTACGTTGGCGGCGAGACGCCGAGCGTGAACAAGATGGGGGGAAGCGACTGGTCGAAGACCAAATCGCGCGCACGCAAAGCCATCCGCGAGATCGCCGACGAGCTCGTGCGGCTCTATAGCGAACGCCAGCGAAGCTCAGGCTTTGCTTTTTCGCCTGACACACCGTGGCAGCATGAACTCGAGGATGCTTTCGAATATACGGAAACTCCCGATCAGCTCTCGACGATCGACGATATTAAGCGGGACATGGAAAAGCCGCTCCCGATGGATCGTCTCGTGTGTGGCGACGTGGGCTATGGCAAAACCGAGGTTGCGGTACGCGCAGCATTCAAGGCCGTCCAAGACGGTAAGCAGGTTGCGGTTCTATGCCCCACCACCCTTCTCGCCCAGCAGCACATCGAAACGTTCACTGAGCGCTACGCGGGATTCCCCGTGAACGTGCGAGGCCTTTCGCGGTTCCAGACTCCATCCGAGTCGAAAGCTGTGATCGAAGGACTCAAGGACGGCTCGGTTGACGTGGTGATTGGCACCCACCGCCTGATCACAGGGCAGGTGCGGTTTAAGGATCTTGGCCTCATCATCGTTGATGAGGAGCAGCGCTTTGGCGTTGAACACAAGGAAACGCTCAAGGCGCTTCGCACGAATGTTGACGTGCTCGCGATGTCGGCGACGCCGATCCCGCGAACTCTCGAGATGGCCGTGACCGGCATTCGAGAACTTTCCACGCTTGCCACGGCCCCCGAGGAGCGCCACCCCGTGCTGACGTACGTCGGTGCTCACGAGGACGCGCAGGTAAAGGCCGCGATCAGGCGCGAGCTGCTTCGTGAGGGCCAAGTGTTCTACATTCACAACCGCGTGGAAGATATTGACCGTACCGCCGAGCACTTGCGCGAGCTCGTGCCCGGTGCGCGCGTGGAGGTTGCCCACGGCAAACTGAACGAGGCTCAGCTCGAGCGGGTCATTCTTGACTTCTGGGAAAAGCGCTTCGATGTGCTCGTGTGTACGACGATCGTCGAGACGGGGCTCGATATCTCGAGCGCGAACACTCTCATTGTTGAAAACGCCGATCGTTTTGGGCTCTCGCAGCTTCACCAGCTCCGCGGCCGCGTGGGGCGTTCGCGAGATCGTGCCTACGCCTACTTCCTGTATCCGCCGGCAAAACCGCTCACGGAAACGGCTCACGATCGCCTGACGACCCTTGCAACGCATTCCGAGCTTGGCGCCGGCATGCAGGTCGCGATGAAAGACCTCGAGATCCGCGGCGCGGGCAATCTCCTCGGCGGGGAGCAGTCGGGGCACATCGCCGGCGTCGGCTTTGACCTCTACGTGCGCATGGTTGGCGAGGCCGTCGCGGCGTTCAAGGGTGAACTCGACCAAGGCGCGAAGGAGACGAAGGTCGAACTCCCACTCAACGCACACATTCCCGTCGAATACATCGATTCCGAGCGTCTGCGCCTCGAAGCGTATTCAAAGATTTCGGCGGCGAAGAGCGCGGACGAACTCGAAGGCGTGCGTGCCGAGGTCGAAGACCGCTACGGTAAGCCACCAGCCGAGGTTGAACGGCTCTTCCACGTCGCGCGTTTCCGCTTGGATGCCTCCGAGGCGGGCATCGACGAGGTGCAGGTGCAAGGCAAGATGATTCGTTTTGCCCACGTCGAAGTCTCCGACAGCGTCCAATTGAAGCTTCGCAGGCTGTACCCGGGAACTGTTCTCAAGCCTGCTCTTCGCCAGGTGCTCATTCCACACCCGCGAACCCAGCGCATTGGGGGCATTCCGCTTGCTGATGAGGAACTGCTTGAGTTTTGTCGCGGCGTGCTGGCGCACCTCAAGCCTGAGTGGGCGAAAGAACGCGGCATCGAGGTGGCCGAGCAGCCGTCGGCACCCTCCCGCGCGCGTTCGTTCGGTTCGCGATCACCGCGCGCGAGCAGGCTCGAGAATTCGCGCCGCGACGCGCCGCAAGGGACACGCCAGGCGGGTCTTGGACGAAAGGGACATGCGTGATGAACGGGTCTTTTTCGGGTGAGCTCAAGGTTGTTCCCGTCTCGCCTCTGAACGCGCCGGGGCTCATGACCTCGCGCGGCTGGGACACTCTCAGGGGTGCCGCGAGCGTTGCCCTGTCGTGCGCGCACCCGGCGTGGGAGGCGCACGTGCGCGAGGCCGGGATCGAGTGCGTGCGGCTTGAAAGCGCAAGTGCACACGAGCTTGCGCGCTCGGTCGGCGCCTGGCTCGAGGATTCCGACGGCTGCCCGGGCGGGTATCTCGCCTGGCTCTGCGATTCCGAGTACCCCCACCTTCCGTCGCCGATTGAGACGATTAGCGCGCTCGAAGAGGCCTCCGGTGGGCCTATCGATGCGGATTATGTTTTCGCGTCCCCCGTCGCTCCCGGCGCTGCGGTCGTCGAGTCGGTGAGGATTATGCACGAGCTTCGAAGCCCGGGTGGTGATCCGTGGAGCGCTGCCCAAACACACGGTTCTCTTTCGCGATACTTGCTCGAGGAAACCCACGAGGTTCTTGCCGAACTTGAGCGCGAGCCGATTCGTACATCGGAGCTCGTTGACGAGTTCGGGGACCTGCTGTTTCAGCTCGTGTTTCATGCGCGAATC
Source organism: Dermabacter sp. HSID17554 (assembly GCF_003989295.1). Classification (NCBI taxonomy): domain Bacteria; kingdom Bacillati; phylum Actinomycetota; class Actinomycetes; order Micrococcales; family Dermabacteraceae; genus Dermabacter; species Dermabacter sp. HSID17554. The sequence goes on along the minus strand of NZ_RBLW01000003.1, from coordinate 9,185 downwards.
GGCATGGAGGAAGCTGAGCCGTGGACGCTGGATTCGGTTGCCCGGTCTCTCAACGCGAAAATGTATCGCCGAAACCCTCATGTGTTTGGACCCGAGCGCGAGGATTTGAGCATTGAGGAGATTACGGCGCGGTGGGACCGCATCAAGTCGCAGGAGAAGCCGCGCCGTGCACTCGCCGAGGGGATTCCACTCGCCCTTCCCGCACTCCAGCGGGCGTTCAAGATCGCCGCGCGTGCGCAAGCTGCGGGGCGGGAGGAAGAGCTACGTGAACTCCTCAGTGAGGTCGCCCCGCACGACAGCGACGGGGCGCGGCTCATGACCATTGCGATCGCGGCGGCGCGGCGTGAGGACGACCCGGAATCGGCGCTGCGTACGCTCGTGTCTCGGCTCGAAGCTGAGCTTCTTCGCGACTGAAGTCCCACCCTGTGACGTGGGACTCATGCGCCGCGCCCGAGGTGTGAGTGCCCCTTCAGGGAGATCACACATTTCACACTAGACTTGAGGGCGAAGGTCAAAGGCGACCCGCCACTTGAAAATCCTGACTAAGGAGGCCATCTCATGGCATTCATCTTCGACGTTCGCGGTCGCGAGATTCTCGATTCGCGCGGCAACCCCACCGTTGAGGTCGTTCTGACGACCGACGAGGGCTACCAGTTCCTCGGCCAGGTTCCTTCGGGCGCCTCGACCGGTGCTTTCGAGGCCGTTGAGCGCCGCGATGGTGACAAGGGCCGTTACCTCGGCAAGGGCGTTTCGCAGGCTGCTGCCGCGGTCGCCGAAGAGCTCTCCGAGAAGATCGAGGGCATGGACGTTACCGACCAGCGTGCGATTGACCTTGCGATGATCGAGGCTGACGGCACCGACAACAAGGGCAAGATTGGCGCAAACGCCATCCTCGGCGTCTCGATCGCCGTAGCAAAGGCCGCTGCTGCCGAGGCTGAACTTCCCCTCTACCGTTACGTGGGCGGCCCGAATGCGCACGTTCTCCCCGTTCCCATGATGAACATCCTCAACGGCGGCTCGCACGCTGATTCGAACGTGGACATCCAGGAATTCATGATCGCCCCGATCGGCGCCCCGACTTTCGTTGAGGCCGTCCGCATGGGCGCCGAGGTTTACCACAACCTCAAGAAGGTTCTTCATGATCGCAGCCTCGCCACCGGTCTTGGTGACGAGGGCGGCTTTGCCCCGAACCTTGAGTCGAACCGTGCCGCTCTCGACCTCATCATCGAGGCCATCGAGAAGGCGGGCTTCACCCCGGGTAAGGATGTCGCACTTGCGCTCGACGTCGCTGCCTCGGAGTTCTACGAAGACGGCTCCTACCTCTTCGAAGGTGAGAAGAAGTCGGCCGAAGACATGATCGCCTACTACAGCGAGCTCGTGGATGCCTACCCGCTCGTGTCGATCGAGGACCCGCTCGATGAGGAAGACTGGGACGGCTGGGTTGCCATCACCGAGAAGCTCGGCAAGAAGGTCCAGCTCGTTGGCGACGACCTCTTTGTGACCAACCCCGTGCGCCTCGGTAAGGGCATCGAAAATGGTGCCGCGAACGCGCTCCTCGTGAAGGTCAACCAGATCGGCACTCTCACCGAAACCTTTGAGGCCGTGGATCTGGCGACCCGCAATGGCTTCTCCTCGATGATGTCGCACCGTTCGGGCGAGACCGAGGACACGACCATTGCTGATCTCGCCGTCGCGCTTGGCACCGGCCAGATCAAGACCGGTGCTCCCGCTCGCGGCGAGCGCGTGAACAAGTACAACCAGCTCATCCGCATCGAAGATGAGCTTGGCGACTCGGCCGTGTACGCGGGCGCTTCGGCATTCCCGCGCTTCAAGGCCTGAGCAGTTTACGATAGGGCGTATGCCTGATTCAGTAACGCGCCGTAGGAGCGCCCCGTCGTCACCGGCGGGGCGCTCCTCGGCGTCACGGCGGCGCCAAAGCGCTGCCCCATCGGCCCTGGCTGCACGGTCGAGCCGCCGCCCGGCATCCGGCCGCACAAAGACCCCCCGTAGGAATACCTCCCGTGCGCAAGGATCGGTAAGAGCTGGCGCCCGCAAGGTGCTCACGCCCATCGCGGGGCTTACGGGCCGCTCGCTCGTGTTGCTCGCGATTACCCTGATCGCGCTCGTGGCGCTCGTGCCAACCGTCAACGGGTACGTCATGCAGCAGCAACGACTCAGCAGCCTGCGGGCGCATGTTGCCGAGCAAGAGCGAGAGGTTGAGGGCCTCGAGGCCGAAGTGGCCCGGTGGCAGGATCCAACGTTCGTCTCCGCGCAGGCTCGCAAACGCTTGCTGTTTGCCTACCCCGGGGAAACGCAATATCGTTTGACGGATTCGAGCGGCGCGGAGGTTCCCCAAACCGAACAGGCGGCTTACGAGGAAAAACTCGCAAAAACCGCGTGGTTCAGCACCATGTGGGACTCACTCGTGGCCTCGAGCCAGGCAGCTCCACCCGAGGACCCCGCCGACACATTGGGCCCGTAAAGCCCCATAGACCGAAAGGTTTCAGTGCTCCATGCCCACCCCGCTTGAACCACTCCCGTTCGAGAGCGAGGCAACCGAGGGCGATCTTGCCCTCATGGCCCGTCAACTTGGCCGCACGATGCGCGGCGTCCACTCGATTGCACGTCGCTGCGCGTGCGGAGCGCCCGCCGTCGTACGCACGACACCACGGCTTCCCGATGGTTCCCCTTTCCCCACCAGTCTCTATCTCACGCTACCGTCGATGGTCGAGGCCTGCTCGCGTCTCGAAGCGCGCGGGCTGCTCGCCGAGTGGACGGCTGAACTCGAGGGGAGCGAGGAGCTCAAAGAGCGCTATGCGCGCGCCCACGAACGCTATCTGGTGCGTCGCGCCGAGCTTGGCAACGCCGAGGAAATTGAGGGCATCAGTGCGGGCGGAATGCCGTCGCGAGTAAAGTGCCTGCACGCGGTGGTTGGTCAGGCCCTCGCAGAGGGGCCCGGCGTGAATCCCTTCGGTGACCGCGCGCTTGAGATGGCTTCCGTTGAAACAACTATCGACCGATGCCGCTGCGAGGTTACGCCTGCAACGCTTGAGGAGGCAGAAAAATGAGCCGCCGCGTCGCCGCGATTGATTGCGGCACCAATTCGATTCGCCTCCTCGTTGCCGAGGAGGATTCCGACGGTTCCCTGCGCGACATCGCCCGCGACATGCAAATTGTGCGCCTTGGTTACGGGGTCGATCGCACGGGGCGCCTTGACCCCGAGGCGATCGCGCGCACGCTCGCTGCGACGCGCGAATACGCGAAAGTCATTGAAACGAGCGACGTAGAGGGCGTGCGGTTTGCCGCCACGAGTGCAAGCCGTGATGCTGAGAACCGCGCCGAGTTTATCGATGGCGTGCGGGAAATTCTCGGGATCGAACCCGAAGTTATTGAGGGAACGGAAGAAGCAAGTCTCAGCTACCGTGGCGCTGTGGCAACGCTCCCGGATCCTGGACCATCGCCGCGCCTCATTGTTGACATTGGCGGGGGCTCGACCGAACTCGTATATGGCGAAGATGAGCCGCTCGCCGAAATAAGCCTCGATATGGGCTCGGTGCGCCTCACCGAAAGGCATCTGAGCGCGGATCGCGTAAGCGAAGATGACATCGAAGCCGCGACGCGCGACATTGATGCGCTGCTCGACTCAGCCGCGCGCGCAATCGATTTCGCGTCGGTGCGAGGCATCGTGGGCGTCGCAGGAACCGTGACGACGCTGACTGCCATCGCCCTGGGTCTCGAGGAATACACGCCTGAGTTGAGCCACGGTGCGAGCATCGATCCCGAGGATTTCACGGCGCTCAGCTACCGAATTCTTCGCTCGAGCTCCACGGAGCTTTCGGCGTTTCCGGCGATCCACCCCGGTCGGGTTGACGTGATCGGCGCGGGAGCGCTGATCTGGGCGCGAATTCTCGAGCGCGTGGCGAACGAGGGGAGCCTCGAGCGCATCACCACAAGCGAACACGACATCCTGGATGGGCTCGCCATGAGCGTGCTCGATTCACTCAGTTTGGAAAAGCCCCAGCGTGATTGAATTGCATCGTTAGCGATGTGGAAAGGCAAGTTCACACACATGAACATCAATTCAGGAAACAAGCCGCACGTTCTCGTTCTCGGTGGCGGCAGCGTTGGCATGAACGTCGCAGCCGAACTGCGTAAGAAGGCTGGCAACAACGTTGCCATCACGGTCGTGGACACACGCCCGTACCTCACGTACCAGCCGTTCCTGCCCGAAGTTGGCGCCGGTGCGATTGACCCGCGCAACGTTCTCGCTCCGCTGCGCAAGGTCCTGCAGGGGACGAAAGTCGTGACGGGCGCGGTCGAGAAAATCTCGCATGCGGATCGCGTCGTGACCGTCGCCCTCGAAGGCGAAGAATCGATTGAGATTAGCTACGACTACCTTGTCGTGGGGCTCGGCTCCGTTCCGCGTACGCTCCCGATTCCGGGCCTCGCGGAAAACGCGATTGGCTTCAAGTGGGTCGAGGAAGCCGTCGCTGTGCGCAACCGCATTCTCAGCAACCTCGCTGAGGCTGCGTCGACCAAGGATCCGGAAACCCGCAAGCGCCTGTTGACCTTCACGTTCGTGGGCGGCGGCTTCGCGGGCTCGGAAGCCCTTGCTGAAGCAGAAGACATGGTCTCCGCTGCCCTCCAGTACTACCCGGATCTCCACCCCTCGGATGTCCGCTTCGTCATGATCGAAGCCATGGGCCGGATTCTCCCGGAGGTGGGCGAGGAACTCGGCAAGTATGCGCTCAAGCAGTTCCGTGAGCGCGGTATCGAGGTGAAGCTCGAAACGTTCCTCAACTCGTGTGAGAACGGCATCGTCAAGACCTCCGATGGCGACGAGTTCGCCTCCGACCTCATCGTGTGGTGCGCCGGCATCAAGCCGAACCCCGTTCTCGAGAACTCGGATTTGCCGCTCAACCAGACCGGTCGACTCGACTGCCTCGCGGATCTGCGCGTCAAGAGCGAAGACGGCCCCCTCGAAGGTGTCTTTGCCGCGGGCGACTGCACGACCGTGCCGGACCTCGCCTCGGGCGAAGGCAAGGTATGCCCGCCGAACGCTCAGCATGCTGTGCGCCAGGCCAAGACCCTCGCCGACAACGTGGCACGTGCGATCGATTCGCGCCCGCTCGTGGACTACTACCACAAGAACCTCGGCACGATGGCAACCCTCGGCATGTTCAAGGGCGTTGGCACGCTGTTCATCGGTGACAAGAAGGTGGAGCTCAAGGGCCTTCCGGCATGGCTCGGCGCTCGCGCCTACCACGTTTACGCGATGCCTACGCTCGGTCGAAAGGCCGGTGTCGTCGCGGGTTGGGCAAGCTCCCTTCTTGGCAACCGCGAAATCCTCGGCATTGCGCAGACGACCGAGCCGCGCAAGGCCTTTGAACTCGCAGCAGCTTCAACCCCGAAGAAGAAGTAACTTTTGAGCATAAGCGCGTAGTTTTATCGTGCGCATACGCAAGGCCCGGCACCTCGAGGTGCCGGGCCTTGCTGCTCTCGAAGTGGGGTAACTATGCTTGAGAGAGCGCATGCGCGAGAACAACACAGGCGTTGATGAAGGCCGGCAAGCGTCGGCCCCACGCGCCCCCGAACTGAGCCGGAGATGCCATGGAAATTTACATCCGTCCACATGCCGATGACGCGAGCAAGATCGTTGCCGATCACATCGAAGCGGTGATCCGCGAGGCGAACGGTGGCCCGGTCACGCTCGGTCTTGCCACGGGTTCGTCTCCAATTGCGGCGTATGACGAGCTCGCACGCCGCCACCGCGAGGAGGGGCTGAGCTTTGCGGAGGTCACGGTGTTCATGCTGGACGAATACGTGGGACTTTCTCCCGAGCACCCGCAAAGCTACGCACGCTTTATTCGCGAGCACCTCGTGGAGAAGGTTGACCTTGATCCCGAAAAGGTGTTTTGCCCCCGCGGTGACACCGGCGACCCGGCTCTGGAAGCAGCGCGCTATGATGCCGCAATCAAGGATGCGGGTGGTGTCGACCTTCAGCTTCTCGGAGTGGGGGCGACCGGCCACATCGGATTCAACGAACCTGGCACGTCGCTCGCCTCGCGCACGCACCTCGTGACCCTTACACCGAAGACCATTGCCGATAACGCACGATTCTTCGAGTCGAAGGATGACGTTCCCGTACACGCGATTAGCCAGGGCGTTGGTACCATCCGCGAGGCCAAGAAGCTTCTCCTGATCGCCACTGGCGAGAATAAAGCCGAAGCCATTCGCCAGACGATCGAGGGTGGCGTGAGCGCACGCTGGACTTCGACCGCGCTTCAGCTGCACGAAGATGCGACGATCGTCGTGGACAGCGCCGCGGCTTCGAAGCTTGACTACCTCGACTACTACCGCTTTATCGACGCGAACCGTCAGTAAGCAGCCCCTGCGCGAGGTTTTCGTCTCGCTGGCCCGGTGCAAAGCTTCGCTTTGACCGGGCCTTTCTTACAATGGGCTGCATGTCCCAAACCCAAAATGCACCCTCAACAGGCGCGCCTTCGTCGCGCCTCGATTCTTTCTTCTCGATTTCGAAGCGCGGCTCGACCGTTGGGCGTGAAGTACGCGGCGGCATGGTCACGTTCTTCGCGATGTGTTACATCATCGTTCTCAATCCGCTCATCATCGGCACAGTCCCGGATTCCACCGGCATGTATCTCGGAGGCGGAACCGAGCCCAACATGCCCGCTGTCGCTGCGGGCACCGCGCTGATCGCCGCAATCTGCTCGATCTTCATGGGGGCGTGGGCGAACTTCCCCCTCGCGATGGCTGCGGGGCTCGGCCTCAACGCTTATCTTGCCTACGGTGTCGTTTCTTTGCCCGGAATGACGTGGGCGGGGGCTATGGGCCTCGTTCTCGTGGAGGGCGTCATTATCCTCCTGCTCGTGCTCACGGGTTTCCGTAAGGCCGTGTTCTTGGCGGTTCCGCAGTTCTTGAAAACCGCCATTGCCGTGGGTATGGGCCTCTTTATCGCTTTCATTGGCCTCATCAACGCGCGCTTTGTGACAACCGGCGGTGGCACGCCTGTGCAACTCGGCAACTCCGGTTCGCTCATTGGCTGGCCCACTGCTGTGTTCGTCTTTGGTCTCGTCCTCATGATCCTGCTCTGGGTGAGGAAAGTTCCCGGCGCCATTCTCATTGCCATCATCGCCGCCACCGTGCTTGCCATTGTTGTGGAGAACACCGTGGGAATCGGCCAGTTTGCTCCCGCGACTGACGCCGATGCCGGTAATCCCTACGGTTGGTCCATGAATGTGCCGGCGCTCAGTACGAGCGCCTTCGCGCTTCCGGATCTTGGCACGCTGTTCCAGGTCGACCCGATCGGCGGCTTGCGCGCGGTGGGCGTCGTAGGCGCCATCATCGTGGTGTTCTCCCTCCTCCTCGCGGACTTTTTCGACACGATGGGCACGATGGTTGCCGTGGGCACCGAAGCTGGCCTCGTGGACGAGAACAGTGACGTTGAAAATAGCCAGCGTGTGCTCGTCGCCGATTCCGTGGGCGCAATCATGGGTGGCGTCGGCGGTGTCTCTTCCAACACGAGTTTCGTGGAAAGCGCGACGGGCGTGGGTGAAGGTGCTCGTACGGGTCTCGCTACCGTCGTGACGGGCCTGTGCTTCCTCATCGCGATGTTCCTGTCGCCGATCGTTGCGCTCGTTCCCTACGAGGCGGCAACGCCAGCGCTTGTTCTCGTGGGCTTCCTCATGATGAGCCAAGTGGTCGAGATCGACTTCAGCGATCTCACGAAGGCGATCCCGGCCTTCCTTACGATCATCCTCATGCCGTTCGCGTATTCCATCACCGTTGGCATGGGTGCGGGCTTCATCATGTATGGGGTCATCCAGATCGTCGTGGGTAACGCCAAGAAGGTGCACTGGCTCATGTACGTTGTGAGCGCGCTTTTCGTGCTGTATTTCCTCCGTGACGCACTCACGGGGCTGCTCGGACTCTGACGCGCGTGCGATGAGCCACGCGCGTTCCGTGCGGCGATCAGGCACAATGGAAGTCATGACGCGAGCCGACTTGACGAAGAACCCCGCCGATGTTTCCACGATGTTCGACGACGTTGCGGGGCGCTACGACCTCCTCAACACCGTTCTGGCCTTTGGACAGGACCGCGGATGGCGCACCGCCATGGTCGAGGCGCTTGATCTGCCGAAGGGGAGTGGGGCTCGAGTACTCGATGTTGCCGCGGGCACGGGCACGTCGAGCGCAGCCATTGCGCGCGAGGGGCTTCAGGTGCTTGCCTCGGATTTCTCTGCTGGCATGATGGCTGAGGGGCGCAAGCGGCAACCGCATATCCCGTTCGTGGGGGCCGACGCCACCAACCTTCCGTTCAAACCGCACTCTTTTGATGCGGCCGTGATCAGCTTCGGATTGCGTAACGTCGTGGAACCGAAGAAGGCGCTTTCCGAGATGACCCGCGTGGTCAAGCCCGGTGGCGCGGTCGTGGTGTGTGAATTCTCGACCCCGAAGAATCGGGCGTTCAGGCACGTCTATTCGCGCTACATCATGGGGTTGCTCCCTCGCGTGGCCTCGCAGGTCTCGGCGAACGGTGCAGCCTATAGCTATCTCGCGGAATCGATTCTCGCGTGGCCAGACCAAGAGGGGCTTCGCGAGTGGTTTCTTGACCTCGGACTTGAGCGCGTGCAGTATCGCAACTTGAGTGGCGGGATTGTTGCGCTTCACAGGGGCTACGTTCCTAGCCACTAGAACTGCCGCTTCGCGGAGCGTTCCGTCCCCTCCTTCACGACCCCCAAAAGCCGTTCAGCGCAGCGGCGTTTGGGGGTTTTTATGGTGTGGGCCACGAATGGGTGGTGTGGGGTTGCGTGGTGGTGGGGGTGTGGGTAATGTTTTTCCTCGTTGCCCCGGAAGGGATGCGGCGGATGCGGACCGGTTGAGACTGGTTTGTGTGTGGCGTGTTTTGGCTTGGTGGGCTGGGTTTTCACTCTTGTTGGTGTTGCGGATCACGTGGCATGGATTTGACGGGGTGGGCCTGGTTCGGTAAGTTGTAGGGGTTGCTCCAAAACGAAGTGCTCTGGTGGGTGCGGGTGTTTGGGTGCGCATGTTGTTTGATATCTCAATAGTGTGTCTGTTTATTGATGCCAATTTTTTTGGCAGGAACATTGAATTTCTTGTTCAATTTCTGGATGGTCAGCGTAATGTTGATTGTTTTGTTTCTGCTG